>JAGHVD010000092.1 GCA_018064475.1 Candidatus Scatonaster coprocaballi
AAACTTCAGAAACGAATCACAGAACTTGCTGGTGACATTGAGAAACTGGAGAATTCATTTCTACAGGCGGATCAGGAACCATCAGAGAATCAATAAGCATACTTTCTTTGCCTTTTTGATACATTCTTCTGTAAACTCAAAGTGTTGCAACAAAGTATGCGTATGCCTCGTCTTATCCATGGACTCAAAAGTGGCCGTTCCACCACATAATATAGAAGCGTTTGAGGGGTATGAACAATGAAGAAATTTGCATCAATGGTTTTAGTTTTTGCTTTGGGGCTGAGCCTTTCCGCCTGTTCGAAAGATTCCAAGTCTGATTCCGAAGGAGCAGGCAATTTTGCTCAGAAAATTGAAAGCGTGAAGAGAACGAGCATCACGGTAGATGCTGAAGATGGTTGGTGGGAAGAGTATGGTATTTCCAGTGATGAAGTCATTCTGGTGGCCAGCCATTCAAACTATGCTGACGTGCACATTTTCTTTGGATCATTTGTAACGGCAAACGGTAATGTATATGACTTTGATTTCAGTGAACTTGCCATGCAAAATGATTTCGATATGGTCGAATCAATGAAGGAAGTCGCACAGAATTCTAAACCAGTGGATACCCTAGATCTCGGAACGACCAAAGGATTGTTTGTAGCGGGATACGATGTCGATGCATCCGTACGGTATGACTTTAAGAATCTAGCTTGCGATGCCGGTGGCGATCATATTAAGACATATGTTAAGGGAAAAGGACTGACGCAGATCTTTGAAGTTGGCGACAATTATGGCTTCTATCATGAACGCGGTGTCGGCGCAATCGTAAGATTCTGCTACGAGAATTTCACTCAGGCACTTCGTTTTGAAAGCTGGTTTGATATGAATGATCTGCCGTAATGGTGGTAGAAGGAAGGTCATTGCGAATCGCACATTAGTATTGTAATCTATCTTCACAAGGGGTTGTGGAGAAGGTAATAAATCGTATTGGGGGATTGTGAAAATGTTTTGTAGTAAGTGTGGAAGTAACATGCCGGATGGCGCACCGTTCTGTGGAAATTGTGGTACTCCTTTCGCGCAGCCGAATGCACAGATGATGGGCGGTGCAGTAGCACCGATTCCAGCGACGGGAACCATCATGCCACCGCTTCCGATGGAACAGTTTATGAGTCAACAGCAGCTGATTGCCGCGAACAAGAAGACGCAGTATGTGATCAACTTCAATGCCAATCCGAATGATATCATCACTATGATTACTTCGTGGCTTGTTTCCAAAAACGCAAGATATTTGCAGGAAGACAACATCCTTTACTATGAGATGGGCGATGCTTTCATTGGTAAAAGGTCTTTCGAGTATTACATACAAGGCAATCAGTTGATCATTCTTGCTTACTTGCGAACACCGCGTAAGCCGAGTTCTTTGAAACGCGGAATGGTGGGCGCAGCGGCAACGGTTCCCTACGATAATTCCATTACTCAGCTTCTGGAGAGCATCAATGGATTGAGCCGGTCAAATGTTGCGTCGGTCCAGCAGAATGCCGGATTTACAAGCGTACAGTCACAGCAACTGAATCAGGGTCAGAACTACATCAATCAGACGGTGAATTCCTTCTCGGAAGCAAGCTCTTCAAGAATGGATAAGATGGCAATCGGCGCGTTTGCTTTCTCACTGGCAGATTTGTTCCTCACCCTATTTGGCTATACTTTCGGAGCACTCCTTCTTATTCTTTCCTACTATTTCGGATATCTCGGACTCAAGTCGAATAAGAAGATCTTGGCGATACTGAGCATGGTGATTACCACGATTGCAATGGGTATAGTCTTCTATACTCTATTCACAGGAAACAAGATCATTGATTTGTAAAGCTTCCCGGAAGTAGATCGCATCACACGAAGCCATATAATTAATACCCCCACGACCTTAAGGACTGCCATCTGTGTCTATTTCTGCGCGAATATGCAAATCAGATAATCCATTTGCTGTACGGAACGATTGTGTGTTGGTGTATGCAATAATATACTTGACATATATCAGGGATGTATTGTCAGACAATGTCTGAGATAGTAGAGGGAAAATGAACGTGAGCGAGAATGAAGTTGAATTGAAAAAGCATACCTGTCCTACTTGTGGTGGACAGCTTCAGGTCAATCTGGACAAACAGATGTACGATTGCCCTTTCTGCGGGGTGTCGTTCGACTATTCATACTTCCGCGAAGATGATGTACTGGCACGTGCCGAACGATTTCGCCAATCAGGAGATTGGAGTGCGGCGGACATGGATTATGACTTCATCCTGACGAAGGAACCACATAATTTCTGCGCGCTTCGAGGGAAAGTCTTGTCAGCGGCTCACGTACGGAAGGGCTTTGATTTGAGTGGAAAGAAATTCTCTGGAAACCAATATGTGCTTACAAACATCAAACATGCACTGAGTGCTACAGATGAAGAACACCGAGAGTATTTTGAGAAACTAGAAGAGTACTTCAAGGGCGTTGAGAAGTATAACGAAAAGAAGATACAACTGGATCAACTACGCGAGGAGTATGAGGCTTCAAGAAGACAGCTGGAAGGTGTGGAGAACCCAACGCCAAGTTTGAAAGAAATCATGCAACTTGGTATTGTGAAAATCTATGCAGTATTGGTTGCCTTTGAAGTTTTTCTGGCTATCGCCTACATCGAACAACCTAGCGACGAGGGATATTTGATTACAATAAGCTTAGTCCTATTTACGATAGCATTAGTAGGCATGACAGCATATATCCGGATTTCAAAAACCCTCAAGAAGCGGAGAATCGTGAGTGATGAGAACCAGGCGCTACATAAACTCAAAGCGCTTCAGGATGAAATTACCTCTAGGCGGAAATCAGAGAAAGCCATGTTAAACAAAAATAATAAACTTAGACTCGAAATCAACGAGATGGAAAAACGATTGATGTGACGATTCCCATCACGAACACAGCAAGTGTTTGAGAAGGTTCAAGAGTAGTCTCTCCAGTCGGAAATCCCACGTTTTGCACCAGCATGTTATTTCTCCATTTCAATTCTTCTGATTCCTCATTCCCCAAGTTTCCGTGAAGAACCTCTTTTTCGAGCAAAAGAGAACTCGACTTGTGCCATTCTTGCCAAATTTCGACCATTCTTGCCAAATTACTAAAAAGTGACGTTCTTGTCATTTAGTGACAGGAACGTTATGTTTTCATGAAATTAGGGGAACTGTAACGCGTGCATATTTGGAAGGAGTTTTCGAGATGAAGAACGTAGATACCAGAAGTCGTGTGCTGGCATGGACATTGAGTGCAGCGAGTCTATTGTCTTTCGCGGGTTGTAAGAAAAATTCCAAAACAGATACATCCGGTCATTCGAGCGGAGATGTTGTACAGGAATCTGACCCGTATTATGAAATCGAAGAGATCGATCTGAAGGTCCCCATGGATGAAAGTAAGGAGATCGCCAGCTCATACTATGAGGAGGTTTATTTCCTTGGTGATCGAATTATGATGAGTTATGAATTCTCTTACAAAACCGCGCCCGGTGAAGAGCAAGAGATGCTTCGTCGATTTGATCAAGGTGAACGTGAAGAATATTATGCGTGGTTAGAAGCGAATAACAAGCACGGACAGGCACTCTTCGATCTACAAGGAAATCTGATCAGTACGACTGAAAACATGGATCCGAATGCCGGGCAACTCGCTAAGATTTTTATGAATGAAGCAGGGGAACGGTATGCGGTTTCCTATCAGGATAATGCAGTAGTTCTACAGAAAATGAATGACGATGGTTCGCTGGAGCCGGGGATTCAGTTGGCTGTTGACGTTGCCTCCGAAAGGGATGTGATGTTCCTGCCCAATGGGAATATTCTTGTAGCCAATTGGGATGGACTGTATCTTCTCGATTCGAATGGACAGAAAATCGCATCTGGAAATAACGATGAATTCCAGGGGAAGCTCTTTCTTCAGGATGGGAAATGCTATGGCTCATGTTACCATGTAGATGAGAACGACTTTGAGAAAAGTACAGAGTATATTCAGGAAATCAATATGCAGACCTGTGCGTTCCAAGGAGAGAAGATCCTCTATCCCCTTTGCAATTCGATCTCGAAAGGCCAAAACGGAAATTATCGTGTGAACGATAATGGTATTATAAAAATCGATCTTCTGGACCAGTCGAAGAAACAGGAAGTATTCAGCTGGAATGAGGCGGATTACGATCATAATTATGTGAGACGGAATCAGACGATGATCGCATCGGATAGTGAGTTTTATTTTATTTCCATTCCAGAGGAAATACTTGGTGACGGAATCAACGGACCACTTCAGATTGTCGAGCAGCCCAAGCTTGTGCGTGCAGTGCGCGCGGAGAAGAATCCGCATGCGGGGAAGAAGATCATTCGGGTTGGTACCTATCGATGCGGCTTGCCGGATTCTTTGAAACGATATAACCTTGATGATCAGGCGCGATGCCGAATCGAAGTTCACTACTACGACGAAGACCAGCGTGAAATGCAAGGTGAAACCAACTTGGCAAGTAATGCAACCTTATCAGACAAGGTCTATCTGGATATGATTTCCGGAAACGGACCGGATGTTCTGATTGGCTTTTCCGGGTTTTTCCAATTCAATTCAGATGCCGTCATGGTGGACCTCAATCCTTATATCGACGCAACCGATGGTACTGGATTGAATCGAAGCCAGTATTTCGATAACATTTTCCGTTCTGCTGAAGTAGGTGATAAGCTCTATCACATGCCGGTTTTGTTTTCGTTAAGCGGATATGCGTCGAATCGTGAACTGATGGGTGATCAGACTTCCTGGACATATCGGGAATTTCTGGATGCGACGGCAAAATTATCTGAAGATGTGACGGTACTTAAGGAAACGCCATACGATAATCTCCTGGCTTCCTTATATTCTACGGAGGGTGGAAGTCTGGTTGATTATGAGAACAAGGATGTTCACTTCGACAGTGAAGGATTCCAGCAGATGCTCGAAGTCGTGAAACGATACGGCACCTCTAAGTCCTATTCAGAAATCTCGATGGCGATTGATGAAAATACACCCGATGCCGCGACCTTATTCAGAGAAGACCTGCTGGCTTTTATAAATGTTGCGTTTGGAAGTTTGTCCGGCTATGCAACTCAGGTCAGCCAGCTGGGCGGTAAAGCTGTTTTTTGTGGTCTGCCTAACAGCACGGGTGGTTCTATGGCCGCAGAACTGCAAGTCACTGTAGGGATTTCCAAGTTTTCCAAGTATCAGAATGAGTCGTGGGAAATCGTAAAAGCCCTGATGTCAGAAGAGGAGCAGATATACTTGTCTGATGGCACGAATAAAGCAAGGATGCCTGTTTCACGCGTGGCCTTGAATCAACAGAACAGTACTGTTCGAAAAGCCAATGCGGACTATGTGGAAAATGGCGCCGATCCTGAATACGATCCGTTTGGTACAGGGACGATCGTCATTACTGAGGAGTACGAGGCAGAACTGGTGGAAATTATTGAAAATGTGCATTGTGTCACATCCAACGATCCAAGTGTACTGTCCATTATTATCGAAGAAGCACCAGGTTATTTTACCGACCAGAGAAGCATACAGGATGTATGCGCGATCATTCAGAACAGAACGCGGATAATTGTCCAAGAACGGTAATACGGAAAGAAGTTACGAAATGAAGAATGTAGATGCCGGAAGTCGTGTGCTGGCATGGATCCTTTGTGGGGCGTTGACGTTGCCGCTTGCTGCTTGTAAGAAGAACACGAAGGCTGCAAAATATTAAAGAAGCAGTTGAACGCAATCATGGAAAATGCGTGTTTAAAAAGGAAGAACACGAGTTTGTATCCGTAGTGATCATTTCTGTACAAAAATAACCAAACTTGCCAAATTTCGACCATTCTTGCCAAATCATTAAATAATGACGCTCTTGTCATTTAGTGACAGGAAAGTTATGTTTTCATAAATATAGAGGCTCTTCACGTTTTTTGTGGGATTAACAAAAAACGTGAAGGAATAGAAATATAACGAACAAGAGTGAAAAAGTAGTCATCGTTGCGGTATCCATAACCAA
>JAGHVD010000010.1 GCA_018064475.1 Candidatus Scatonaster coprocaballi
CTCCTGATCCGACGGCTACACCGGTACCGACACCGACGAATACACCGACGCCGATTCCGACCAATACGCCGCTACCGACGCCTACACCTTTCGATCTGGATGGTGGTAAGAAGTTGACATTGGATCCGACGGCCACGCCTGACCCGACGGACACACCTGACCCGACGGCCACGCCTGATCCGACGGAGACGCCTACACCGACGGACACACCTCCTACGCAGGTGCTTGGTGTAAAACGTGTACCGAAGACTGGTGAGACAGGTTCAGCACTTCGCATTCTGGCTGGTGTATGCTTCCTCGCAGCTGCTTCTGCTATCACAACAGTTGTTGTTTCGAAGAAGAAGGAACAAGAAGAAGAATGCTGATAAGTGAATAGGCTTTTCAAGGACTGCTTTCTATGAAGGCAGTCCTTTTCTTTTCTTTATGAATACGTTACTATGTGTTTGTAGTATTCTGAGTCTAGAGGTGTTACTATGATCAACCATTACAACGCTTTTATTTCATATAAACATGCTCCACTTGATAACAAGATGGCTGCACATATTCAGTCTGCTTTGGAGCATTTTAAGATTCCTCGTAAGATTCAGAAACAAACGGGTATGAAGCGCATTCAACGTGTCTTTCGCGATAAGGATGAACTTCCGATTACGAGCGACTTGACTGATACAATCTCGCAAGCGCTGGAGAATTCTGATTACTTAATTGTTATCTGTTCGAAGAGTACAAAACAGTCGCTTTGGGTGCCCCGTGAGATCGAGTATTTCTTGAGAAGTCATACCATGGATCATATTCTTACTGTGCTGATTGAAGGGGAGCCGGAAGAGTCGATTCCGGATATTCTATGCTCAGAAGAAAGAGTAATTCGACTTGAAGATGGTACAGTTCGGCCAATATCCGTTACTTGTGAACCACTATCTTGTGATTTTCGACTTCCGAAACATAAAGCGGATAAAGTTGAATTACCAAGACTGGCCGCTTGTCTGATTGGTTGTTCTTACGATGAGTTGATCAATCGTAGACGCCAATATCGGATCAAGCGGGCAATCGCTGCTGCCGCTGTTCTGTTCACAGTTGCGGTTGCTTTTGCCGGATATCTTCTTTATAACCAGATGAGGTTGAAGCGTGCATATAAAGAGACATTAATAAGTCAAGCAATCAATTTTGCGAACCAATCTTCATCAATGTTAGAGAATGGGCATCGAGTCGAGGCAATACAGCTGGCTTTGGCGGCGCTTCCGCCTGAGACAGACGCTCCTGTTACGTCCGAAGCTGTTTTGGCTTTGATTGATGCATCTTATGCTTATCGTCCTTCACATTCGTTATATGAAGAATCTCCGGCTTTAGTATGGGACTACTGTATGGATGTTCACATTGATGACATGATCATTTCTCCAGATGGTAAGTTACTAGCTTGTAGAGATAGGCATGGCAGTGTTTCTGTATGGAATATATTGAATCATTCGGTTGTATTCAGTGATTCGAGTTTTGGGGACGACATAAAAGGTATTGAATTTGTTGATAATGTTACCTTGTTGGTTTGGGGTGATGATTCATTAGTCTGCTTTAATCTTGTTGATCGAGAAGCAATGTGGAAACTGAATTCTGATGCTGGTAACGTTTTGTACCAATTTTTCTCTTATGATGATTTCTCCGACTTTCGTCCTATATTTTCAGGTGACATTTTTGTCTCGGCAGATCGCGAATCATTTTATATTAGTGTCCTTGTATCATACATTGTTGATTTTTCTTTGGTTAGTAAAACATGTTTTCTTCAGATTTCTGTGGATGATTTAAGAATTATGAATTGTTTTGACTTTGGGAATTCTTCTGTGAAGTGTGCAGAATCATCGCCTGATGGAAGTCGATATGCATTCATAGCTAATTCTTATTTGGATGATTCTTCTTTTGTTTTAGTCTTGGATACATGTTCAGGCGTACAAAAACAGTATGATACAGAATATGCGGTTATTCATGAATTGTATTGGTTGGATAATTCAAGAATTGTCATGTATATGGATAATCCTGAATCAGTTAAATATAATCGAAACGACAGGTATGTTTCGATAGGTAGTCAAACGGTCGACATTGCTCTACTGGATTTAGAATCTGAACAACTCTTATGGCGTTCTCAATTCGAGTTCAATGAGACAGCCGATTCTACACAAATATTGTATGTATCATCAAGAGATTTGTGTCTCATCGCGCATGGAGATGTTCTGTCAGGTTATAACTGCACGACAGGTGAGAAAGTGTTTTCTAGAAGCTTCAATAGGGCAATTCTAAAAACTTATGTAACGAATGACCAAGAGTCAGTGGTTATATACTCGTTTGATGGAAAGCGTGCTATAGTGCACCTTTCGAATGCCGAAGAGGTTGTATATATGTTTAATGTTTTTCCTGCCTCGATTAAGAAGGTATGCGTTCATGAGAGTGGTACCTTTGTTCTGTGTTCAAACAGTACAAGTATTTCATTATATTCGGATATTTTAGGAGACGAGAATTGGGAACCATTAGAGGGGGCAGGATCTGGGTATTTGCCGGAGCAGAATTACATATTAAATGGGGATTATCTTGTTTACACATATGCCTGCGTGAATGATGAAAACGAACTTGAATACCATTGCGTTGCTTGTAGCGCATCAAAGAACAGTGTGTTGTGGGATATGTATCTTGAAGATGTGCCTACTGCACACGAGCCGGTATTATTAGATGTTGTAGATGATACTTTGTATCTTTTGATTCAAAGTGCGGACTATGAGTCATATGTTAGAAGCGTTTCTTTAAAAAAAGGGAAGCAGATTGATGACGTTTGGCTAACAAATAAGATTGCTTCTTCGAGGAAAATCGTGAGTCAACAAGGTAATTGTGTGACATATATTCTAAACGAGAACAACGGATTCAATGAACAGGAATACTTGTGTCTTTACGATATGGAAACAGAAGAGATAATGAAATTCGAGCTCCCATTTACTTCGTTCAATTCGAACTTGGCTCCCACTTATTTTACAGAAGCTAACGCGATTTATTATAGCGATTCTGAAAATGGCGACTATGTTGTGTATGTTGATACAGGTGAAGTTGTCCGAGTAACACTACCGAATGACTGGACAACTGTTGAAGTTGAAGTGGATTCTTCAAGGGAAAATTGGTTGATATCAAACGGCAAAACAATACTTGTCAAAGACGATGAGATGAAAGATTGTTTTGATATTAATCTTGATGGCAAGAAGATAATAGGTATGTCCTTTTATGAACCCAAAGAAGAGGAGAAACAGATTCTTGTCGTGACACAAGATACTACACTTCTTCGTTTTGGATATTCAAGCGGAGAACATCTTGGAACATGTGAGGTTCAAACAGTAGAAAATTTAGATTATCCAGCAAAAATAACGTACGTTTCTGATAAAGATTTGCTGTGTATTCAGAATGACTATATTACTGATTTGGTCGATACAGAATCTTGGATGCAAACTGCGACGGTGTATAATTCTTGTGGTTATAATGTTTTGAATGATTCGTTCTTTGTGTTTGAAGGGCAGAGCTTTGTAATGGGTAGTCTACCACATTATTCTGTCGAGGAACTCATTGAGAGAGCGCATAAACTCTTGGACATTACTGAATTAAGCGACGAGTTCAAAAAGAAGTACGATATCAATTAATGGAATCTGCTTCTTTGTAGAGGAGAGGGAAGAGTCTATCTTTAATTAAGTAGATATCATGCTCATCTTCTGCACGTACAGCGATGTAGTCACCGATGTTACCAAGGTAGTATTTCTCTTCATCCCAAGCGGTGAAGAGCTTCACGCCTTGTGTGAGGGGGCGGGCGAGGATTCGGCCGCCACCGTTGCTGATGACAGCTTGGGCATGGGACATAACATTGATCTTCTCTCCGGAAGAAATATCTTTCACGCTTGGGGCATACTCGAATTGTCTTGAATAAGGACGATCTAGGAAGCGGTAACTATTGAGGAGTTTCTTACGATTGATCGGGTAGACTTCACCTTCGATTCCAATCATGAGGAAAGTATCTTCTTCTACGGTGACGGAAACATCGCCTTCCAACGTACGAATCTCAAGCTTCGTCTTCGGAGGGAAAAGGTCTGAAAGACAGACTGTTCCAACTTCCTGCGGCAACTTCTCATATACCTTCATGTCTGAAGTATCCAGGACAGTATCCTTGGCATACATGATGGAGTAGCGCTGGAAATACTCCGCCATGCGGTTCGTGAGGTATTCTTTCGCGGAAATCTCGAGTTTCTCTGGGCGAATCGAACCACCGGCCTTGGTAATGTGGCCACCACCGCCACCTATTCCTTCCGTCAGGAAGGCAGCCAGCTCATTGGCGTGAACTTCTTTGATACAACTACGAACAGATAACTTGATTTCGTAAGGCTTGATATAGTAGGCTAAGCAAACATCGACGCTGTCTGTCTCCAGTGCAAAGTCAGAGATGACACCGAGAATATTCGGGTCACATGGTTCTGCCTCTAGAAGCATGTACCGATGATCTTCGAAGTACTGACAATCCAGAATAGCTTGGCCTGAAATGTGGAGTTCTGTCAGTGAAATATTCGAATTGCACATCTTTGTAATGAGTGTGCGCTGAACAGTATTGAGTCCGTCGACCATGTCACGGTCCAGTGGGTGAGAGACTTCGGAAAGACGGTTCGAATCGGTAAAAAGACCGTAGTACAGTGCGGTGGCTAAGTCCTTGTCACTATTCGGATCTAGCCCTTCGTCACGAAGCATATCCCATATGATGGTGGAACAACTGGAAAGGTTACTACGAATCTCAGAAAGCGCGGGAACCTGACCGGCAACCTGATGGTGATCGATGGTTGCAACGGTTGGGGCATTCGTGGTGGTAACATTACGCTCACCATATTGACAGTCTACGGTAATCAGAAGATCAGATACTTCTTGAAGATCTGGTTCATAGGAGACCGGAATGTCCAGTGCATCGATCATAATCCGAAGATTACTCTTGGTGATTTCATTTCTTCCGCGGTAAATAAAGCGGGCCGGGTGATTCATCTTCTGGAAGTACCATACCATCGCAGCACCACAGGCTAAAGCATCTGCATCTGGATTATCATGACACTGAATGACAATGTCCTGATAGGAAAGTAAATCAGATAGTCTCATGTTGGTGCCTCCTCATGAAAAGAACTCGGTATCATTCTATCATTTTAAATGAAGAATCGAAACATTCAATTCAATGACGATAACGAAAAATAACTATTGACACATATCAAGTCTATAAGTATAATAATTCATGCTTTAAGGCCATGCGGCGGTGGCGGAATTGGCAGACGCGCACGTTTGAGGGGCGTGTGGGCGACCATACGGGTTCAAGTCCCGTTCGCCGCACCAGAGCAGAGGATCGTCTCAGTAATGAGACGATCCTTTTTTGTATTCTGAAAGAAAATGAGATATCATTATTGGAAGGATCTGAAGAGGAGGAAGCTGCCATCATGAAAGTTGTCGTACTGTCAGAAAATACATCTCGTTCCGGTTGCTTAAGCGAGCATGGATTAAGTCTATATATTGAGACAGCTCGTCACAAGATCCTCTTCGATTTCGGTGCCAGTAGTAACTTCATTGCCAATGCGCAGAGACTGGGTGTGAATCTCGGACTGGTGGACATTGCCTTCCTTTCCCACGGTCATTATGATCACGGTGGTGGATTGCTGGCCTTTCTGGACATCAATAAGATTGCAACGGTCTATATGCACGAGTTGGCTTTCGAACCGCACTATAATAGCCGAAATGAATATATCGGCCTGGATCAGACGGTGGATGGCCATCCTCGTATCATCAAGGTGAGAGATGATACGAGAATCGATGATGAATTGTCTTTTGTGACGCTCAAGAATCATAAGCAACCGATCGTGACCCATGGTCTTCGTGTGAAGCGTGGCCCTTATATGGAGAACGAGAAGTTTGAACATGAGATGTACCTGATGATCCATGAAGAGTACTCGTATACGCTATTTAGTGGCTGTTCTCATTGTGGTCTGATCAACCTGATATATGATTTCCGTTTCGACCATTTTGTTGGTGGCTTCCACTTCATGAAGTATGACGTGTTGTGGGATGAGGAAGAACTTCTTGAAGCGGCCCAAGCCATTCGTAATGCATGTGCCGATTTTTATACCGGACATTGCACGGGAAGAGAACAATTCCTGTTCCTCAAGGATGAAGTGGGCGAGAGACTTCACGATTTTTCCGCGGGCGACACGTTTTTTATCGAATAATCCTTGCATCTTTGATTTTCTCTGTTATCATGGGTATGTAGTTATGCGCTGGGGGTATTCTTGCGCAAGTAAATTAAAGTAGGGCTGCCACATGATATCGGCAGCAGAAGGATGGTAGGATATGGATTCTCTAGATCTCCTTTATGGGGCGGTCATTGTCGTGTTCTTCGCAATGATCATTGGCGTAGGCGTGTACTCGAAGAAGCACACCAAAGATGTTTCTTCTTTCGTACTCGGTGGTAGAAGGGTAGGACCTTGGCTGACGGCTTTCTCGTTCGGCGCGACTTATTTCTCCGCAGTAATTTTCATCGGTTATGCAGGTAAATTCGGATGGGATTTCGGTGTTTCGGCACTGTGGATCGGTCTGGGTAATGCTTTTATCGGTTCATTGGCCGCTTGGGTCGTACTTGGTAAAAGATGCCGCATCATGACCAAGACCTTAAATACGAATACAATGCCGGACTTCTTCGGCAAGCGATATGATTCGAAAGCGCTTCGCATTACAGCAGCATTGATCATCTTCATCTTCATGATCCCTTACTCTGCTTCTGTATTCAATGGACTTTCTTATCTCTTTACCAATGCACTTCGTCTCGACCGTATCAACAACGGTTACGAGATCTGCATCATTGTCATGAGTGTTCTGGCCGCAACCTATGTTATTCTCGGTGGTTACATGTCCACGGCCATCAACGACTTTATCCAGGGTATGATCATGATCGTTGGTATTGTTCTGACGATCGTCTGTGTGCTGAATCATCATGGCGGTCTGATGAGCTCCATGAGCGAACTCTCCAAGGTTCCGGCAGCAGACGGTTCTTCTTTCCAAGGCGTATATTCTTCTTTGTTCGGACCTGATCCGATCAACCTGATCGGTGTTGTCATCCTGACTTCTCTTGGCACATGGGGACTTCCTCAGATGGTTCAGAAATTCTACTCCATCAAGGATGATAAGTCTGTACATACCGCGACCATCGTTTCTACGGTCTTTGCAATCATCATTGCAGGTGGTTCCTACTTCATGGGTGGTTTCGGCCGAATCTTCGTTACCGCTGATGACATCAAAACTTCCTCCGGTAGCCTTAATATGGATATGATCATGCCGAAGGTATTGGATACTGCTGTGCCGGCTGTTCTGGTTGCCATTCTCGTCGTACTGGTTCTCTCTGCTTCCATGTCGCCACTCACATCACTGGTTCTGACTTCCAGCTCGACCATTACGCTGGATGTAATCTCTGGTAATATCATTAAGGATATGAGTGAGAAGAAGAAGGTCAGCATCATTCGTCTGCTCCTTGCTTTCTTCGTACTGGTTTCCATGGCACTTGCCATTTACTCTTACCGTTCCAACGATATGTACATCACCAAGTTGATGTCTATCTCATGGGGTGCAATGGCCGGTTCCTTCCTCGCTCCGTTCTTCTACGGCCTGTTCTGGAAGGGTGTTACCAAGGCAGCTGTATGGGCTTCCTTCATTAGTGGTGTAGGGATTACCGTTTCTCACTTAATCCTCAGTAACGGCGCATTGTTCGGACACAACTTCAAGTTCCCGGATTGCGCAGTCAACCTGTCTTCTCCGATCAATGCAGGTGCTTTTGCCATGTTATTCGGACTGGTCATCGTTCCGGTTGTATCTTGGATCTCTCCGAAGTTGAAGAAGGGCGTTGTAGAGAAAGCATTTGCTGATATTCCGGTTGAGAAATAATGCGCCGAAATAGGCAAAAGCATGGTACAATATTGGGGTGCATTTTAATAGTTCATCTATTTAAGATATAAAGTGAGGTACGCAAAGTGAAACAGATTATGTTAGGTAACGAAGCTGTCGCACGTGGCGCATACGAAGCAGGAGTGAAGGTTGTTTCCTCCTATCCGGGCACCCCGAGTACAGAGATTACAGAGACCATTGCTACATACGACCGCATCTACTGCGAGTGGGCCACCAATGAGAAGGTCGCTTCAGAAGTTGCGATTGGTGCTTCCGTTCGTGGCGCAAGAGCCATGACTTGCATGAAGCACGTTGGTATGAATGTTGCAGCCGACGCGATGTTTACCGCTTCCTATGAGGGCGTGAATGGCGGTCTGGTATTCGTTGTTGCGGATGATCCGGGCATGCATAGTTCCCAGGACGAGCAGGACAGCCGACACTATGCGCGTGCTTCCAAGATCATGATGCTCGAGCCGTCGGACAGCCAGGAGAGTAAGGATTTCGCCAAGATGGCATTCTCTCTTTCTGAACGTTTCGACACACCGGTGATCCTGCGTATGCACACTCGTGTTTCGCACTCCCGTTCATTGGTTGAACTGAATGATCCGGAGGAGATCGTGGTTCGTCCTTATGAGAAGAACGTCAATAAGTATGTCATGATGCCGGCCATGGCCATCAAGCGTCACGTTGTCGTTGAGCAGAGAATGCTGGATATAGCGAAGGCTTCTAACGAGGAATTCTTAGGCTTAGGCATCCATAAGATGGAGATGAACGATACTAAGCTCGGTATCATCACAGCCGGTGCTTCCTATCAGTATGTGAAGGAAGCTGTTCCGACGGCTTCCGTTCTGAAACTTGGTTGCGTATGGCCGCTTCCGATGGATCTGATTCGTGATTTCGCTTCGAAGGTGGAACGCCTTGTGATCGTTGAAGAACTGGATCCTTTCATGGAGACAGAGATCAAGGCTGCCGGAATTGCTTGTGAAGGCAAGTCTCTCTTTACACTTCAGGGTGAATATACATCCAGAATGATTCGTGCAGCGCTGTCTTCCGATGCGCTTCCGGAAAAAGCACTTGACCTCGAGAAACTCCCGACCGCGCCGGGTCGTCCGCCGCTTCTTTGTGCCGGTTGCCCGCACAAGGGTATGTTCCTTGCACTCAATCGTGCGAAGGTTCAGGTCATGGGTGATATCGGATGCTATACGCTGGGTACACTCCCGCCGACGGCGGCCATGGATGTTTCGGTATGCATGGGTGCATCCGTGGGTATGGCACACGGATTCGACAAGGCTTCGGATGGAGAAGATAGCAAGAAGACTGTTGCCGTCATCGGTGACTCTACCTTCCTGCATTCCGGTATTACGAACCTGATCAACGCGGTGTATAACCAGAGTGCCATCACGGTCATGATTCTCGATAACTCCATTACCGGTATGACCGGACATCAGCAGAATCCTGCTTCCGGTAAGAATATTCGTCTGCAACCGGCTCCGGCCATTGATCTGGAGACGCTCTGCAGAAGCGTAGGCGTTACTTCGGTTCGTACAGTAGATCCAGTTGATACCTATGAGGTGGAGAAGGTTGTAAAGGAAGAGATTGCGAAGGATTGTGTATCCGTCATCATCGTTCGCCGTCCTTGCGCACTGATCCCGACAGGCAAGAAGCCGAAGGGTGTCTCCATTGTTCTTGACGATGAGAAGTGTAAGAAGTGTGGCGCTTGCTCCAGAATCATGTGCCCGGCACTTGTTGCGGGTCCGGATAAGAAGCCGGTCATTGATCCGGAGGCTTGTAACGCCTGTGGACTTTGCATCAATATGTGTAAGTTCGATGCACTTTCCAAGAAGGAGGAAGCATAAGATGGCTAAGGATATTTCAATTGTACTCGCCGGTGTAGGCGGACAGGGAACACTGATTGCCGGTAAACTGCTTGGCATTCTTGCAATGAAGCAGGGCTTGGACATCAAGGTGTCTGAGGTACACGGCATGAGCCAGCGTGGCGGTTCCGTAATTACATACGTCAGAATGGGCGAGAAAGTCTATTCTCCAATCATTGAAGAAGGTATGGCGGACTATGTTCTTGCTTTCGAGGAAGTGGAATCTGTTCGCTGGGCCAATCTTCTGAAGAAAGATGGCATTATGCTTGTAAATTCTCAGAAGATCAAGTCTTTGCCGGTCTTACTTGGAAATGCGGAGTATCCGGAGAATATCAAGGATTCTCTTACAACTTCGGCTTCCGGTAATGCGAAGGTCGTCGAGTTCGATGCATTGTCTGCGGCACTTTCCTGCGGCAGCTCCAAGGCAGTCAATATGGTTATGGTCGGTGCACTGTCTGCCGGCATGGATTTCCCGAAGGAACTGTGGGAAGAAGCAATCAATGAAGCGTTCGCAAGCAAAGCGAAGCTCATCCCGATGAATCTTCAGGCTTTTAACATGGGACGTGACTTCTTCGCATAATTTCGACCTTCTTGATGTATAATAGTTATATCAACCATCAAAGGGGGCGGATCATATGCTCGTCAAGCAGATTAACGTTTTTCTAGAGAACCAGATGGGACGTCTTGCCGAGGTTACAAAGACTTTGGGCAAGGCCAATATCGATATTCGTGCACTGTTTATCGCGGATACTACAGATTATGGTATGCTTCGCATGATTCTGGATAAACCGGATGAAGCACTTGCTGTTCTTCAGGAGGCAGGCTTCTCTGTCAATATTACGCCAGTCATAGCAGTTGCCATCTCAGACCAACCGGGTACATTGGATCACGCGCTGGCTACACTGGCTGAGACCGGTGTTTCTCTTGAGTATATCTACGCCTATGTTGGAAGATCTTCTTCTGATGCGGTGGTTGTGATCCGAGTACAGGATCCGGATACAGTTCTTGCGAAGTTCAACGAAGCAGGCATTCGGGTTTTGAACCCTGAGGAGGTTTACGGTATCTAATGAATTCCAATCCATATACACAATACGGAATCAGCGATGCGGTGGTTCAGATGGCTTCTGAAGCGATGACCACCGCTTCATCTGTATTTCAGAGAATTGAAGAAATCCGCGAGATCAACCAGCTGCGTGTGCTGGATGCTTTCCGTGAAGTACACTTTGCCGAAGCACACCTTGGTGGTACTACCGGCTATGGTTACGATGACATGGGCCGAGAGAAGATCGAGGAGATGTATGCTCGCCTTTTCGGCGCAGAAGCAGCGTATGTCCGCATTCAGGTGACTTGTGGTACGCAGATCCTGGTCGCTTGCTTATTTGGCATACTGAAGCCGGGCGAAGAACTGCTTGCAGTCAGCGGCCGCCCCTATGACACACTGGCATCCGCACTAGGAATCGGTAAAGATGAAGGTGATTTTACCGGATCTTTACTCGATTATGGAATGAAATATAACGAAGTACAGCTGAAGGAAGATGGCTCTCCGGATCTGGAAGCGATCCGAGCGGCTATCCGTCCGGAAACGAAAGTGGTTTTCCTCCAGAAATCGAAAGGCTATACCTCAAGAAGATGCCTCCGCGCAGAGGACATCAAGGCTGTCGTAGATTTGGTGAAGAGCATCTCAAAAGACATTATCGTGTTCGTCGATAACTGTTACGGCGAGTTCGTGGAGACACAGGAGCCTTGCGCGCTGGGCGTAGACCTCTGTGCGGGATCTCTGATCAAGAATGCAGGTGGCGGAATCTGTCCTTCTGGCGCTTATGTTTGCGGACGCAAGGATCTCGTAGAACGCGTGGCGGAGAGAGTGACGGCTCCGGGACTTGGCAGCCACGTTGGGCCAAGCTTAGGCTTCAATAGACAGATTGCGCAGGGTCTCTTCATGGCGCCGCATGTAGTTGCGGAAGCACTGAAGGGCGCTGTATTTGCAGCGAAGATGCTGGAGATGGCTGGATGTCGTCCGGAGCCAGCATACGATGCACTGCGTGGTGACATCGTCCAAAGTGTGGCTTTTCCAAATGCGGAACAAATGGTAAACTTTTGTAGAAATGTGCAGAGTTGCTCGCCGGTTGACTCTTTTGTGGCACCGGAACCGTGGGCGATGCCAGGATATGACGCGGAAGTCGTGATGGCAGCAGGTTCTTTCGTGCAAGGCGCTTCGATTGAATTCTCTGCAGATGGTCCTGTTAAACCTCCGTATCTGGTATATATGCAGGGTGGACTGGTTTTTGAACAGGTGAAGTTGGCGGTCATGATGGCTGTTGAGAAAATGATGGAGAGTAAGGATTGATTTATGGCACAGGGCAAGCGACCGAATAATGGGAAACGCCCCAATCAGGCGAACCAGGTAAATCCGGGGAAGCAAGCAAACCGAGGGACACAAGGTAGAAGACCAAGTGGCTCTGAGCAGGCGCGCATAAAATCGAATCCTAATCCAAGTCATAATCCAAATCCTAATCAACGAAGAACTGCTCCGCAGCCGATCCCGAAGGATCGTCCGCTGTTCGGCGATGAGAATCTTGTTACGACGAAGAGTGGAGAAGAAAGCCTGAAGGAGAACCTTGCTCGTCCGAAAGAGAAGAAGTCTTGGTTCCGAAGATGGGCCGCCAAGCGTAAGGCGAAGCAGACACAAACGATCGCAGAGGAGAAGAAGCCGAAGACAGCTGAACCTATGGCAACGCGTCCGGAGGAGACTGTGCCTGATGCGAGTGAAGCAAGAAGACAGCATATGGCGCAGACTCGTAAGAAAGAGTCGCTGAATGCTGCATTCCATGCGTTGCTTTCTATTTTGATCTTGACCGGCCTGATGATCATCGCGGTGTTGTATGTAGTCGATTATGTTGCGGCGAAGCCAACCTATGCATTCGCGACGGAAGGCTCGATCGAGCATACGATCGGTGCGACTGCACTTGTCGTACGAAATGAATCTGTGATTCCTTCTTCCATTACGGGAGAACTTCTTCCGCAGGCGACAGAAGGCAGTCGTGTATCGAAGAGTCAACTGCTAGCAATGGTTATTCCGTCCGGAATGGAAGGAACTTTGCAGGACTTGAATAATGTGGAGAAGCAGATCGTCGACCGAGAACGAGAATTGATTGCACAGGGTAAAGGCTCTGGCGCGGAGACGATTTTCGACGAGACAAATGAAGAGATCGATCCGCTGATTACGATGATACGTCAAGATGCGATGCAGCGTAAACTGAATAATATGAACAGTTACGCTTCTTCCATCCGCGTCTTGATGGAAGAACGTGACTCAGCGCTGAAGAGCATTGACTTCAACGATGAGACATTGGATTCTCTTCGTACGAGCGAGAGTGCACTGAATAATCAGTTGGAGATGAAAGCAAGTTCCATCAAGGCTGAAGAGCCTGGAATCGTTTCTTTCAAACTGGATGGATATGAGGAAGAGATCACCTATGAATTGATTCTCGATATGGTAGATACGAAGTGTCAGGAGCTAGTTTCATCTTGCGATAGTATTATCACGGGAGATATGGAGATCAAGCAAGGCGAACCGGTCATTCGTGTGATCCAGAACGACGTGCAGTATTTTGCTTGCGAAATCGAGGATGTATCCATGATGGAATTCCAGCTAGGTTCCAAGCATACCATACGTATTCCTGAAGAGGGAATTGCGATTTCAGATTGCAAAGTCATTCGAAGCTCCGTCACCCGTAAGGGCATGTTGATCGTATTCGAAACAAACAATCAGGTAGAGAGACTGCTCGATAGAAGAACGGTGAATATTGAGATCGTTCAGACCAAGACCAGTGGTATTAAGGTGCCGGTCTCTTCATTGGTCGATGCAGATTACGATCGTGGTGTGGCAACGATCTATGTCAATGAGAGCGGCTATGCGAAAGGATATACCGTTACGATCAAAGACTACGATCGTGAATATGCAATCATTGAACCGGTAGGAGAGAGTAAAGTTCCGGATATTAGTACGATTGTGATTACCAATCCGAAAACGGTCAAAGAGGGAGACAAGGTCGAGAAGTAATATGCAGATGTATGATCGTACACAAATGCTTGAGAATATTGAGCGTGTTCGTGAGGAGATCCGTGAGGCGGCCACGGTTGCCGGCAGAGATCCTTCAGAAATCACGTTGATAGGCGTATCAAAGTTTTTCCCAGCCGAATATGCGAAACAGGCTTATGAATTGGGACTTCACGACCTGGGCGAGAATCGTCCGGAGGAGATGCATGAGAAGAAGGGAATTCTTGATGCAGAGGACATTCATCCAAGATGGCACCTGATCGGAACGATTCAAAGCCGAAAGGTACGACTGATTATCGGCGAACCGTATCTCATTCATTCCGTTGATTCGTTATCTCTGGCACAAGAAATCTCCAAGCGATCACTGGCTAAAGGCGTAACTTCTTCGATCCTTCTAGAAGTAAATGTCTCCGGTGAAGAAAGTAAGCATGGATTCTCACAAGAGGATATTCAGGAAGCATTTCCCCAATTGCTCGAATTGCCGAATATTGAGATGGGCGGCTTAATGACCATGGCTCCGATTCAACACCAAAGTGGAGAAGCAGAGCGAGTCTTCGAACAGGCCAGACTTCTGTTTGAACATTTGCGTGATGACTATCAACTGGGTACAACATGGCGTCATCTTTCTATGGGAATGAGCGGAGATTTCAAGGAAGCGATCCGTCAAGGATCGACATTTGTACGTGTTGGAACGGCAATCTTTGGAAAGCGTGATTACCCAGATCCGGTGTGAGCCAATTGCCTTGAAATCGAGTGTTTGTTTCGAAATGTTTCGGAAAAATTACATAAAAACCGAACAACGTTACATGTTATTTACCGTTCCCCAGATTCTATTGTCAGTGTAAATCCGAAAAACTATACTTACCTCATAGTGAAATTCGCACATACGAAGAGCGTATGGTAGCAGTAAAATTTGGAGGTAGTTATGGCAGGTTTTTGGAATAATCTCGTAAACAAGATCGCAGGCGTAGAGGACGAGTATGTTGATGATGTAGAAGAAACATATGAGGATGAAGCATATGAAGAGTATGATGCTCTGGAACCACTCGAAATGGAAGACAAGTATGATTCTTTCCAGCAGCCAGAGATGAACATGGCTCCGGCTATTGTTCCGATCAAGGCAAATGAGACACAGGTTGTTATCCTTCAGCCAGACAGCATCCGTTCTTCTCAGCAGGTTTGTGATCATATCCGTCAGGGCCACACAGTTATTTGCAACATCGAGAATGTTGACCGCAGTGTTGCTCAGCGTGTAATCGACTATATCTCTGGTGCAGCTTACTCTATCGACGGTAATGTAAAGCCGATCGATCAGAACAGAAAGACTTTCGTAGTTGCTCCTAGAACAGTTTCTCTCATGGATCGTGAGATGCTGGCAAAGCAGGAAGAAGCACAGAATCAGGCTAACAACGGTTATCGTCAGGTTCTCTGATTCCATTCATAATCAAATCCCAGAAGAGCTGTTACTGATGTAACAGCTCTTTTTATATGGTTCTTCACGTTTTCCTTGGGATTAGCATAAAGTTATGCGGCATTGAAATGTAACGCACAAGAATAAAGAAGTAGTCATCGTTG
>JAGHVD010000027.1 GCA_018064475.1 Candidatus Scatonaster coprocaballi
GTTCTACTCTTTACTTTATTAGAATAATGATTTAGCATTTATGAGTAATTATTTACCAGTATCATATACACAAAGGAGTATTAATTATGAATCTTTCACCACTTCAGAAAGCAAGATACGAGTATCAGCCGAAGCTTCCGGGCATGCTGAGAAATGGTATCGCTGACATTTGCGTTAAAGAAGGCGCTGCTACTTCCAGCGTAGCAGACCAGGACAAGATCCAGGCGCTTTTCCCGAATACATACGGAAAGCCGGAGATCACTTTCGAGAAAGGCAGCAACACTTCTGCAGCCAAGAAGCAGGTTGTTGGTGTTATTCTTTCCGGCGGACAGGCTCCGGGCGGACATAACGTTATTTCTGGTCTTTATGATGCATTGAAGGCTACAAACAGTGAGAATGTTCTTCTCGGCTTCAAGGGCGGTCCGGACGGACTTCTTAAGAATGATTATGTAGAGTTCGATGACAAGTTCATTGATTCTTACAGAAATACTGGTGGTTTCGATATCATCGGTTCTGGTAGAACCAAGCTTGAGACACCTGAGCAGTTTGCAATTGTAGCAGAGAATGCGAAGAACAATGGTCTCACAGCAATCGTCATCATCGGTGGTGACGACTCCAACACCAATGCTGCTACACTCGCTGAGTACATGGCTGCAAACAACACTGGCATCCAGGTAATCGGTTGCCCGAAGACCATCGACGGTGACCTGAAGAACGAAGATATCGAGGCTTCTTTCGGTTTCGATACCGCTACGAAGACATATTCCGAACTCATCGGTAATATCGAGCGTGATGCAAACTCCGCAAAGAAGTACTGGCACTTCATCAAAGTTATGGGTCGTTCCGCTTCTCACGTTGCACTTGAGTGCGCACTGGAGACACAGCCGAACATCTGCTTGATCGGTGAAGAAGTTGCCGCAAAGAAGATGTCTCTTGCTGAGATCACTAACTATATCGCTAATGCAGTTGAGACTCGTGGAAACAACGGCGAGAACTTCGGTGTTGCAATTATCCCAGAAGGTATCGTAGAATTCGTTCCTGAGTTCTCTGCCCTCATCGCTGAGATCAATGAGCTCCTCGCTGGTTCCAAGACTGAGGAATTTAATGCGCTCCCTGACTGGAATGCAAAGTATGATTTCATCAAGGCTGGTCTCTCCGCTGATTCCTTCAAGGTATTCGACATTCTCCCGCAGGGCATTCAGCAGCAGCTCTTCCTTGAGCGTGACCCACACGGCAACGCTCAGGTTTCTCTCATCGAGTCTGAGAAGCTCTTCTCCGAAATGGTTAAGGCTGAACTCGCAAAGAGAAAGGCAGCAGGCACATATAAGGGTAAGTTCGGTGCACAGCATCACTTCTTCGGCTATGAAGGCCGTTGCGCTTTCCCGTCCAACTTCGATGCTGACTACTGCTATTCCCTCGGTTTCAACGCTTTCATGCTTATCCAGTATGGTTACACAGGTTACCTCTCCAAGGTTTCCAACATCAGCAAGCCTGCTGACGAGTGGATTGCCGGTGGTATGCCGATCACCAAGATGATGAACATGGAAAGAAGAAATGGTCAGGATAAGCCGGTTATCCGTAAGGCTCTCGTTGAGCTCGACGGCAAGCCGTTCAAGTTCTTCGAAGCAAATCGTGAGAAGTGGGCTGTTGAGACATGCTTCACCTATCCGGGTGCAATCCAGTACTATGGACCTTCTGAAGTTTGCGATCTGACAACCAGAACACTGGCTCTGGAGAAATCCTAATTCATAAGTACATCTTAAATCAACACGAAAACCTCTGTGGATTTCCACAGAGGTTTTTTCATTTGACTATTGATACATATTCATTTTCCTTATACTATAAATGTACAAACATAAGGAGATCAATCATGAAACACAATAAACACACTAAAATGCTTGTTGCACTATTGTCCACTTCCCTAATAATGGGAAATTGCGCTTGTGCCAAGAAAGAATCAACTACTACAGAGACAACAACTGTTGAGACGACTACTGAATCCACTACTGTAGAAACCACTACCGAGTCCACGACAGAATCAACGACCGAATCCACGACGGAATCGACAACGGAAGCCACGACTACAACAGAAGAAACAACAACAGAAACCACGGAATCTGAAACGACAGCTACTGAGACAACGAAGAAAAAGAAGAAAAAAACGACAGAGACAACTTCCGCCCCTGCTGAAACCACAACAGCGCCAACAACAGCGACAACGGCAGCACCAACGGAGACAACACCTCCACCGGCGACCACTGTTTCTGCTGATATTTCTTCGATCTCGATGCCCGGTGATCAAAGCGGCACGGCGAAGAGCGCCGCAGCAGACGCAGTCTCAGCTTATTGCAGTTCACATACCGCAACGAATGCAAATGGCGAGACGGTTACCTTCCAGTTCCATGATTCAGTGATGTCCAATCAGAAAGCGCGTTCGAGAAGCGCACGCGATGGCGATTATGTAGATCACAGAGAAGTATCGGGCACTTTCGTTCCCCAAGCCGAAGCCGCAGCGTCTTTTGGTGCCTTCTATTGCGATGAAGAACATTACTATAAGCAAGATTGGGGTGTAGGATTCAAGGCTTCCTCTGATCCTTCTTTCGCGCAGGGACTTGTTCAAAACGGAAGCTGGCACTACTACTGGTGTGATCACTCGGGTACGCCGCACATCTACTCAAGTATGTACGACTGTGCATATGCGCTGGGCACTTTCCTGATTACACAGCATACGCCTCAATTAAGTTCTGACTCAACGATGGTCTATTACGGCATCGGCTGTTCTTGTAGAACGTATAATAACCCGCTATACGAGAAAGTTGGAATCCAGATCGAACAGTATGATTATTACATCTATATCGGTGGAGATACCCCTACTTATAAAGATCAGCATGGTTATTAATTGAATAATTCGATTCGTTTGAGTCCATAGTCAGAGAGCCATCACTTATGAAGTGGTGGCTCTTTCAATATCTCAACAAATATTATGCATACAAAAAAGTAGCGTCCAATTTGGACGCTCCTTCCGTTTACATGTTTTGCTTCAACATTACTCTTCAAGAATAGAATCTGGGTAGACTTCTCTCTTTGCGTATGTTGTATGCAGGAGCTCATGAGCCAGGTGACCATTCGGTGTTCCGAGGAACTCTTTGTAGAGCTTATCAACCTGGGAGTTCTTGTGGCTCTTACGCTCTGGCATAATCGCATCTTCCTCATAGAGTGCCTTCGCACGCTCAGCACGGAGATCGATATCCATAAGTTTCTGCGCAGCAACCTGAGGCTGACCACCACCGCATACACATCCACCGGAGCATCCCATGATCTCAATGAATGTATATTCAGGAGCAGAACCGTCCTTAATTGCATCAAGAAGCTTTCTAGCAGCAGCTGTACTGTGGGCAACAGCCACGCGGATGTTCTTACCGCCGAGAGTGAGCTCAGCTTCCTTGATGTCAGCATCTACGCCACGTACGGCCTTATACTCGAACTCAGGGAGATCCTTCTCTTCGAGGATATCAGCAACTGTACGAACAGCAGCTTCCATAACACCACCGGTAGCACCAAAGATAACTGCTGCACCAGTGTACTCGCCCAACAGATCCTGATCCGGACCTTCATCCGGCAGACTGTTGAAATCCAAACCTGCTTCACGAATCATTCTAGCAAGTTCACGAGTTGTGATAACAATATCAACGTCACGGAGACCATCAGCATTAACGAGTTGCTCTCTAGCGGCTTCAGTCTTCTTAGAAGTACAAGGCATAACAGATACAACAACGATATCCTTCGGATCAATATTGTTCTGCTTTGCATAGTAGGACTTGATGATCGCGCCTTCCATCTCGTGTGGAGACTTACATGTCGAGAGATTCGGGATGAACTCAGGATAGTAGAACTCACAGAAACGGATCCATCCTGGTGAGCAGGAAGTGATCATCGGGAGAACACCGCCGTCCTTGATACGGTTCAGAAGCTCTGTACCCTCTTCCATGATGGTCAGGTCAGCAGCCCAGTTTGTATCGTAAACCTTATCAGCACCAAGACGCTTCATAGCGGCAAACATCTTACCTGTTGCACGAGTACCGATTGGGAGACCAAACTCTTCACCGATTGCTGCACGAACAGCAGGAGCAACCTGCATGACAACGTGCTTGCTCGGATCCTGAATTGCATCCCAAACCTTATCTGTATCTTCCTTCTCATGCAGTGCGCCAACCGGGCAAGAAACGATACACTGACCGCAGTAGATACACGGAGCATCTGCCATGGAGATATCGTAAGCCGGGCCAACAGATGTGGAGAAACCACGGTTGAGGAAGGAAAGAACGCCGATGCCCTGCTTCTTACAAGCAGATACACAACGACCGCACTTGATGCACTTGCTACCATCACGAACGATGGAGAAAGACTTGTCATCATATACAGACGGGCTCTTTACGCCTTCGAATGTTACCTTACGAATGCCATACTCTTCAGCGAGAGTCTGCAGTTCGCAGTTCTTGTTACGGATACAAGAGAGGCAATCACGGTTGTGATCGGAAAGAATCATCTCGAGAGTAGCCTTACGTGTATCTCTAACCTTCTTAGAATTTGTATGAACGACCATACCCTCGCTTACCGGCATAACGCAGGCAGCTGCAAGAGCACGAGCCTTCTCGATCTCAACGAGGCATACGCGGCAAGCGCCAACTTCGTTGACATCTTTTAAATAACACAGGGTTGGAATCTTAATACCAGCTTGCTTTGCTGCTTCAAGAACGGTGTAGTTCGAAGGAACTTGTACCGAAACCCCATCAATGGTTACATTGACCATATTCATTTGTTTCACACTCCTTTATCGAATTGACGATCGTCACTTGAATTATCTCTTCTTCACAGCCTTGAACTTACAGTTCTCGATACAAGCGCCGCACTTGATGCACTTTGTTGTATCAATCGAGTAAGCAACCTTACCAACCTCACCTGTGATCGCGTTAACTGGGCACTTCTTGGCGCACAGAGAACACTTCTTACAGATTTCAGGATCAATGTAGTATTCTGTCAGGCCCTTACATACGTGGCAACGGCACTTCTTATCCACTACATGCTCTACATACTCATCACGGAAGTGCTTCAATGTAGAAAGGATCGGGTTAGCAGCTGTCTGACCAAGTGCACAGAGTGAACCATTCTTCAGAGAAAGAGCTACTTCTTCGAGAGCATCGATATCTTCGAGAGTACCTGTTCCATCAGTGATCTTTGTAAGCAACTCATACATTCTCTTTGTACCAATACGGCAAGGAGCACACTTACCACAAGACTCATCAACTGTGAACTCAAGGAAGAACTTCGCGATATCAACCATACAGGTATCTTCGTCCATTACGATCATACCACCGGAACCCATCATGGAACCTGCAGCAACGAGGTTATCGTAGTCGATTGGTGTATCGAGAAGTGAAGCTGGGATACATCCACCGGAAGGACCACCAGTCTGAACAGCTTTGAAAGCCTTACCATTCGGGATACCGCCACCGATATCAAATACGATTTCACGAACGGTTGTACCCATCGGGATCTCAACGAGACCAACGTTGTTAACCTTACCACCAAGAGCAAATACCTTTGTACCCTTGGAACGCTCAGTACCAACAGAAGCAAACCACTCAGCACCCTTATTCAGGATAACCGGGATATTGGCATATGTTTCTACGTTGTTCAAGATAGTCGGCTTACCGAACAGACCCTTAACAGCCGGGAACGGCGGACGAGGTGTCGGATTACCACGCTTACCTTCGATAGAACGCATGAGCGCTGTCTCTTCACCACATACGAAAGCACCAGCACCAAGACGAATATCAAGATCGAAAGAGAAACCAGAATCGAAGATGTTCTCACCGAGGAGACCATATTCCTTAGCCTGGCTGATTGCGATCTGCAAACGCTTAACAGCGATAGGATACTCAGCACGGATGTAAACGTAACCCTGGTGAGCACCGATGCAGTAACCAGCAATGGTCATTGCCTCGATTACGCTGTGCGGGTCACCCTCAAGGATGGAACGGTCCATAAATGCACCCGGGTCACCCTCATCGGCGTTACAGCAAACATACTTAGTGTCATTCTCAACTTTAGCAGCGAACTCCCACTTTGTACCTGTTGGGAATCCTCCGCCGCCACGGCCACGAAGACCGGAAGCCTTGATCTCGTTAATGATATCCATTGGATCTCTCTTCTCAGTAAGGATCTTACCAAGAGCCTGATAACCATCATTAGCGATATACTCATCAATATTCTCCGGGTTGATGTTACCGCAGTTTCTCAGAGCAACACGAAGCTGCTTCTTGAAGAAGTTGCTGTCATTTGCAGAAGAACTCTCAGAAGTCTTATCCGTCTTCGGAGCCATCAGACGCTCAACGTAGCGGCCCTTCAGGAGGTGCTCACTTACGATCTCAGCAACATCCTCAGGAGTAACACGATAATACATTACACCTTCCGGATAGATTACAACGATAGGACCCTGAGCACAAAGGCCAAAGCATCCTGTATGTACTACTTTTACTTCTTTATCCAGTCCCTGAGCCGGAATCTGCTGTTCAAACTGCTCTAAGATCTTAGTAGAGTTTGAAGATGTGCATCCTGTACCACAGCAAACAAGGACGTGCGCACGAAATAAATCCATGAATTAAGCCTCCTTATACTTTGCGATAATACCGGGAATTTCATCCGGTGTCAGACGACCATAAACATCGTCACCGACCATGATAACCGGTGCAAGACCACAAGCACCTACACAACGGCAAGCTGAAATTGAGAACTTACCATCTTTGGTAACATCACCGGACTTAATGCCCAGTTCGCTCTCAATCTTGTCAAGCAGGGCCTGAGAACCCTTAACATAACAAGCTGTACCTAAGCATACGCTGATTGCGTTCTCTCCCTTTGGCTTCAAAGAGAAGAAAGAATAGAACGAAATTACACCGTACACCTCTGCAACAGATACATCCAGCGCATCTGCTACTTTTCTCTGCACAGGAAGCGGCAGATAGCCGTAAATTTCCTGAGCCTGCTGCAACGTGGCCATCAAAGCCTTCTGGCCTTGGCCCTTGAATTTCGAAAGAACTTCATCGAGCTTTGCGCTCATTTCTTCCGGAGTCATTTTTTGTTTTCCCACAGTTGACTCACCTCCCACATGGTAGGATAACACAATGATAAATTTCACTCAATGGAAAACAGGTAAATTCTCAAAAATCCTGTCCAAAAATCTCGAAATCCGGACATGATTTCGCTAAAATGAAAATCACTTTGATATGAAACCAATTCATCTTTCGCTTTTTCTTTCCTTTTTTCGATTTGCCCGTTACAATAGTGAGCAGGTTTGAATCAATATGCGAAAGGGGTCACCAATATGCAGATGCATATCACCGTTCTTCCTGAAGAAGAGGGCATGAAAATTTTCGAGATTCTTCAGAAACGTCTTCAGATGTCAAATCAGATGTGTAAGAAGATCCGTCTTTATGGTGAGTTATATCTGAACCAATTCCCCGCCCGTATGATTGCCGAACCCCAGGGCGGTGACGATATCCACATCATATATGATGATGCCGAGGGAATCGTTCACAGTCGCCCCGATACAGATATACGTATATATTACGAAGACGACTGGATCATAGTCTGTGAGAAACCTGGAAATCTAGTTACCCATCCGTCTTGGCAGCATCTGGACGATTCACTTCTACAGCGGTTATGCGATAGTAGACTTCATCCGGTGATGCGTCTTGATCGTGAAACATCCGGTCTCATTGTCGTTGCGAAGAACGGCTATGCGCATAACACTGTCTCCAAGAGCAAGATGGAGAAAGAATATGT
>JAGHVD010000078.1 GCA_018064475.1 Candidatus Scatonaster coprocaballi
AACCTACGGTCTGTGTCGACTCGCTCTCTGAAGGAACGGGTGATTCTTTACCAAAACCCGTTATGATTTCCTTCATTTTGAGTCCACCAAACGGTTGATAGTAGTCGTAACCATACTCGTCGACATAGTAATTGGGCATGTCGCACGAGCTGATTACAACGTTATCTCTTACTCCAACGTAAACATTCACGCGACCCCAAAACATCGCACACACCGCATAATCCGGATCTTCTCCTTTTACGAAGTCGAAATCACCACTTTCTACATAGTAGTCGAAATATGTCTTCGCGTCTTTAGGTTCGGGGAAGACGTGGAAATAGAAATGACTCCTACGAAGTCCCTCGACATCTCTCAACGTGCACAAGTACAACGTGGACTGCCTATTTTTCTCTACGATAGTGATATCCTCCCAGTCCTGATAGTGTAGGATCTTCATCGCAGCACAAGCACATGCTGAACGTTCTGACACGATCTTATCGAATATTTTCGTTTCCGATTTCACTTGAGATTTCTTTCTGTCGAGTCCGTCACTTCGCTTATTCCAAACAAGTACAATTGCCATCACAGCCAATGCCGCTGCTACCACAACCCCGCCAGCAACGATCAACATCTTGTTTCTCTTCTTCATAAGAAATCCCCCCTTACCAATACATGTATTAGACGAGAACAAGGGGGGATCTGTTGCGAAATGGGGAAGTGCTTTTTCCACGGAAAGAAAACAAGTAACCAGCGTGTATTTCGTATTTTTCGACTGATGACATAGCAGGCAAATAGCGTATAATGCTAATTGGGAATTAAAGGAAAAGGAGATTTTCTATGGCATCTCTTTGCAAGAACTGTGCGACGCCACTTCTGTTCGATCCGGCCACGCGCAAAGTCGTCTGCCCCACTTGTGGTGGTTCTTGGACGGCGGAAGAATTAGAATCAACCGACAAGACTTTGCGAGAATCCGTCGAGGCGGTTGCGGTCGATAATGGCGTCGCCGGTGAGTATCTCGATTGTTATGTATATACCTGTAGTTCCTGCGGTGGCGAGATCAACATCAACGGCACCGAAGCATCTACGAAGTGCGTCTACTGTGGCAACCCTTCCGTAGTCTTCAATCGTATTTCTAAGGAAAAAGCACCGGAGTACATCATTCCGTTCTCCATCACGCAGGAGCAGGCGCTGGACGCCATCAAGAAGACTTTCAGCAACGGCATTTTCATTCCGAAAGCCGTGAAGAACTTCAAGACTGATGCCATCCGCGGCATCTATATCCCGTACTGGCTTGTGAATGGTATGCATATCGAATCTACGATTGCGAGTTATGAAGTAGGTTCCGGCGACAACTCAAGATTCGTAAACTGTGGCAGATCCGGCAAGATGCGTATGGAGAGAATGCCCATCGAGGCTTCGCTCATGCTCTCCGATGAGAGTTCCATGCGTCTGGAACCTTTCCACCTGGATGCACTGATTCCATTCGACGAAGAGTACCTTCTCGGTTTCTATTCGAATATCTCGGATGTTCGAAACAGTGATCTTGTGAAGGCCACCAACAAGCGTGCTTCCGAAGCCTTCAAGCGTCGTGTCATCGACGACATCAACAAGAAGAAGAGTATTCGGTTCAAGTCTTCCTTGTCCGATACATTTGTAGACCAGAATGTACACTATGCATTGTTGCCGGTGTGGTTCGTCTCCTATGAATATCAAGGCAAGCACAACACCATCATGGTGAACGGACAGACCGGCAAGGTCGTCTGCGGTGTACCGTGGTCGGAGAAGAAATTCAAGTTGTGCGTCGCAGGCACATCAATTGCATTGACCGCACTGTTGACGGTGCTTTTCCAGTGTATGCATAATACAGGTGCAGAGTCTTTACGTTCTTTCCTGCTCGTTGGATTCTTCGGGCTGTGTGCATTGATCGTGGGGGCCTCGCATTTCCTGACGGCCAAGCGGCATCTCAAGCTTTCGCAATCTAATAGCATCTTCGATTTCATGAAGAAGAGACAGGGGTGATCTACATGGTTTATTCTATTTTTCTCGCAGCAGTGCTCGGCATTCCGCTCGCCTTCATGATCTTTGCAATCATCCTCAACAAATCGAACAACGTCGGCGATTCACGTTGCGATGAGCGTGCCTATTCTTCCGAGCTTACATTGACATCCAAGGATGACGACATGAAGGTGGATCCGCAAGGGCTCATGAACTACGTCAGTACGAACCTACAGATCCTGGAGCAGCAACCCGATGTCATTGCTTGTCGCAATGCATCGATTGGCGCCAATTCTACGGAGCTGGTTTCACGCAAGACCCATTGAGGAGATTTCACTTATGAGTATAGATTCCGAAGTGACGATGGATAATTCTAAAGAGATGGACGAATATGAAGCAGTGGATGAAGAACTCGTAGCCGAGTATCTCACCTGTCGCTTCTTCACCTGCAGTTCCTGCGGTGGGGACATCATTTTGAATGGTGGACAGAATCCAACGAAATGCGTCTACTGTGGTAAGTCTACGTTGGTATTTGATAAAGAAGCGCAGACAGAACGTCCTCAGTATCTCCTTCCTTTCGGAATCACGGAGAAAGGAGCCGTTCAAGCGATAAAGAAGAAATTCAAGCATGGATTCTTCATCTCTCACAAACTGAAGCATATCACATCTTCTGACATACAGAAGATGTACATTCCGTACTGGCTTGTCGACGGCAACCATTTGGAAGCCGACACATTCAATTGCCAAAAACGCGAACGCGAATTTAGTGGTTCCAATCTCTTCAACGGTGTCCGATTTTTCGAGCACAGAAGCATACTGAATCGACGCGAGGAGTTCAGTACGTTTGTAGCCGATCATCGATATGGACGTGCCGGTAAGGTTAGATTTCGAAATCTCACAGTAGATGGTTCCATTCTTCTTTCTGATTACAGTTCTGCTCGCGTAGAACCGTTCGACCTATCCAAGATAAAAGAATTCGATGAGAAAGACTTAGAGGGCATCTACACCTGTGCTTCTGATGTCCACTATAAGGATCTCTACGATTCCGTTCATTTCCGTGCATCGAGTGCATTTCAAAAACGTTCTATGGACACGATTTCCAGTTCCGAGCCAACAATCGTGAAGAGTAATTCCGTCACCTTCGTAGACCAAAATGTACATTCGGCAATGCTTCCGATGTATTTTGCAAGTTTTATGGAGAAAGGGTTGCGCAAAACCATCCTCGTCAATGGTCAGACAGGCAAGGTCGTATACGGCGCACGTTTCAAGTACAAGACTTTCCTCGCCACGCTTCTTCTGCTCACTGCTGTATTGGCTTATCCCGCTACGCTGGCTTTCCGATACCTGCGTCGAAACGTCTTCGGAGAATCAGAAGATGTATATAGCGACGTCTTAGACCTCTTCGATCGCTATTCTTGGCACTCAGACTTTCCTATCGTGCCCACCATCGGTTTTCTCGCATTGCTCATTGCACTAATCATTCTGTTCTCTGCCAGCATTCGATACTATAAGAAAACGGTAAAGAAGATCAAGATAGAAGAATCGTCCACTATGGGTGTTTTCTCCAGAAAGAAAGACTAACTATTAAAAGTCAATAAGAAAAATGTAGCGTAAACGCTAGATGCATAGAACCTTGATAATTGCATAACGAAACAAGCACCACGAGGTG
>JAGHVD010000076.1 GCA_018064475.1 Candidatus Scatonaster coprocaballi
CAAAAGAATTCAGGTCAAACTGAAAGGACTGACCCCTTGTCAAGCAAGGAATCAGTCCTTATACTCAGCTTAAAATTGTCCAACAAAGTGGGTTCACTTCACACCAGAGAGGGTGTTACACATTTTGTGCGAGCAGGGAAACACTACTTGTTGACCAGTGGGATGACCGGATATGTTCCGAATCCTTCGGAAGTTGCCGTCGGCGATGATTGGCAAGGACCTTACACCGTACAGGGCAATCCGCATGTGGACGATAAGAGTTTTGCTTCTTTTAACAGTCAGATATCCGGAGTATTTAAGCATCCGGCAAAAGAAGATCTCTACATCGCCTTGGCGGATCGATGGCTACCTGATTATCCTGTTGATGAAGAACGCTATCGGTGGTTTGAGCGAGTGGTCGGTTCGAACTACTATAAACAATTCAAAGCGACGATTCGAGAGAAGATGCAATTGATGAAAACACCCATCATGTCCAGTGCGAATACAAGCATTGCCAACTACGTATGGCTACCCATCAGATTTGATGGCGACAGAGCCTATATTGAGTGGAAAGAAGAATGGGAAATCGAATGACGTGAAGGTAATAAGCAAAGGTTAAAGAGTAGATTAGAATGAAGAAGCAAAGACAGATTCCAATCAAGTCATATACTCCTGAATCAGGCTTTATCGCGGACTACCAGAGACTAGTGAAGGAGACGATCATTCCGTACCAGTACGATGTCCTGCACGACCGCGCGGAGGGCGCAGCGAAGAGCCATGTGGTCGCCAACTTTGTAAATGCGGGAAGAAAGCTTGCTGGACTTGATGTGGCAGATGGTTTCTACGGAATGGTATTTCAAGATAGTGACGCGGCAAAATGGATCGAAGCCGCGGCATATTCGCTGTCGATTATTCCGGACGAAGAATTGGAGAAACAGGTCGATGAACTCATTGACTTGATTGAGAAGGCACAGGACCCGAATGGTTACCTCAACACCTACTTCACGATCAAGGATGAAGAGAAACGATGGACCAATCTACTGGAGGGCCACGAGTTATACTGCGCAGGACACATGATGGAGGCGGCATGCGCATATTTCGAAGCAACCGGCAAGGATCGGCTTCTTCGCGTGATGCAAAGAAACGCCGCACACATCTATCAGGTGTTCATCGAGCAAGAACATCCGGGATACCCAGGTCACCCTGAAGTCGAACTTGCACTGATGAAGATGTACCGCTTGACCGGCGATGAGAAATGCCTGGAATTGGCAAGACATTTCATCGATGTCCGAGGCGTTGATAAAGACTACTATCGAGAAGAACGCGCGAAGCGAAGTTGGTCTGTCTGGGGAAGTGACGGCGAAGATGATCACTATCAACAGAGCAGCGTGCCACTTCGCGAGATGAAGGATGTGAGAGGACACGCCGTGCGCGCTGTCTATCTTCTGACAGGCATGGCAGATGTCGCAACCGAAACAGGAGATGAGCGCCTTCTCCAAGCATGTCGGACCATGTGGGACAGCATCTGCGATCGACAGCTCTACATCACAGGCGGTATCGGCTCCACCGTCCATGGCGAAGCATTCAGTGTCGATTACGATCTCCCGTCGGATACCGCATATAACGAAACGTGCGCATCGATCGGTCTCATGTTCTTCGCATCAAGAATGCTGGAATATGAGATGGACAGTAGATATTCAGATGTGATGGAGCGCGCCTTCTACAACACGGTGCTTGCCGGCATCCAGCAAGACGGTAGAAGGTTCTTCTACGTCAATCCACTCGAAGTGGTGCCGGGTATCTCAGGAATAGCCAAGACACACAAACACACGTTGCCGCAGAGACCCGGCTGGTACGACTGCGCATGCTGCCCGCCAAATGCTGCAAGATTGATCTCTTCCATCGGCAAATACGCCTACAGTGAGAATCACGACACACTCTTCTGCCACTTGTATGCGGCCGGTGTGGTCAAGGCTGAAAATGGTATGACGGTCAGATGTGAGACGACGTATCCGAACAGCTTCGATATCCGATACACTGTCACTGAAGGGGCAGGTGAATTAGCGATCCGCATCCCTTCATGGAGTATCAGTGATTTCCAAATTCGATCAGAAGCACCATATCGTATGGACAAAGGATACGTCTACATCCATGTGAGAACCGGCGCCACCGTTGAGATCAAACTTCATGACAAACCCTATCTGGTGTATGCATCGAATAAGGTTCCCAAGCTTACCGGACAAGCCGCCTTGTGCTACGGCCCACTCGTTTATTGTTTCGAGGGAAAAGATAACGCCGACGATGTCCTTTCTCTGATTCTGAGAAATGACACGTTGGAGCAGATCACATATGCAAAGAATGCCCAGCTCAAAGATGCCCTCTGCATCGCGCTCCCCGCGATTCGCTCTGTCAAGAACGAATCAACGCTCTATTCGATGGAGAAACCGGTGTACACCGATTGCGTCGCAAAGGCCGTTCCGTATTACGCCTGGGGCAACCGAGGGGAGAATCAGATGCGAGTCTGGTTGCCGATACGATGACTTTTTGCAAGCGATGACATTTTGCCAAAAATGATATGTTTAAACGGGAAGAATGAATCATTAGAACATGGTGCACAAAGGAGAAGAAAATGAAATTCCATTACTTGAAAACAAAGAAAATCTCGGCGCTTGCACTTGCTACGATCATGGTAGGAAGTGTGTCCTTGTCTGCGTGCTCGGAAGAAAGCAAGGATTCTACGAAGTCATCGTCTGAGGTGACGACTACTTTAGAGAATGCGACAAGTGCAACGGAGGAACCTTCTGTAACCACTACAGAAGCAACTGCTGAAGCGACCACCCAAGCGACAACAGAAGCAACAACAGAATCGACCACAGAAACCGAGACCACGATGACGGTAAGTGATTGGCATGATGTCGTTCAATATGAGGAAATTGAACTCGACGGTGATAAGGACCACTATGTTGAAACCACAGATTTCTGCTATATCGAATCGGAGAAGTATGTCCTTTTCTTTGAGAAAGACATGAAGATTCCTGGTGACTTCGTCACAAATCTCGATGCCATTGTTGACGAGATTGAGAAGCAACTTGGAATCGTCGCTTGTCCGGAGGGCGCTGACTACGGAGAAGTCATGAATAAGAAACTCTATTATGGAGGATATAACCCTTGGGAGAATTGCAATATTGGAAACAAAATCCAGATCTTTTTTGCCGTCGATCGTAAACCTGAAGGATGGATATCATGTGCGACAAGCGAGGGAGCTACGTTCGTTGAGTACGAGCTGTATTCAGACGAGGCATGGAACTTAATTTACCCGTCAGACGAAGATGCTTGGCGAAGGAGAGATTATATCGATTATTCGATCTTCGTACATGAATTGACACACTCAATTACTTTGAGACACAGTAACCTTTCTAAAATATTGTGTGAAGGTATTGCTGAATATATGGGATACTCGGTAATCCAATCGCTTGCTGATCAATATCCGTCAATAGGTGTGATCTACGAAAGTGAGAGTTACTTTGATTACTCCATTCCTGAAGCAATCAATGCTGACAATGCAGAACGTATATTTCTCGAAGATTTCAATCAAATCAAACATGCGAATCGAGGCGCCGAGTATACCGTCGGCAAATATTTCTACCAATTCCTTCACGAGAAATACGGAGCCGATTTCTATGCCGATTTGAGCCAGGCAATCAGTGAGAAGAATCTTCAGGATGCATATCAAGAGTACGATGAGAATCTTGAGAAACAGTATGTTTCAGTATGTAAAGAGGTCTTCGGTGAAAATGTCTTTACTGAATTCGGAAATTGGTGCGTGGAGAACAACTTCCTTCAGGAAGTGTACTGATTAACAATGTTACAAATATCGCAAATAGAAGCCAAACGGAGTTTCAAGGGGGAGTGTAAAGATGGAGTATATTCGAGAACGACTGACGGATAAGAACGACAAAGCTGCGTGTGATTTTGCCAGACAGATGGCGGTCGAATCGGCCGAATCAGACAAGTATCTGGAGAGTATTCCATTGTTTGCGAGTCTCCTTCAGGACCGAAGCTCGTATGTCAGGACGAGAGCTTTTGGCCTGATCTGTAGTCAGGCGCGATGGGCCAACGATGGCCAGATCGATGCGGTGTTCGATCAGATGGTGCCGCTTCTCAATGATCCGAAACCTACCGTTGTCCGACAGAGCCTGGCGGCTTTGCATGAAGTTCTCTTGTACAGACCGGAGATGAGTGACAGAATTGAAGAAGCGGTGGCCGGAATCGATGTGAGCAAATATAAAGACAGTATGTCCCCGCTGATTACGAAGGATATCGAAGCATTGAAGAAAGAGTTGTAAGCCTTTTTCACTTGCCCGAGAAAATTTTGAAAAAGTTGTAGCACTTCTTTCGCCTCGTTCGTATAAATAGATGAAAGCAAACAAAATCACGAAGGAGGAAATGAAGATGGGATTGTTCTTAGGATCGTTTATATATATCGCATTGAATGTTGGTGTGCTGCTGTATCTGGATAAATAAACAGGGCTGATTGAAGAAATAGAAGAATTGAGAACAATATGTTAGATATTCACGTTTCCTTGGGGAGAACTAAATATTTAACAGTCAAAGAAATATACGAACAAGAGTAAAAAAGTAGTCATCGATACGGTATCCATAACCGATACGTTTGGCTACTTTTATTTTGGCTCTTCACGTTTTGCACCAGCATGTTATTTCTCCATTTCAATTCTTCTGATTCCTCATCCCCTATGTTTCCGTGAAGAACCAAAAAACGGGACATTTACTGTCCCGTTTTGTATGACTTTTTAAAAATTGCCCCGTTAAGATGAATCTATAGATTATTTCTTGGAGGCGATGATATGAAGTGTAATGTCTGTCAGTTTGAAATAGAAGGAACATATAGGTTCTGCCCGAATTGCGGCGCCGGTGCGACTACCAGTACCCCACAACCCGCACAAGTACAGCCCGCGGCGCCAACGCAACCCGCTGCACCAGCCGCGGCAGCGGCTCCACAGTATGTTCAGCCTGTGGCGGCGCCCGTGAATACGAATCAAGCGCCTCAATACGGTCGGCCGGTTGCAACGAATACGAATCAAACCAGTGTATACTATTCTCAGCAAGCGATGAGTGAAGAACGTCAACGCCAGTCACGACAGCAACATGCGGAAGCGGTCGAACGTCTTGAGTATTCGTCCAAATCAACCAGCGCGCTATGTGCCAGTATCGTTGCGATCCTTGCAATGCTGGTGGTGACATTCCTCTATGACGACTACGCAGCGCAATCGCCCACTAACTATATTCGAACTTTCCGAATCAATATCGCTTGCCTGGTTGTCGCGATCGGATGCGCGATCTATTGTATGGTCGAGCTCACACGTCTGATCAACAAGAAATTCAATAATGTGAGAGCAGTTCTTGGTTTTATTGGTCTGATTGTTTCCGTTATCATGATTGCTTCGAATCTGATCAACATCGGTGATCGCTACGATCGATATCGTATAGCTGTCAATCTTAACAAGGTCGTGGATTACTACGAAGATAAGAATGAGAAGAGTAAATCCGCAAAGAGGAAAATTGACGAACATAACGCAGCTATTGAAGATATCACCAAAGAAATTGATGAGATGCTAAGTTGATACGTGAGAGGAGTGGTCTGAAAGATCATTCTAATACGGAAAAAGATGAGTCGAAAGATGAGGACCCGAAGGGCGCGACGACGCAATTCGGGTCCTTTTTCGAATGGAAAAATAATATAGTTTTTACACTTGTCAAGAAAGCATGAAACCCCTTGACATTGCGGCGATTTAGACATAAATTGATGATGCCGAAATGGGGCAAGGAGACAGTATTTAACATGGAGAAAATTGGCAAAGAAAAAGGGTATAGCATCTGTCTGGCAACGGATGAGAATTATGTGCCTTATTTGCAAGTTGCTTTGTTTTCTTTGTTGACGAATCGGAACCCGGAAAGCGAATACGATATCGTGATTCTGCATACGGGACTGTCTTCGGAGCAAGTTCAGTCTACCATGGCTTTGGCGAAGAATTGTGCGAAGGTACACCTGCGATTGTTTGATATCTCTGATGCGGTTGGACAGATCAAGTATGAAGTGGGTTCGTATCTGAGTGCGGCGACGTTATATAGATTGCTTCTTCTGTCGGATATGTTCGATGAATATGAGCGTGTACTCTATCTGGACAGCGATATCATTGTGAATGAGGATGTCGGGCAGTTGTTTGCAACAGATTTGGCGGATGACCTTGTAGCGGCAGTGGAGGAATTAGGGTTCCGACAACTTTCCTTCTCAAAGCGAGCTGTCTTCCTGAACGGGAAGGATCCATACAATGTGGATAACTACCGTACGGTTGCGCTGAAGATGCACGATCCGAAGCATTATTTCAATGCCGGTGTGCTGATGCTTGATCTGAATCGGTGCAGGCCCTTCTGCACGATGCAACATGTGATGCAATTACTCTTGGAGAAGAAGTATTTCTACAATGATCAGGATGTGCTGAACATGGTTTTTGACGGAAGAGTAAAGATGCTGGATGCGAAATGGAATTATCAGAATTGTATTGAGGCATTCTGTGCCAAGTTCCCAGACATCTATGGTCCGATGTACCAGGATGTCCGCTGTGAGCGGCCGGCCATTATTCACTATGTAAGTGCCTATAAACCCTGGAAATGCCAGGTGGCGATGGACACTTACTACCACACTTATGAAGAACAACTGGCTCAAGCGAAACCATCGATGAGCTTAGTAGACGAACGGGAGGTTTTGTGATGCGAAAGATGGATGCAAACAAAGAGAAGAAAGATAAGATGAAGAAGATTGCGGGACGGACAGCGTATGCGCTCATGGCTGCGACCTTCGCAATCCCTGGTACAGCCATTCCGTTATGGGCGGAAGAACCTGATTTGTCAGTGATTCCGTTATATTCGACGCTTCCGGGACCGTCGTCGACCAAGTCTTTGTTGTCATGGCATTATGCGACACCTGACATCTTTGATGACACATATAATCTTGATAAGATGAAGGTTGAAGAGGGTAAACTATCAATTACGATCAAAAAGAATGGTAAATACCGTCTGACCGGTTCGAACTTACGTGAAGGCGCCTATATCGATACGCAGATCACTGTTGAACAAGGTGTCACAGCCGACCTGTATTTCGATAATCTTCAAATCGTGAACGATGATCATCTGGATCTGAGCAGTTTGACAACTTCTTTCTTTTCTACAGATGGTGTACCGCCTATCGTCGTGAACGGAAAGGCTAACGTTCATCTGATCGGCTCGTCTACGATTCAGGCAACTGATGAATTCTTCAAAGTAGATGGTGAACTGAATTTTGTGGACGGCGCAGAAGATGCATCACTTGAGATTGGATTGTCCGAGTATCTGACGAAAGGATATTATAGTCTTGCTTGGTTAACAATTGCAGAAGGTAAGGGAAGGATATGCTTCCAAGGCGGAAAGGTCACGATTAACACCTATACAGCCAATGAGGAAGAGTACAGCAATAGCAAAATAGGGTGTGCCCAATTCGAGATTGACACGCCGGATCTGGTCGTCTCCAAGAAGAATTCGAGATTAAGCATCGATAGTTCTCTCTACATTGGAACCTTTCTGATTAATGTAGAGTGTTCAAAAAACTATGATGAACTCAATCCGAGTGCGATATTCTCAAACTGCGAGTACATCTGTAGAATTAGTGAAGTGAATGGATTGCCTGCAAATGCAGAGATCCGTCAGATCAACGATATCCCCGTATCCGGTATTTCTACGAATGAAGAAGGAAAGATTCTGAACATCTGCCTTCCATGTGAGGGTAAATACACCGCTGATTTCTATATTGGCGATAAGGTGTATCGATATGGTTTGTATGCCCCTTCCTCCGACTACTGTGTGAGGCCGAATCCTAAATACGGTGATCAGTGGATAACGGATGCTTGTACGATTACCTATGTTGACTATGATTCAGGAGAGACGATTCAGACTTGCCAGGCCATCACGAATGAGAATCTTACGTTCCCATCAAGTGATGTATATGATTATACGTTTTTCAATGAGAGCGGTGAGCCGATTGATGTGGCGGACTGGAAGCCTACTTCAGACGCTCAGATTCGTGTGAAGCGTATCAGCAATCTTGTGACATTGTGCATAGATGGAAATACCCAAGAAGTGAAGAAAGGCTCTGCACTTCCGACGCTTTCTTACCCTTGTGTAGATGAGGATGACACGAGACTTTATTTTGGTGGCGAAATCATCGAGGACGATCTGAATCTTACATCGATTCCTCTAGACTATGAAGTGATTGAAGGAGATATGTATCTGAAGGTGTCGTCAGCGGACGATTTGATGACTTTCACGGATTTGGTGAATCGTGGTTTTACGACGGTAAACTGTATGCTGACGGCCAATATCGATATGTCGGCCAAGTCTTCTTTCATCGGTATCGGAAGTGAAGAGAATCCGTATCACGGAATTTTCGATGGCAATGGTAAAGCCATTACCCTCAAGATTACTGCAGAAGGTGATAACCATGGATTATTCAGCGTAGCTACGAATGGCATCACGGTGAGAAATCTTGTAGTCAAAGGCTCTGTTTCCGGAACGAATCATTGCGCAGGCATGATAGGAATGGGCACATTTACACGTGGCTCTGCAGTATTGTTCACGAACTGTGTGAACGAAGCCAATGTGTCCGTAACGAACGCGTACGCAGGCGGGTTCTGTGGTTACGCGTATTACTCGGATTTTTTCGACAGGTCAGGGGCCATCTTGAGGTATAACGATTGTGGAAACAAGGGAACGATCAGCGGTGCTAATTATGTCTACGGGTTCCAGATTAGTGGAGAATCCGTACTTCAGGCGATCAATTGCTTTGATACTTCGTCGAGTGGAATGTTTGCGGGTAGCAGTTCAACCTATAATTCAATAGTTGAGAATTGTTATGATCAAATCGGCAACTTCGGTGTGACGAAGATGGACGATTCTGCTTTCTCAAGCGGTGAGGTTACCTATCTTCTCAATAGAAAGGACGGAAGTACTTGGTTCCAGACATGCGGCACCGGAACGCCGATGCTCTTTGGTGATGCGTCTACCCAGACGGTCTATGCCTACTATGCTGATTGTGAAGATGTGACTCTATCCTATTCCAATACACAGCAAGCGCATACTCAGCCCGGCCATAAGGACAAGGGCGAGACATATACCTTTGCAAATGGTAAGATCCATGCCGCTTGCGAATACTGTTCCACGGATGTGACGGCCGACGTGACCGTAAGTGAGAACGATATATATGGCGGAACGTTGCAGGGCGTTACGGTTACCCAGAGTGAGACATGGAATACGTACAAGTATCCGGATATTCAGATTCAGTATGTAGATACGAATAACGTTGCCACCACGGAGGCACCTTCCGTAGCCGGAACGTGGCAAGTGAAGGCGTTGGTCGGTGAGAAACTGGTCGATACAGGTCTTGCGTATACGATTGCGCCTGCCTCGATCGAGACGGTGTCCTTCACCGCGCCCACAGCATCGGCCGGAAAAGATGTGACCAGCGGGAGTCTGACCGTCACCGATTCTACCCGATATGAAGGTGCTTTTACATGGGATACTGAGGATACGGTGTTCGACTATAACAAGCAATATACGGCGGAAGTCACGTTGACGGCGAAGACAAATTATGCCTTCGATGAAGATATTGTTCTGCCGGATGGTTGGTCTGCGACGGAGGCTTCCACCGCGGAGACGTTGATCCTCCGCCACACCTATACCAAGACGGAAATGGCCAAGATCCTGTCCGTGACTGCTCCGATTGCGGAGAAGATCGAGTTGGAGGAATTCCTTACGGAGGAAGAGGTACTGGCACTTCTGGATGAGAAGGGCCCAGAAGCGGGAATGACAGTGGAGCGTATCGGTCTTGATTCAGGCGAGACTCTACCGGTATCGGTCACCTGGACATTGAAGGGTGATTCGTTCTCGGATATCTCGGAAGAAACGAACATTTTCGTATGGACAATTGATGCAGACGAATACACAGATTACGATACCAACGGTGCGGTCCTGACAGGTGAACTGGAGGTTGCCAATCCGAAACATGAGCATACTTTCGTATATTCATCCGAAGGAAGTGCGTTCTATGTGGTATGCGCGGAAGGCGGTCAGCACGGATGCGAGTACGATGAGGCTGGACGAATGGCCCTCACGATCAGCGTGAATACGGAAGATGGCAATGTTGCACATGGTGACAAGGTTTCTGACTTGATCCAGCTTGGCACGGAAGAAGAGAAAGCAGCTTGGCAGACACTTGATATGCCTGAACTAGTGGGGTATTACAGTGAAGGCGAATTGCTCGCTGCAGAACCTGAGGACATCGGAAGTTATACAGTCAAGTATACTTTGGAGGGCCAGACGGTCGAAGTTGCTTTCCGCATTGTGAAAAACAGCGATGAGTTGAACCAGGAAGCTGCGGATGCGGTAATGGCGAAGATCAAGGAGATCGGTATAGTCTCTTATTCAGATCAGACGCTTGCACGCATCGATGAAGCCAAGGCGGCCTATGATCAACTCACGGATGAGCAGAAGGCACTTGTATCGAATGCGGATGCGCTCACCGCTTCGGAGAAGCAGTACGAGGAATTGAAGGCGGCTGATGAGGCGGCAAAGAAGGCCGCTGAGGAAGAGGCTGCGGCGAAGAAGGCCGCTGAGGAAGAAACTGCGGCAAAGAAAGCCGCCGAGGAAGAGGCTGCGAAGAAGAAGGCCGCTGAGGAAGAGGCTGCGGCGAAGAAAGCCGCTGAGGAAGAGGCTGCGGCGAAGAAGGCTGCCGAGGAAGAGGCTGCGGCGAAGAAGAAAGCCGCTGAGGAAGAGGCTGCGGCAAAGAAGAAGGCCGCTGAAGAAG
>JAGHVD010000070.1 GCA_018064475.1 Candidatus Scatonaster coprocaballi
GCCGTATGACGGCCAAGGAGAGATATGACTCTTGGAAAAGCATCCAAAAGGGCGAAGTACAGATCGTTGTGGGGGCGCGCTCGGCCGTGTTTGCTCCGCTACAGAATCTACAGTTGATCATACTGGATGAGGAGCAGGATTCTTCCTATAAAGCGGATACTATGCTTCGATATTCAGCCAGAGATGTGGCCCGATATCGCGCGAATCGTGCAGGAATTCGTCTTCTGCTTGGCTCGGCGACACCATCCGTTGAAACATATTTTGCTGCGACCCACGGATACAGTACGTTGCTTCCGCTTCATCATCGGGCGGTGCAAGGAGCAGTGCTTCCGGAAGTGTCGATCGTTGATATGCAGAAAGAGCAGGAATCAGGTAATCGATCGATCTTTAGCCGTAGACTTTTTACCGCGATGAAGCATGCACTTCAGAACGGGGAACAGATCATGTTGCTTCTCAATCGAAGAGGACATTCTCAGAATGTATATTGTACCGCTTGCCGGAACATGATCCGTTGTCCGGAATGTGATGTACCGATGCCGCTTCATACGAAGACTATGGGAAATAAACGTCTGTTGATCTGTCATTACTGTGGCAAGGTAATGCCGATGCCGCAGAACTGTCCGACATGTGGAAGTGAGTATATTACGATTCGTGGAGATGGCGTTCAGAAACTTGAAGAATGGGTGGCACAGGATTTTCCGGAGGCTCGGGTCATTCGAATGGATCAGGATACCACGTCGTACCGTGGCGCCCATGCACAGATCCTTCAGAAGTTTAAGAATCATGAGGCGGATATTCTGATTGGTACGCAGATGATCGCGAAAGGTCACGATTTTCCGAAGGTATCCGTTGTAGGTATTCTGGGGGCAGACAGTGTACTGTGGCAGAGCGATTATCGCGCAAGGGAACGAGCATTCCAGTTACTGGCTCAGATCAGTGGTCGAGCTGGACGAGGCAATGTGCCGGGTAAAGTCTTCATCCAGACGGTCATGCCAGACACGCCAATCTATGAACTTGCCGCGACACAAGATTATGAACGCTTCTTTGAAAGTGAGATCGTTTACCGCGAACAACTGGCATATCCGCCATTTCGTGCCATTGGCGGGATCATGATCTCTCATGAAGATGAGCAGGCCTGTGCCAATCAGGCGGCTATGGTGGCGGGGACTTTCCGAGAAATGGCGAAGAATCTGGGGGATGACATGATGATCTTGGGTCCTTGCCCGGCAAGTATGCCTCGTCTGATGAACCGATACCGTTATCAGATCGTGATTCGAGCGAAGAACAAAGCACTGCTTTCGGATGGTTTTATGAAACTTCAGCAGGCTTATGCCGGATATGGCTTTTCTATCGCTGTCGATATTGATGCGATGTGGTAAAATAGATACATTATACGCGTGAGGAGATAAGAAACATGGCAATGCGTGAGATCGTAGTCGACGGTGAGTCTATTCTTCGTAAGACATCCCGTCCTGTTGAGAAATTCGATGAGAAACTGGCTATTCTGCTGGATGATATGGCGGAAACCATGTATTTTGAGAACCGTGGCATTGGTATTGCAGCGGTCCAGGTGGGTATCCTTCGTCGAGTTTTCGTAGTAGATGTAGGAGATGAGAATGGGAAGATTGAGTTCATCAATCCGGAGATCTATGAAAGAGAAGGCGAGACATTAAGCTATGAAGGCTGTCTGTCCTGCCCAGGAAAGAATGGATACGTAGAGCGTCCTACACGCATCCGTGTACGTGCACAGAATCGTAAAGGTGAGTGGTTCGACATGGAGGCTACAGAGCTTCTTGCAATCTGCATCTGCCATGAATACGATCATCTTGATGGTATTCTTTTCACCGATAAGATCGTAGAAGTTGAAGAAGACGAAGTGGAGTCTTAAACATGAGAATTGTTTTTATGGGTACGCCGGATCTTGCGGCGACGGTATTAGAGAAATTAGTTGCTCATGAATATGAAGTCGTACTCTGTGTGACGCAGCCGGATAAGCCCGTGGGTAGAAAAATGGTGATGACACCTCCTCCGGCAAAAGTCACGGCAGAGAAGTACGGCATCCCGGTATGGCAGCCGGACACGCTCCGTACGCCGGAGGCCTTGGAACATCTTACTTCCTATCAGCCTGATATGATCATCACGGCGGCATATGGCAAGATCCTTCCCAAATCTATGCTGGACCTGCCGAAGTATGGGGCCATCAATGTACATGGCTCTTTGCTTCCGAAGTATCGTGGAGCTGCCCCGGTACAGTGGGCAATCTTAAATCTGGATGAGAAGACGGGCGTGACCATTATGCGGATGGATCCGGGTATGGATACCGGTGATATTCTGACTCAGGTGGAAGTGCCGATCTCTGATCGAGTACATACACCGGAACTAATGAATATGTTAGCAGAAGCCGGAGGAGATCTGTTGATCTCTTCACTTCCTGGAATTATCGATGGCAGTATTGCTTCGATTCCTCAGAATGAACAGGATGCTACGATGTCTCCGCCCATCACCAAAGAGCAGGGACGAATCGATTGGAACAGAACCGCGGCTCAGATCAGTGCACAGGTACGTGCCTTGTCACAGTGGCCGGGAGCGTCGACACTATGGAAGGGTGGACGCATGAAGATCTATGATGCTATGGTTCCGGAGAACGGTGCGGAGCTTCTGTCTGCTTATGAGGCAGAACATGGTCAGGCCGTTCCGGGTACGGTCATCTGCGGAAAGAAGGGCATTCTCGCTGTGATGTGCGCGGACGGCCCAATCAATCTTCTGGAGATCCAGCCGGCTTCCGGAAAACGTATGGCGGCGAAAGACTGCGCGCATAACTTCGAAGTTGGCGCTTGTATGGAGGATGAGCCATAGTGGTGAAGTCACCGGATCAGGCAAGATACATCGCATATCAGTGTTTATATGAAGTGCTGGAGAACCAGGGCTATTCTAATCTCGTACTCAAAGAGCTCCTGACTGACACGGAATTGTCTGAACAGGATCGTGCTTTCGTTACGGCAATGGTCTATGGTACCATTACCCGAGTATATTCAATTGATGCAGCGCTGAAGACTTGCCTCAACCGAGAACTGTCCCAGTTGGATCCTTCTGTGCGGACAACGCTTCGAATGGGCGCTTGGCAGGTGCTTTTCTCATATGGAGTAAAGAATTATGCTGCGGTACACGCGACTGTTGAACTTGCGAAAACGACGTGCCCCAAAGGTGCTACGGGCTTAGTTAATGCTGTCCTTCGGAATCTTCCGGAAGATGGGAAAGCCTGGCTGGATAGCATTTCCAAGCGCAAACTGGGTGTTCGGTATTCACTCAGTAACGAGATCGCCGGTTGCCTGGTGAAATGGTATGGTTCGGCGCGAGCAGAATCTCTGATGCAGGCATTCCTTCAGACTCCGCCGTTTTTTCTTCGGAAGAATATTCTTCGACAGGCAAAGATGGAGGATCTGTGTGCGGCGTTGAATCAGGATCATGTTTCGGCGACACCCAATGATGTCCTGCCATATGCAATGGTGGTTTCTAATTCTACGACGAATATTGCAGAGACGGCCTCATATCGATCCGGTGAATGTTCTGTACAGAGTCTTTCAGCCATGCTTGTGGGGCATCTCGCAGCACCAAAGCCCGGATGGAATGTGTTGGATACTTGTTCCGCCCCAGGCGGTAAAACCACTCACATGGCGGAAATTATGGGCAATTGCGGTCGAATTGATGCACTGGATGCCAGTGAGATCCGACTCCAGCTTGTGGATGAAGCCGCTTCACGTATGGGCATTACATGCATTCATACCATGCCTTATGATTGCACGTATCTGACTGAAGAGAAGGAGATGCTCCTGTCGGAATACGATCTAGTGTTATGCGATGTGCCATGTAGTGGCCTTGGCCTTCTTCATCGGAAACCGGACATACGTCTTTCCATGAACTATGAGAAGATTCAGGACCTGATCCCAATTCAACGTGAGATTCTGGAGAACAGTTGTCTGCGTGTACGGAAAGGCGGCATACTGATGTATAGCACCTGTACGATCGATCCGCTTGAGAATGAGGAGCAGATACAGTGTTTCCTAGAAGATCATCCGGAGTTTGTACCAGAGCCATTCGATACTTTGCTTCCGGAAACCATGCGCACTCAGACACGACTCGTGCAAGAGGCTTCTTGCGGAAGAATTACACTTCTTCCTGACGAGGGCGAATGGGACGGATTCTTTATTGCGAAATTAAGGAGAGTGCAATGATGGAGAAGAAGTTTATACTCGATCTGAATCTTTCTGATTGGGAAGAATATGTAAAGAGCAAGGGAATGCCGAAATTCCGTGCATCCCAGATCTATTCCTGGCTCAGTAAGGGTGTACTGGACGTGGAGAAGATGACGAATATTCCACAGAATATCCGCGTAGCCTTGAAAGAAGACTTTGTCGTGGAGAGTATGACGGTCGAAAGACATCTGGTATCCAAGATCGATGGTACGCAGAAGTTTGCTTTCCGTCTTTATGACGGACATCTGATTGAGACTGTACTGATGCGCTATAAGACGGGACTGTCGATCTGTATCTCTTCTCAAGCGGGCTGCAAGATGGGTTGTCGTTTCTGCGCTTCGGCCCATGCTGGATTCGGAAGATCGCTGACCCGCGGAGAGATGCTGGGACAGGTTCTGCTTGCCGGTGCAGAAGCCGGGGAGCGGATTCATAGTGTGGTCGTGATGGGAATTGGCGAGCCATTCGACAACTACGACGAATTGATCGGTTTTCTACGTCTTGCCAATGATGAGAAAGGCTTAAATCTCGGCGCTCGTCATATCACGGTGTCAACTTGCGGACTTGTGCCGCAAATGTTACAATTTGCTGAGATTGATATGCAGGTGAACTTGTCGGTATCGCTCCATGCGCCGAACGATACACTTCGTAAGAGCATCATGCCGATTGCCAATCGTTACAGTCTGGATGAGCTACTGAAGGCCTGTCGAGAATATGAGCAGAAGACGAACCGAAGGATCACCTTCGAGTATTCGCTTTTCGACGGAGTGAACGATACACCGGAATGTGCAAGGGAACTCTGTCATGTCCTTCATGGCATACACTGTCACATCAATCTGATCGCTGCCAACGAATTCGACGGCAGTCCCTTCCATAGAAGTCATCCGGCTGCGGTTCGGGGCTTCCAGGAACTGTTGGAGAAGAATGGTATGACGGTCACATTAAGAAGAGAAATGGGAACAGATATTATGGCGGCCTGCGGCCAGTTGCGCCGTGGCATAAAGGAGCAAGAAGAGTCATGAAAGTAGTGAGTGTGTCAGACACCGGTCTGGTACGCACCAACAACGAAGATTGTCTGGCTGTTTTCTCCGTCGGAAAGGACGAGTGTTTCGTTATTGCCGATGGAATGGGCGGTCATGCGGCGGGCGAACTTGCCAGCCGAACGGCGGTCGAGTATGTCCAGCAGGCACTGAATGACTATCTCTTCGATGCAGATGATCCGCAGAAACTTCTTAAATTGCTTTCTTTTACCTTGGAAAAAGCAAACGTACAGGTGTATCTGGCCTCCCTTGGGAGTTACCGGTACCGCGGAATGGGTACGACGCTGTCCGTGGCTGTTGTTCGTGACGGCGTGCTTTATGTTGCACATATCGGAGATTGTCGTATCTATCGACTGCACGGACAGAAGCTGACACAGCTTACCAAGGACCATACGCTGGTCCAGGATCTGCTCGATCAGGGCATGATTACCCCGGAAGAGGCGATCAATCACCCGAAACGTCATATGCTGATCCGTGCTTTGGGTGAGAATGAATACGTGATGCCGGATGCCTTCTCTGTTGCAATTGCAAACGGAGATGTTATACTTTTGTGTTCGGATGGACTATATGGATGTGTTGAAGAGAAGATGATTCGTACTGTGTTGAGCAAACACAAGAATCTGGAGGAGTGTCAGCAGAAGCTGATGGATCTGGCCTATGAAGCCGGAGCACCGGACAATATTTCCATGATTATCGGGACATATGAGGTTCGGAAGAATAAGGAGAAATCATGAGTGCATCAGTAAGCCCTGAGGGCATGATTTTAGGTGGAAGATATAGAGTTGTTAAGTTGATCGGTAGCGGCGGTATGGCAGATGTTTATCTGGCGACTGACTTGTCTTCCGGAATGAATGTAGCAATTAAGATCCTGAAACAGGAGTTTGCTTCCAACCCTGAGTTTATCAAGCGCTTCGATACAGAAGCGAAGGCGGCATCTTCGCTGTCGCACGCTAATATTGTTCATGTGTTCGGTGTAGGCCAGGAAGGCAGCATCCGTTTCATGGTGCAGGAGTATGTAGAAGGTATTACGGTCAAAGATATGATCCTCCAGAATGGTCATCTTGACTGGAAGGTTGCGGTCCCGATTGTGATTCAGGTTGGTATGGCGCTGGATACGGCACATCAGAACGGAATCGTGCATCGTGATATCAAGCCACACAATATTCTGATCACCAGAGATCGCATTGCCAAAGTGACCGACTTCGGTATCGCCCATGCATCTACGAATCACACGATTACGTTGACATCAGGCGGAGCGCTGGGCTCGGTTCATTATTTCTCACCGGAGCAGGCTCGTGGCGGAATCGTCAGCCCGAGTTCAGATATCTATTCCTTGGGCGTTACATTATTTGAAATGGTGACCGGCCGAGTACCTTTTGACGGAGAGAATTCTGTATCAATCGCGGTGAAGCATCTCCAGGATCCGGTACCATATGCTTCTACGTTTGTTCCGGGCATTCCGCAAGGTCTGGATGCCATCATACAGAAAGCCATGCAGAAAGATCCGAAGCTGCGTTATAAGTCCATCCGAGAGATGGTGGCTGAACTGGATGCATTGATGGTTGATCCGAATGGTTCTTATGGTATTTTGGATGCTCATGTGGAGACACAGCTGGACAACACAGATTTTACAGGCGCAAATTCGGTGGTCCGTCAGGAACCCAATTACGGAAAACTGAAAGATATTGAACGTTCCATCAAGACCAGAAGAAGATCAAGATGGAAGGATAATGTACTTGTCATTGCGGTGGTAATCGTCATTATCGGTCTTCTTATCGGACTGACGTACCTGGTGACCGACGCTCTGAAGAAGTCAGTGAAACAGGAAACACAAAGTGTTTTCGTTGTAGAGGATTATGTAGGCAAGACGATCGTTGAAGTCCAACAGAGTTTTGAGAAACATGAGTTTACGACATTTAAGGTTGAATATGAAGTGCGTACGGATTATGCACCGGGTATTGTAGTGAAACAGAATATTCAGGAAGGCATGGAGATGAAGAATAACAGCTCTGTGAATGTGCTGATCCTGACGGTGAGCAGAGCGCCGGATGCAGTCGAGCTAGACGACTATGCAGGCGTGAAATATCTTGAAGTATATGAGACTTTGCGTGTAAACAACTATAATGTATCAATCAGACCGGAGATCAACGATTCTGTTCCGGAAGGTACGGTTATTCGTACAGAACCACCGGCCGGTACACCGGTCAATCCTGGTGCGAATATCGTTATCGTATTTGCGCAGAAATCTTCTGAAATCGAAGTTCCGCGTATCGTGAACGTTGATCTCAAGACGGCGAAAGAAATGATTGATGAAGCAGATCTTGTATTAGGTTCGATTGAGATTGCACCGGAACTTTCTGCAACCAATCCGGAAGACAAAGACTTGTTTGTCCTTCTGACAGATCCGGCTCCTGGAACTAAGGTACAGAGAAAATCTTCGATTCGTATCTATGTTGGTACAGCAGAAGATGTAGCCCGTGGTGGCACGCCAACCCCGACGCCGGAAATCGTTGGATATAATGCGGTATTGAATGTTCAGGGAAGTGGATCTGTAAGTGGTGGTGGTCTCTATGCGGAGAATACTGCAGTTACGATCGTAGCGGTACCGAATATCGGTTATCAGTTCGTTGCTTGGGTAGATGTCAATAATCAACCTGTCAGCTATTCTGATACGTATACATTCATTATGCCGGTCGGGGATGTCGTCCTGACAGCTATTTTCGAACCGGTTCCGACTCCGACACCGATTCCTGTCGCGACTCCGACGCCGATTCCACCGACCGCAACGCCGGTACCACCGCCGCCGACCCCGACACCGGTTCCACCGCCGCCAACGGCAACTCCGGTTCCGCCGCCGCCGACACCGACACCGACACCGACGCCGGTTCCTGAAGAACCACCGGAGATACCGGAAGATCCGGGGAATTGATATTCATGGCGGAAGATAAGCAAAAAGGAAGAATTACCAAAGGTGTAGGCGGGGAGTATACGATCATGCTGGAAAATGGCTCCAGCATCCTTGCTGCACCTCGTGGTATCTTAAGAAAGCAGAAAGTTGTACCGACTGTCGGTGATTTCTGCTATGTAGAGGAGTCCGGAGATCCGGATATTCCATATGTCATCGCTTCGATTGAACCTCGGAAGAATCTGCTGATCCGTCCGAGTGTATCCAATATTGATGTGTTGATCATTGCTGTCTCGATCTCGGATCCTGAACCGGATCTGAAACTGGTGGATAAGTTGATCATTCTGTGCGCCAAGCTCTCGATAGAACCGGTTATTCTCCTGACGAAAACAGATCTATCGGAAGAGCAGACTGAGATACTGCGGAATGAATATCGTGAAGCGAGTTTTCAAGTATATGAGACTTCGAATACGTCAATGCTTTCCGAAGAACAGATCCATGAAATCTTCAGTGGACATACGGTTGGCATTGCGGGTCAGTCTGGTGTGGGTAAATCCACCTTGTGTCATCGTCTGACGGGGATGGAGCATATTGAAGTGGGCGATATCAGTGAACGCTTAAAACGTGGAAAACATACGACCCGTCACGTGGAACTTTTCCCTTATGAGAATGGTTTTCTCATCGATACCCCGGGTTTCTCATCTCTGGAGATCGATCGAATCGGCATTGAGACGCAAGATGTGGTGAAAGGATATCCAGAACTTCTTCGGATTGCCGGCAAGTGCAGATTTGATGATTGCCGCCATAAAGGTGAGATGGGGTGTGCCTTGGAAGAAAGTGGAATTTCTCAAGGAAGACTGAATCGCTACCGCGAATTTTTGGATATAATGATAGAGAGTACGAGAAGATATGGAAAATAGAAGGAAGGTTGGAAACATGAATGATGTGGTCATTGCGCCATCGATACTATCTGCGGACTTTGGTAAATTGAACGAAGAGATCGCGCAGGTGGAAAGGGAGACGGCGTTCTTACATATCGATGTGATGGATGGTCATTATGTTCCCAACATTACATTTGGTATTCCGGTCGTCCAGTCGATCCGTAAAACTTCGAAAATGGTTTTCGATGTACACTTAATGGTGTCGAATCCGATGGAGTTCTTCGAACCGTTTGCCAAAGCCGGAGCAGATATGCTGACTTTCCATATTGAGACAGTAGAAGATCCGGACCAAGCAATTGCGGCGATTCGTAAGCTCGGCAAGCGCGTAGGCATGTCGATCCATCCGGACACACCGATTGAGAAGATCCTTCCTTATGTGACAAAATGTGACTTGATTCTTGTCATGTCCGTACGTCCAGGATTCGGCGGTCAGAGTTTCATGGAAGATTCTTTGGCACGAATTGCGAAGGTGAGAGAAGTCGTGGATGCAGCTTCCGCCGATACGATTATCTCGGTGGACGGAGGTATCTGTGATCAGACTGCAGGTCGTGTTGTCCAAGCAGGCGCCAATTATCTGGTGGCCGGTTCGGCAGTGTTCTCGAATGAAGATCACGCCAAGGCTGTAGTGGAGCTTCTGAAATGTGCACGATCGTAATAGCAGGCGGACCCAATAAGGAATTGTCCGCTTTGCGTTCAGAATTTCAACATGCGAATCGGATCATCTGTGCAGATAGTGGTGCAGATGCACTTTACGCTTATCAGATCGTGCCGGATATGGTGTGGGGGGACATGGACTCCATCGCGCCAGAAACCGCTACGTGGCTACAAGCTCAGCACGTGCCGACGAGACTTTTTCCCGTGGATAAAGATATGACCGATACGGAACTGTGCCTGACTTCCATTCCCAAGGATGAACCGATTCTTCTGATCACTTCACTGACCGGACGTCCGGATCATGTGATGACGAATTTGCTTCTTGCGATGCGCTACGAAGAAGAAGGTTATTCGCTTCGCGTTACAGACGGTATCACCTGGGTATTTCCTGTTGTGGGGAATCAGAAGTGGAGAGTGCCTGAGAATCTTCTGGACAGTCATCTGACGTATTCTCTGATTCCACTGGGCCAAGGCGTCACCGGGGTATCCACGGTTGGCATGAAATATCCACTTCAGGATCAGGATCTAGTCTGTGGAAGTTCTTGGACAGTCAGTAATGAATTAGATCCGGAAAAAGAAGAGCATGGCTTCGACATGCTTGCCGGAACCATGCTCATCATGATTACGCCTAAGGTGTAATTACTTCAAATTCAGCTCTTTGGCGATTGCCTCGAAAGCATCTTTGGAACCGTGGATCGTCTTCTCCGAAACACAGAAGGCGAGTCGGACATAGCCTTCACGCTTGAAAGCAGAACCCGGTACTACCAGGACGTTGTACTTGGCACATACTTCACAGAACTTGTTATCTTCGATTGGTGTCTTCATGAAGATGTAGAGCGCACCATTTGGCTTGGTGCAGGTGAAGCCGGCTTCTGTGATGATGTTATACAGGAGATTGCGTCTTCTTTCATAGTTGGCGACATCAACCTTGGCTGTCAGGGACTTGGCAACTACACGCTGCATGAAGGCCGGTGCATTGACAGAACCAAGAATACGATTGCAAAGTACGATGGCAGAAGTCAGCAATGCAAAATCAGCGTGCTTCGGGCTGACACAGGTATAACCGATACGCTCACCCGGCAGGGAAAGAGACTTACTCCAGGAGAAGCAGACGATCAGGTTGTCGAAGCAGGACAAGGTAGACGGAACGGTCATACCATCGTAGGCAAGATCTTTGTACGGCTCATCCGAAATGACGTGGATAACGTGATCCTGACGAAGGAGCATCGCATTCAGTTCCAGAAGTGTCTCCTTCGGATAGATCGCACCACTTGGATTATTCGGAGAGTTAATGATGATGGCCTTGGTCTTCGGGGTGATGGCCTTCTCAATGTCCGCAATGATCGGCTGGAAAGTTACCGGATCCGTATTGACGATTATCGGCTTGCCCTGAACGTTGCTAATATAGTTCATATACTCAAGGAAGAACGGAGCAAGAAGAATGATCTCGTCGCCCGGCTCCATGATGGAGCGGAGAAGATTGTTCATGCCGGAAGCGGCACCGCAGGACATACAGATGGAGTCGATCCCGATAGAAAGACCGCTTTCCTTGGATAACTGATCTGCGATGGCCTGACGAGTCTCTGGGTATCCTGCATTGGCCATGTAACCGTGCATGCCTGGAATATCAGCTTCTGCCAACTCTTTGATGGCATCTTTGACTTCTTTTGGTGGCTCAAGGTCAGGATTTCCGATGGAGAAATCGAAGACTTTGTCATCACCATATATCTTCTTGAGGCGAGTGCCTTCGTCAAACATCTTACGAATCAGCGAACCGCCGGAGAGCTTCTGTTCTATTTCTTTCGAAATCATTCTACTCACATCCTTTATCACGATTGAATTTCATACACGAGATTATAGCATAAATGCGCGCGCGCGACTTTATGACTGTGAAAATTCAAAATGTTTTGAGGAAAACAGTATTCTACACACGTTAGATGTGGTATTATCTATCCTGACTTGCGGAAATATGTAAGTTTGAATTTCGAACACACAGACAAATCTTTTGCTTAGAGGCTGGCTATGGTACTATACATCATTTTATTTATATCGGGACTTGTCACATTTGATGACCTTGCTGATTATTGGAGCGGTATCCTGAATATCAAGTACGGTACACTTGAGCGACTCCAGTATTTCGCTTGTACTTGGCTCTCTACTTTCGTAATCAGCACAATCGGATCGACGTTTCTTTCAAGTTATGTATATCGAGGTGATATTTCACCAAAGAGTTTTGAGTTCTTGATCGGATATGGTTCGCTCTATCTTATCATCACGGCCGTTCAGTTGTCGGCATTCTTGCGGCGTTTGAACGATGCGAGATTGTCACACTGGTATGCGCTTGTTTTCCTGATTCCGGGTATCGGAAACATTATTGCATTTGTGATCGCATTGCTTCCGCCTGACTTCGGAAGTCCATATTGATAAATTTGTGTAAAGATAAGGATCGATTGTAATGGAGAAGAATAAAGATAAGAAGTCCGGTAAGCCAATACTGGGTTCTTTGTTTTTTTTATTGTTTGGCTTTGGATGTGGCGTAATCTATATTTGGTACGCTCAGAAATTCTTAACTGATGCATCGAAACTTGCATCATTTCTGACGTTCATCGGATTGCTGATCTATATGTATGTGGCATTTGCGCTTCAGTTGATTCTACATGAAGCGGGACATCTGGTGTTCGGCCTCATGACGGGGTATCGATTCGGTTCTTTTCGCATATTCTCATTCATTTGGTTGAGAAAAGACGGCAAAATCACTTTCAAACGCATGAATGTTGCAGGAACAGGTGGCCAATGCCTAATGATGCCACCGGATCTGGTGAACGGGAAGGTACCTTACGTATTCTATAATCTGGGCGGTGCACTCATAAACTTGATTCTAAGTGTACTGTTTCTGGTACTCTTTATTCTGGGAAAAAATACGCCATATTGGTCTGGAATTTGTCTCGTTTCTTTCTGGACTGGTCTGATCGTTGGATTGATGAATGGCCTTCCGATGAAGATGGGACTTGTCAATAATGATGGACATAATGCTTATGAAATCTCGAAATGTGTCGAGGCACAGGAAGCCTTCTGGGTACAGATGAAGGTGGGAGAAGCATACGCACGTGGAATAGGACTTTCAGAATTGCCGGATGAATGGTTTACGATGCCGGATGATGCATGGATGGGAAATAGTATCATAGCAACTAAGGCCGTGTTCATCTGTAACCGACAGATGGAACAGAAACGATTCGCTGAAGCGGATGAGAACATGGCGCACATTCTTGAAATTGATAGTGGAATGGTGGGACTTCACCGTAATTTGCTACTGATGGACAGAATGTATGTGGAGATGATCACGGAGAATCGAAAGGAAGTCGTCGATCATTTCCTCAATCAAATGACGAAGAACTTCATGAATGCCATGAAGAATATTCCTTCGATCCTTCGTACGAGATATGCATTGGCGTTACTCTCTGATCGTGATGTTGCGAAGGCTGAATCGATCAAGAAGGAAATGGATGAGTCCGCCAAGACTTATCCGTATCCACGGGAAATTGAATTGGAACGCAGCTTCATGCAGATGGCTGACGAATGTGCGCAGAAATAGGAAGAAACGAAGAAATAATTAAAAAATAGTGCTTGACAATCAAGTTGTGAATCGTTATCATATCAACGTTATAGCAAGTAGGAGTTTCCGCTTCTCACCTCAAGTGTTTGCGAAGAGGTTCACTAAAGTGGCTGATCGGTAAGATGGTTGTACGGAGTGAAGCGGGAAGTTTCACTCCGTTTTTGTATGAAGGAGGTGTGTTTCTATCGCCAGACAGACAAATGGGCAACCAATTAATGAAGAGATTCGTTTTGAGAAGGTTCGCTTAATCGATGCAGATGGTACGATGGTTGGTATCGTTCCAATTGAACAGGCCAGAAAGGCCGCCGAACTGAGTGGACTGGATCTTGTCCTCATCGCGAATAATCCGGAGAATCCGGTATGTAGAGTGATGGATTACGGAAAGTATCTGTTCGAACAGTCCAAACGTGAGAAGGAAGCCCGTAAGAATCAGAAAGTGATTGAGACAAAAGAAGTTGGCATGAAGCTGACAACAGAAGACCACGATCTGAATGTCAAGACGAAGAATGCATGCCGTTTCCTGAAAGATGGAAACAGAGTTAAAGTAATCGTGAAGTTCCGTGGCCGTGAGATGGCTTATCAGAGTCAGGGTTACGCTGTAATGGAGAAATTCGCACAGCTTTGTGCTGAATTCGGTCAGGTTGATAAGCCGGCTAAGATTGAGGGTAGAAACATGGTTATGTTCCTTGCCCCGAAGAAAAACTGATTGTGAATAAGGAGGAAATAGTAAAATGCCTAAGCAGAAAACACACAGTTCATCTAAGAAGAGATTTAAGGTAACGGGTACCGGTAAGGTTTTGTATTCCCAGGCTTTCCGTCGCCACATCTTAAGCAAGAGACCGTCTAAGAGAATGAGACATCTCCGTCATACAGCAGTATGTGCTGCTAGCAACGCGAAGATTGTTAAGAACATGCTTCCGTACAAATGATTGGCTTAAAGATAGATTGATTGAAAGATATTTGGGAGGTAAGATACCATGTCAAGAGTTAAAAGAGGTATGCGTACAAGAGCGCGTCATCATAAGATTTTGAAGCAGGCTAAGGGCTATTTCGGTCACAAGAGCAAGCTGTTTAAGGTTGCTAACCAGCAGGTTATGAAGTCCGGTGCTTATGCTTACCGTGACAGAAAGGCTAAGAAGAGAGACTTCCGTAAGCTTTGGATTCAGAGAATCAATGCTGCTTGCCGTATGAATGGTCTTTCCTACAGCCGTTTCATGAATGGTCTGAAGAAGGCTAACATCGCACTGGATCGTAAGGTTCTGTCCGATATCGCTATCACAGATCCGAATGGCTTTGCTGCACTTTGCGAGCAGGCTAAGAACGCGCTTTAATTTCCAGCGTGGAACGCAATATCGTTATAACAAGCAAAGATAACCCTCGATACAGATCCCTTGTTTCTCTGCACGACCGTAAGGTCGCGCGGGAAGAAGGTGTGGTCTTCATCGAGGGTTTGCGTTTGTGTGAAGATGCGCTGATCAGTGGCATGGTTCCGAAGACGATGGCCATACGCATGGATAAGTATTCGCTCTGGGAAGAATGGAAAGAGAAGTATCCGATCCTTTCTTCGACAGAGTTACTGGTGTTCTCAGATACACTGTTCGATAAGATGTGTCAGACGTTGCACCCGCAAGGTGTTGCACTGATCGTGTCTGTGCCTGCACCCACTTCTCTTATGGCATCCGATGTCGATTCATGCAGATATATTGTTCTTGAGCATCTTCAAGATCCAGGAAATATGGGTACCATCATCCGAATGGCGGATGCTTTCGCCTACGATGCAGTGCTTTACACGGCGGACAGTGTTGATCCGTATAATGAAAAAGCACTTCGTGCATCGATGGGATCCTGTTTCCATATCCCATTGGTTGCTTTTGCCAATTCTGACGAGATTATCGTGGCATTGCGTAGCTGCTCGATTCAGTCGATCGGCGCTCATCTGAAGGGTGCACCGCTCAAAGAGGCGATTCTTCCGAAGAAAGCTGCGCTTTGGATTGGTAATGAAGCGAATGGTTTGACTGAGCAAACCTCAAATCAATGTGATATACTTGTGAAAATAGAGATGCCGGGTAGGGCGGAATCGCTGAATGCCGCTTCAGCCGCATCTATTCTGGGATATATACTGGCACAGCAATAATCCTAAATCATTTGGAGGATGGAATATGCAGATCATGATTTTGGGTGCATCCCGTGCGGGTGTGGCCCTGATGAAACGCTTGATCGAGAAGGGCCACACTTGTGTGTTGGTCGATCCGAAAGCTCAGGAAGTGGAGCGTACTCTGAATCTCGGTGTGTTGACGGTAAATGGCGTCATTATCGATATTGATGTGCTCAAAGAAGCGGATATGGCATCTATGGATATGGTCTGTGCGATGAGCGATAGTGAGAATCAGAATCTGATGGCTTCGCAGATCGCAAGTGATATATTCAAAGTCAAACACGTATTTACACGCGTTTTCGCAACGGAAGACTTTCACTTATTCGATAACGCCGGGTTTCTCTCCATCTCCTCTACCGTGCTTACCGTAGACACATTCTTACGTGCGATCGAGGAACATGTTGAACGAGAAGAGTATGTCGGTCAGGTCACCGCAAATCTCTTCGGTAATAACATTGCATTTACGCTTGTCGATACGACGAAAGAATTCGAAGGCGCAAAGATTCGGGATGTGGAAGATTCTGAGGGACGTCATATCTTCGGTATTGTCCGACATGATTCACTGATTACGGCTTTGCCATCTATGAAAATCGAGAAGGGAGATAAGTTGGTCGTGGCCGAGAAGAAGGTATAAGATCAGCGGATTCCGTATATGAAAATCGTAATTGTCGGAGCGGGTAAGCTCGCTTATTACTTAATCAGGGAACTGGAAGCAGATCACGAGATCGTGATCATCGACCAGGATCCTCAGGCTGCGCTCAAGTTCGCAGATTATCAGATTGCTGAAGTCATCAATGGTGATGGATCTTCCTATCCTGTTCTCAAAGAGGCCTGTGACGGAGCGGATCTTCTGATTGCGCTGACGCAAAGCGATGAGACGAACTTAATTGCTTGCCAGATTGCGGAGAATCACTTGCATGTGCCGGCTTCGATCGCACGTGTTAATAATCCGAAGAATCAGGAAATGATGGAACATTTTGGAGTAGACCACGCTTTCTCTGAGACGCAGATCCTTGCACAAATGATTGAGCAAGAGGTCGATTATCGTGGACTACGTATCGTACATCGAATTAAGAATTCAGATCATGTGCTGATCGAGTTTACTTTGTCGCCGAATTCTTTGGCATGTGGGAAGAGCATGATGGAATATAAATTCGTCCACGATTCCCGAGTCGTTGTCATAGCTTCGAAAGATGGGGAAACCATTACTCCTGTTGGTACGACCGTTATGGAAGCCGGCTCTCAGATCATGATGGTTTGTGCGCAGAAGGATATCGAACAGATCTGGAAAGTGATGGTTTGCTGATATGCTGATTCGTCGTACACGCACACGTAAAATTCTTGATTGGATGATGGATCGCCCAGCACGCGTTATTGTGTCGAGTTTCCTGCTGATCATGGTGATTGGTACAATCTTATTGATGATGCCTTTTGCTACGAAGTCAGGTGAGAGCATCGGCGTCTTCGATGCCATGTTTACAACCGTATCTGCTACCTGTGTGACGGGTTTGATCGTTCGTGATACCGCCACGACATTCAATACATTTGGACGAGTCGTGCTTCTTTGCTTGATTCAGGTCGGTGGACTTGGACTGGTTACGATCTATACATTCTGTGTCAGCATGTTCCGCCGTCAAGTGAATGTGAAGACTCGTATGCTTGCGCAGGAATCAACCGGTAGTTTCTCTTTCACGGAATTAAGGGGATTGCTCCGCACGATCATCTTCATGACGGCGTTCTTCGAGATGACTGGATTTATTCTCTATGCGACGCAACTGGTTCCGAAATATGGTTGGGGGACGGGACTGTTTAAGTCGCTGTTTCTCGGCGTGTCGGCTTTCTGTAATGCAGGATTCGATCTGTTCGGAGATACGGCATCCGGCCCATACTCCAGTTTCCTTGCTTTCAATGGGAATACGGTCATTATGCTGACCACGGTTTTCCTCATTTTCTCGGGAAGCCTCGGTTTCCACGTGTGGAAGGACCTGATCGACTATGTGGTTGGAAAGGTCAAAGCGTTCAAGTCTCACGATAAGAAGAGTCGGACGAATATTCGGATGAAACTTCATACACGTCTGGCTTTTGTTATGATGGTGACCTTGCTTCTTGTTGGCGCAATCCTCTTCCTGGTGATGGAGTGGACGAATGATGCACCGCTTTCCCTCGGCACACTGCCGCTCTGGCAGAAGATCAAAGCATCACTATTCCAGTCTATGTCGATGCGTACAGCGGGCATGAATTCTGTTGATCTTCTCGCGATGCGTGATTGCACGAAGATCTTATGTGTGGTGCTGATGTTTATCGGTGCCGGCGCCGGTTCAACCGGTGGTGGTATCAAGGTACAGGTATTTGCCTTGTTGTTTTATTCGGTGAAGAGTGACCTGACCGGCAAGCCGGAAGTTGTTTTCCGAAATCATCGTGTATCTCGTGAGACGGTGCAGCGTGCATTGACGATCTTCACTCTTGGAATCACGTTGGTGCTGACGCTCGCATGTGTTCTTTCTGTCACCGAGCGCGCACTGATCCGTTCCGGTCAGTTCACATTCGTGGATCTGTTGTTCGAATCTGCTTCGGCATTTGGTACGGTTGGTGTTACTTCGGCGTCGACCTCACAGTTCTCGTTCTGGGGACAACTGGCAATCATGCCGGTCATGTTCCTCGGCCGTGTAGGTCCAATGACATTTGCGATGGGCCTTGTCATGAAGAACCGGAAGAAGGCCAACAATGTCTATCCGGAAGCACAGATTCATCTCGGTTGATCTGTAGAAATTTACGCACAAATGAGAAGACCGCCCTGTCAGATGGACGGTCTTCTTATTATAGAAACTACAGAGGTAGGAACACATTTTTGATGGAGGATCTATGTTCACCAAATGTGTATTTTCATGCATTCATTCTACAAAAGATTGAAAAGCATTTTATAAGCAAAGTATGAACATTTTGTGATAGAATAGTCGAGTAGTGCAATTTTGGCATATATATTCTGAAAGTTGGATAAGGAAATGGGTGAATTTCTTAAGTATTTGGACAAGTGGCAAGTGGCAAGAGTTGCCGTGTATGCCTTCTTCTACATGATTCTGTTCTGGGGGGCTACGGGCAAGGTTGGCCGCAAGGAGTTTAATGACGATTTTGATAGTCTGGAGACGATGAAGTCGCTTCGTGGTCTGGCGGCGATTGGTGTCATTCTTCATCACATTTCTCAGGAAGAGTTCTTCCAGAAAGCGAAAGTGCTGACACCTTTTGTCAATGCGGGCGCTTTCTTTGTAGCGATTTTCTTCTTCTGCTCCGGTTTCGGACTGATGAGAAGTCTGGATGTCAAAGAGGATTACCTGAAGGGATTTATTAAGAAACGTATCGTAAAGAGTATTGTTCTGCCATACTACATCAATATTATTCTGTATGCGTTGTTCTATCGCTTCATATGTGTGAAGAAGATGCCGACTGCGCAGTGGCTCTGGAATTTTTCTGGTTTCACCATGATGAACGTGTATGCATGGTTCCCGATCATTCTGGCGATCTTGTATTTGTTCTTCTATATTTTCTTCCGTATATTCAAGAATCCGAAGATGAGACCGCTGGTGTTCGTACTGATGGCGCTGGTCATCTTTGGTTTGGGCCTTACATTCTGCTATGGCGGTCACTTTGCTTGGTGGTCGGGCAAGAAGAACTGGTGGCTGATGGGTTCAAAAACGAAATGGTGGAAGGAACAGAGAGTCTTCTGGTTCCAGGGAGAATGGTGGGTCAATTCGGCCATTGCTTTCTTAGCAGGATTGATCTTTGCCAACTATGAGAAGAAAATCGTGCCGTGGTTCCAGAAACTCTACGGATTAAAGTTCCATATTTTGTTGGCACTGACATATGTAGCGTATCGTCTATCGAATTACGGACAGGAGAAATTCGGCTATTGGACTGAATATAGTGGCAAAGGACCTGGAATTGCGGATAAGGTGAAGACATACTTCTGCCAACAGCCTGTTTTCCTCCTCCTTGGTGTACTCGTGATCGTGTTCATGATGAAGTATCACGTGAATAATCCGGTAACACGTTTCTTCGGAAACTGCTCGCTCCACACCTATCTCATGAATTTGATGGCTTTGGAGTATTTCCGTGACCTGTACGTGCGCAAAAGATTTCCTTTCAAAACAGCTCAGAATAAACTTCTGGTGTTTGCGGTCTGTGTCTTTGCGTTCACGATATTGTTGGGTTTGCTCGAGAAGTTGATTACGGATTGCCTTCAGGATCTGCTATTCCCCAATAAGAAACAGAAAAAGCAGAAGAAGCAAGAAGTAATCGATGAAATCAGTGATGCACAGGAAGATGCAAGCGAATCTGAATCAGTAGAGAATCTTAAGCAAGAGGAAGTAGTGGATACTTTGGAGACTACTGAATCTCCTGCGAATTGACGGAGAGAGCATCTTGCAAGTATTCAACCGCAGTAAAAAGACATATTACGAAGAAGTCCAGTATGGTGGAGGTTTCTTGAAGAAACTCTATGGAACGAAGTTCGGCAGGCTCGTCATGCCTGTCGTGCTGAGTCGTCCTGTGTCCAAGATCGGAAGGATCTATACCGATACATTCTTGTCCAAGCATTCTATCTCATCGTTCATTGAGAAGAATCATATCGATATGTCGGAATATGAGGACAGAAAGTATAAGAATCTTAACGATTTCTTTACGAGACGAGTGCGAGAGGGACAAAGAATCGTGGATGCGGATGAGCGATCTGTCGTAAGTCCAGCAGACAGTAAGCTGAGTGTATATCTAATCGAAGAGAAGGAGCGGATCCAGATCAAAGGAAACGAATACACCGTGCACAGTCTGGTGGGTGATAAGGTGGATCTTTCCGATTATAGCGGCGGTTTGTGTCTGGTTTTCCGGCTTTCGGTCGATGATTACCATCGATATTGTTTCCCGGTTTCCGGGCGTGTGAAGCGGAACTATTCAATCAAAGGAAGACTTCACACCGTATGTGATATTTCTGAACAATACAAAGTCTACCAAGAGAACAGCCGTAAGGTAATGGTCATGGATTCCGAACAAAGTGGGGAGATGATCATGATCGAAGTAGGCGCCCTCATGGTGGGACGAATTATCAATCATGATGTAAGTGATTTTACCAAAGGCCAGGAAAAAGGATACTTCCGCTTGGGTGGGTCTACCATAGTCCTTCTTGTACCGAAGGATACGTTGATGCTGGATGACGATATTGTCGTCCACGTTAAACAACATATGGAAGTGAAGCTTCGCTATGGTGAAAGAATCGGTTCCTTCTGTCATGCCGTAGACAGACAGAATGTGTTATAATCTCCTTAAAGAACGGGAATATAGGAAACGCAGCAATTATCTTGCGCAGCGAGTATTTGTTGTTGCTTTTTGAAAGGGAATCGAAGATGAAAAAGTTACGAATTTTGACAGGCCTTCTTAGTGTCGTGTTATTGCTTTCTGCTTGTAGTAAAGAGAAGGGCGGTAAATCCGGTCATTTCTCCATACCTTCCATTCCATCTCAGACTTCCGAAAGTCAAGGACTGGTCACGGAACCAGCTTATACGACTTCAGTGGAGAGTTCAGCGGAGACAGAACCTTCTGAAACGACCACGAAGAAGGCCATCACGCATACTCAGTTCACGCAACAGACTGAGATTTTTCCCGGGGCACCGGTGTATGAAGTCCATTCGTTTGAGAAACAAGCATATTCCTATCAACAGGTCACTATCGATGAGCAGGAGATCTGGAACCAGGACGGTCTGGTCATCACGGCATACGGTTTTGAAATAGAAGGGGAGAAAATGTTCGATGTTTTCTTCCGGATCGAGAATCATTCTGACAAAGCCGTTACCTTGTCGAGTTCTGATATAGACGTGGATGGGTATAAGACTACGACAATGTTCTATGAGTCTGTCGAGGCTGGCGCAACGTCTGATTCGACATGTGTATTCTTCTTCGCTTACCATGGCGAGTATATGAATATATGGCAGCCGCACTTGATTGAAATCAGTTTTGAAGTTGAATTCGACGATGGAAATGTGAAGACAGCATTTACCACTCCGTTCCTTCCTATTCAGACCTCTCTTTACGGACAAGAGCAACAGGTGGATCTGTCTTGGGCACCGGAAATTTGCAATGACGGTACGCTTCTAGTTCGAGTACTTGATTGCTATGAATCAAATGGGGATGCCGTATTGGTTCTCTATTGTGAGAATTTAAGTGAGCATAAATTGTCCATATCTGACAAAGAATTATGGTTTGATGGTGCGGACGTCGGTCTGATCAGCTTTAGCCTTCTGCCTGGGAAGAAAGGAATCACTTCTGCAACGATTTTTGATACTAGAAGAATTGAATACGGCATTACAGAGAAGATCCAAAGAATCGACCTACAAATGAAATATTATTTGGATGGCGATTATGTAAACGGTGTGGAATTGCCACCGGTTTGCTTGAAGATAGTATAAGGAATGTAGCGTATGAAACTAGTTGATCTTACCTGTACCGGCTGTGGTGCCAATGTGAAAGTGGATCCTTCCTTACAGACCGTCACCTGCACGGTATGCGGCAAACAGATGATGATTGCCCGTACCGGTGAATATGGTGAAGGATATGCCCGGGAGATGGGCCGTATCCAAGCGCAACGTGACACGGAAGAAGTTTGGAAGAGAGAGCGAGAAGAGAAGATTCGACAGAAAGAGGAAGCTGAACGTCTCCAGAAGGAGAAACAGGAGATGAATCGTATCCACAAGCAGCTCAACATCATTGTGCTGCTGGAGAGCTTGATCTGCATTGCATTCATGTTGTCACCCCTGATTCTTGATGTTAGCTTCTCCAATGGCTGTTTGCGTGTGGTAGCGGGTTTTGTTCAACTGGCTCTGGTTGCGATGATGACACTCTTCTATACGAAAGACAAGTATTTCGCCCCCATTGTGATTGCTTGTGTTGTATGCGCGATTGCAAGTTCTGTTTCCATGTGTTTTGTACTTAGCTTAGTCTGGTTCCTAGCATTTAATCTACTGAAACTGATATGGATGATGCGAATTGAACATGTCCGTTATTCCTGGAAAGAAATATTAGGGAATTTGAAGCCGCAAAAGAAACAGAATGTTGATTAATCGGAAACGGTTCGAGGGAGATAATCTGATATAATTAAGAAAAGCGTGATAGAGGGATAGTATGGATAAATCGACACTTCCACAGAAAATATTAGAGCAGATCGAAATCAGAGAGAAGTATCTGGATGCCTTTCGTGGCTGCATGATCGGCGGCGCGGCCGGTGATGCATTAGGCTATCCGGTGGAATTCATGACGGCAGATACGATCTATGAGAAGTATGGTCCTTCTGGCATTTCAAATTATCAACTCGATCCGAGAAGTGGTCTTGCTTTGATTTCAGATGACACACAGATGAGCCTCTTTACAGCAGATGGCTTGTTGGTCGGTCAGACCAGAAGACGTCTGAGCGGGATTTCTGCACAGCCTCGCTATTACGTATATTTAGCTTACTTAGATTGGCTGGAGACACAGCGTGGAATCGAGCATGGGGAGCGGATCTCTTGGCTGATGGATATTCAATCTTTGTGGAGTTGTCGTGCACCGGGTGCGACCTGCCTCGATGCGCTGAGTTCTGGAAAACAGGGCTCGACCGAACAGCGAATCAATCACAGTAAAGGTTGTGGCGGTGTGATGCGCGTTGCACCGGTTGGTCTGCTTCTTCATGGTAAGTCTTTTGAAGACGCGGATATGGAAGGCGCAGAAGTTGCTGCATTGACGCATTCCCATTCGTTGGGCTTTATGCCGGCCGCGTTCTTGACACATGTGATCAAGCGCATTACTACCCTGGAAGGCCCTATCGATCTGGAAACCGTGATTAATGAAGCAATTCAGATGATTTCGGGTCTTTTTGCCGAACGGAAACATCTGGGCGCATTTATTGATTTAATTGAACGAGCTGTCGATTATTCGAAGAATCAGTTTTCGGATGCGGAGAATATTCCAATGATCGGTGCTGGTTGGTGTGGTGATGAAGCATTAGCCATTGCGCTTTATTGCAGTCTCCGTTACAAAGATGATTTCTCAGCGGCAATTCGTGCAGCGGTCAATCATAGCGGTGATAGTGATTCCACCGGTGCAATTACGGGAAATATCGTTGGTGCTATGGTTGGCTATGAGGCCATCGATGACTGTTGGAAACAGAATCTGGAATTGCGCGATACCATTCTTGAAATCGCGGATGATCTTTGCTACGGATGCCAGATGAGTGAACATGGTACGTACAAAGATGAAGTTTGGCTCTCCAAGTATACCAGATGAGGTGAAAGATGGAGAAGAACGACTCAACAAGTAAGACTATTACCACGCAGCCGGCAGAACAGCACGTAAATGAAGAAGAAAAACTGCCTACACTTCCTTCGACGTCATTAATGGACAGAAAGAGGATGTATCAGCATATTGCTGCAATTGTGCTTTCAGCACTGGCTCTGATCCTTGTTGTGTGGGGAATTGTAAAGCTCGTCAAGCCAAGTGAAAGTAGTTATTCGGGGAAGAATGGATTTGACAAAATCGCATCTTTGAAAGAGTCATCTGCACAAGAGACACAAGCACCGAAAGATTATACCCGAGCACTCCAAGATGTGAAAATCTACTGCCAAGATCAAGGCATGATGATCGTCGATGGGGAGACCCCAACAGGATTTGAGGCGATTGGATATTCCATGAGACTGGTTGTCACGGTTGAAGAAACACGTGGGGAGTCTTTCCCGGATCTGGTCGATCGACTGGTCTGGAAGACAGCACCTTGTAACGAAACAGTACCCGTGAAGCGTACCAAGATGTTTATGTATGAAGGCTTATTGGACAAAGATCATCCTGAATTCGGGTATGTCTACTTGAGATTGTTTGAGTGTGGTGATCACTATGTCTTAATTCAGGGACTTGGCACAGCCGCAAAAGATGATGTGATCTATCAGGCACGTGCAGTAGCCGCGGAAATCATGAGAAAACTTGGGATTTCCTAAATGTCAAACCTTATACTTGTAAGGTATTGCATTTCATGAAGCCTTGTTCTAAACTATATAAAATAAAGACGAAGAAGAGGACATGTTTCCTGATTTTAGATCCGACAGAGAAGAGATGCCTTGGCTGGAAGCATTTCGCATATGATCCAATCTGGAGATACCACCTCGGAGTTGCGTACCGGAAAGCATAATAAGAAGTCTTGTTGGTGATTATGGTGCGTCGCTATTCTACCAGCGTTATCAGGGGAATCGAGTGGTCGGAAGAGAACTTCCGGCAATTAGGGTGGAACCGTGCAGTCATGCATCCCTATGTTGGGATACATGGCTTTTTTGTATCCCGTAAAAATCGGCTCAACGATACCATAAAGAGGAGGAATGCAAAATGGTTGATTTTGAGAACAAAGAAGAGAGAAACAAGTATCGTCACAGCACATCTCACATTATGGCGCAGGCGATCAAGAGACTCTGGCCAGAGACGAAGCTGGCTATCGGACCTTCTATCGACGACGGTTTCTACTATGACTTCGATCGTGACGAGGCATTCACAACAGAAGATCTGAAGAAGATCGAAGAAGAAATGAAGAAGATCGTGAAAGAGAATTTCCCGATCGAACGTTTCGAATTGCCGCGTGCTGAAGCGAGAAAGTTGATGGAGGAGAAAGGTGAGCCTTATAAGGTTGAACTCATCGATGACCTTCCGGAAGATGCTGTTATTTCTTTCTATAAGCAGGGTGAATTTACCGATCTGTGCGCTGGCCCTCATATGGAGAGTACAGGTGAGATCAAGGCTTTCAAGCTTCTTTCCTGTGCAGGCGCATATTGGAGAGGTTCGGAGAAGAACAAGATGCTTCAGCGAATCTACGGAACGTCTTTCCCGGACAAAGAGCAGTTGAAGGCATATATCGCTCAGCGTGAAGAAGCTTTGAAGCGTGACCACAATAAGTTGGGACGTGAACTAGAGTTCTTCACCACAGTTGACTGCATCGGTCAGGGCCTTCCGATCCTGCTGCCAAAGGGCGCACGTGTTGTACAGCTTCTCCAGAGATGGGTGGAAGATGTGGAGCAGCAGCATGGCTGTCAGTTGACGAAGACACCTTATTTTGCAAAGCGTGACCTCTATAAGATCTCCGGACACTGGGATCACTACCTCGATGGTATGTTTGTCATGGGCGATCCGTACGATGAGACGAAGGAGTGCTTCGCACTGCGTCCGATGACATGTCCGTTCCAGTATCAGGTTTTCCTGAATCGCCAGAGAAGTTATCGTGATCTGCCGATGCGACTGACAGAGACATCAACGCTTTTCCGTAACGAGGACAGCGGTGAGATGCATGGATTGATCCGTGTTCGTCAGTTTACGATCTCGGAAGGTCACTACATCCTGCGTCCGGATCAGCTCGAAGAAGAATTTAAGGGCTGCCTTGAGTTGGCCAAGTATTTCCTCGATACAGTCGGACTTCTGGATGACTGTACATTCCGTTTCTCACAGTGGGATCCGGCTAACCCGAAGAACAAGTATGAGGGAACGAGAGAGCAGTGGGAAGAAGCGCAAGATACGATGAAGAAGATCCTCGACAATCTTGGCGTAGAGTACTCCATCGGTATTGATGAGGCTGCTTTCTACGGACCGAAGCTGGATATTCAGTATAAGAATGTATTCGGTAAGGAAGACACACTCGTTACCATTCAGATCGATATGTTGCTTGCTGCCAAGTTCGGTATGGAGTACATCGATAAGGATGGACAGAAGAAACTGCCGTATATCATTCACAGAACAAGCCTTGGTTGCTTCGAGCGTACACTTGCTTACCTTATCGAGAAGTATGCTGGTTGCCTGCCTTTGTGGATGGCACCGGAACAGGTTCGTATCCTGCCGATTGCAGATTCTCATCTTGATCGTGCCTTCGAGATCCGTGATGCACTTCGTGCAAAGGGCATCCGTGCAGAAGTAGATGATCGTTCTGAGAAGCTCGGCAAGAAGATCCGTGAGGCTAACCTGAACAAGGTCATTTACATGATCACAGTCGGTGATAAGGAAGTCGAAGAAGGAACTGTCTCTGTTCGTTCTCGCTTTGAGAATGATCTGGGTTCAATGTCTTTGGACGATCTGTCTGCGAAACTCCTTGATGAGATTGAGTCAAAGAAGCGCGTAAACTGCTAATCGATGATGTTTTGATCATAAGAAGAAGGCCCCGGTTCCGAACTGAAGTGAACCCTCAAAGTTAGACAAAAACTTTGGGGGTTTTTGTATGAGATTAAGTATTAAGCAAATCAAAGAACTGTACTATCTTCGCTGTCAAGGATTCGGAAGCTACTATCTGTCGCGCAAATTCAATTACGATGCTTCCGACATTCGATATCTCTGTCGATTAATTAGTAAACACGGAATTGAAA
>JAGHVD010000008.1 GCA_018064475.1 Candidatus Scatonaster coprocaballi
AGAGGAGACGAAACGGAGAAGTCACCCTTGATTTATGGAATCTCTTTTCTTTCCATGCCTTTGTTAATTGTCTTCTATCCCAAGGAAAACGTGAAGAACCAGTTTTTTATAAAAAGTTGTAGCACTTCTTCTTACTCGTTCGTATAAATAGATGAAAACAAACTGAAAGGAGAAAAGAAAAATGTGGTTCATAAGTATTGTTGAAACGACAAATCTAGAAGATTTATTAAGAGTCTTTAAAGGATGTTGCTGATTTTGAAATAGAAGGAAGATCGCTGAGGGTAATTGAAGGGAGAAAAGACATGTTTGTTCTTGAGGATGATTGGATCAATCTCTTGTTGGTTTGACATATCACCGTATACTTCGTCCGGCGAAAGGCTCGGGTTGGAAAACGCCTCGGAAAGCGGGACCATACGTGGAAAGGAATATCTCTTTATAGCGCAGTAGTCGCTATGAAGAGATATTTTCGTATGTGGGCGTGTCGTTGGAACCCTATATTTTTTCTGATATAATGCAACCAAAATCCGTTTCTTGCCATTTCCTTGGGGGAGAGTATGAGGCGGAAGTACGCGAAGGGATCTATCGTTGTATCGCCGGTACACGTGTGGCCAGTGTAGCTGCAGACGGTTCCATCGGTGCGTGCTTGGATATTGAGCGACTTTGTATGATGAAGGAAATCGGCGGATTGTGAGGAAGACAGGATGACAGCAGAAGAACTAGCCAAGCGTTTCGATATGCAGATCCATGCGGAGAATGGTTCGTTCTGCGAGTGCCATTACATTCATGAGGGTCAGGGGCGCGCGCAATCGGGATCCATCTACTACTACGTGGGTCCTACGGAACGGACAAAATTCCATCAAATCGATTGTGATGAATACTGGAATTATGTACGAGGTTCTACGCTTGAGATCTGTCTTATTCAAGAGGACGGAACACTCACCATACGAAAACTCGGTGCGGAAGAAGACGCAGAGCCGTTGATTTATGTACCGAAAGGAACGATCTTTGCATCGAGACATGCACGCCCAGTGACAGAGGGAACATTCATTACCTGCATTACTGTCCCGCGCTTTACTTATGATGGATTCACACTGATTTCTGATGAAGAGATGTTGACCAAGTATCCCCAAGTCTCTTCGTTTCTTGATGGACGCTTCTGAATGAGGAGATAATTCATGGAGATGCCAAACACAGATACAAGTGGAAAAACACCACTTTTTGTTGCAAATCTAATCGTTACGATAATAAGTGTTTGCTTCATGTGGTTAGTCATACCAATCATATCCTTTGTTGCGTCACTCTTGGGAGTGATTTTTAGTTCGCGTATGTCAAATTGGAATAGCGCTAAAAAACAGAAGCCTCATTATTTCTGCTTCGATTTGTTTGGGTGTGGCGATTTTGACGTTAGTGGGTACGCCTTTTCTTTTAATCTTGGTGAATGGAATTGGGCAAGTCAATTCTTACCATCATTATCTTGAAGAAGAGTCGATGCGTGCGACGACGGCGATCGAGTCGACGATTGAGGCGACAATCGAGGCGACGAAGCATACAATCTCTTCGTTACGTTTCCACTAGAAAGTTGTATACTGAATCTAGCAAAGCATGATGGAATGCTTCCGTTCTTTCGATGCAGTGAACTTAGGTTCCAACAAGTAGACTTATTTATTTAGGTGGGCAAGGTTATGGCGATATGTAAATTTTGTGGACAAGAATCCGGCGGAACGAAGTTCTGCCAGAATTGTGGAGCCAATCTTGATGATTACCCGATGAATCAGACATCCGTTCCGATGATGAATTCGTCGATTCCCCAACCACCGTTTACGACACCCCAAGATCCGAATGCGATGAATCAAACATGGAATCAGCCACAGTCGACCTATACGCCTGGTTCTTGTGCGGATCTTCAGAAGAAGAGCACGATTGTGCTCGCAATCAGTATCGTGCTGATTTGTACGGTGTTCGGTATCATCTCTTTGATACTCTCCGCAAACGCCCTTTCTATTTGTGGCAAAATTCCGCAAGCGAAGAGTCAAGAGGAAGAAGAGAATTATCGAGATACCGCTACGAATTATATTAGAATTGCTTCCGGAATTCTGGTCGCTGCGTTCGGTATCATTTTGCTCTATGCGAGAGTGCGCTGATTTCATTGTTGGTGTTTCCATCTATGCATCTCATGTATGCTGTTTGGCAACTCGCGTTTGCGGGTATTGAACGACTCGTCCTGCTCCGCTATCCTTCGGTTGTAAATCAGGTCTTGTAAGGCCGAACCTGGAGAGGATGAGCGTATGATTTCTGTATTAGATGTGACCAAACGTTTTGGTGAGAAGACGGTGCTGGACGGTGTGTCCATGACCGTGCAGGACGGGGAGATATTCGGACTTCTTGGTCCTTCCGGCGCTGGTAAAACCACTCTCATTCGGATTCTGACGGGCCAGCTTCGTGCCGAGTCCGGGGAGGTCATGGTCCTGGGGAAGCGCGTCTCGGCGCTGTCGGGGGCGGACAAGAAACAGTTCGGTATCATGATGGATGATTTCGGTCTCTATGAACGACTGAACTGTTATCAGAATCTCAAAGTATTTGCGGATATTTATGGTGTGGACGACCGGGCCATCGCACAGGTACTGGCGGAAGTGAAGCTCGAATCGGCGCGTCATGTGGAAGTGTCGAAACTCTCCAAGGGTATGAAAGAGCGACTTCGTCTGGCTCGTGCGCTACTGACCAAGCCCAAAGTGCTGTTCCTTGATGAGCCGACCAGTGGCCTGGATCCGCAGACGGCCAATGAGATTCATGAGATCATCCGTGCGAGAAAAGATGCGGGTACTGTGATCCTACTGACAACACATAACATGGCGGAGGCAGAGAAACTCTGTGACCATCTGGTGCTGCTCCACGAGGGGAAAATCGTGGAGTCGGGGACGCCGAAGGAGATCTGCCTCCGATACGATCGAACGAAGCGAATCGTCCTGACCACGCGGGACGGACGCGCACAAACGTGGTCATTTGATACTTCGGAAGCCTCGAAAGACCTGAAGATGAGAGAAGACGACGCGACGCACCGATTGCAGCAACTTGATGAGATGACTTCTGCAGTGCGGAAGGCGTTGGAAGAGAATGACCTGGCCATGATCCATTCTCAAGAACCGAATCTGGAGACGGTATTCATGGCGCTGACCGGAAAACGTCTGGAAGAATAATGTGGAAAAAGAAAGACTTGATCAGGTGGAGGAAGATAATATGCATACGACCATAGCAATTTGGAAGAAACAGGTGTGGGACACAAGTAAGAATAAGACGATACTGATCCAGCTGGTGCTTTTCCCAGTGATCACCGTCATTATGAATTATGCGGTGAAGATGGAGGACATGCCGGAACTGTCCTACCTCAAGCTATTCAGCATTATGTACCTGGCGATGGCGCCGATCACTTCGATGAGTGCCATCATCTCGGAAGAGAAGGAGAAAGGGACGCTTCGGGCGCTCATGATGAGTTATGTCCGCCCGTGGGAGTACCTGCTGGGTGTGGGGGCCTATGTTTTCTGCTGTTGTACGATTGGCACTGTCTTCATGAGCAAAGGCTGCGGAATGGAGGGCCAAGCATGGAACCGATACATGGCCGTGATGGCTGTGGGAATGGTGATCTCTATTCTGCTGGGTGCGGCCATCGGTATGTGGTCGAAGGATCAGATGTCCGCGACGAGCCTTCAGGTGCCGGTGATGTGTGTGTTTAGTTTCCTGCCCATGATCGCGCAGTTCAACGATCAAGTGGCCCGGGTTGGGAAATTCTTCTATACGCAACAACTGTACAATATTGTACTGGACATTGAAAATGTTAAGATAAGTATGGAGAACGTGGTGATCATCGGGGCGAATGCCTTGTTGATCCTGGTGTTCTTCTTCCTCGCCTATCGCAAGGAGGGCTTAAGTAAAGACTGATTCATTGAGGAAAGCCTATGAAGATATCGATCAATATTCAGCCGGACCATCCGGATACCGAGATCTCCATCACCTGCCCGGTCCTAACACCGGAGGTGGAGAAGCTCATCTCCATGGTGCGTGTGTTGGACAGTAAGCTGACAGTCAAGAAGGACAGCGAAGTCTTCCTCCTGGGACTGGATGAAATCTTATATCTGGAAGCGATGGAGCGGAAATGCTTCGTCTATACGAAGTCGGAAGTCTATGAATCCGACGCAAAAATGTACGAGCTCGAGCAGCAACTTGCGGCCTCGGGCTTTTTCCGTGTGAGTAAATCGAATCTTCTGAACTTGAAGCACATCCAGTCGCTGCGGACGGATATCAACCACCGTATCCGGATCACCATGACAAATGGCGAACAGCTGATCGCTTCCCGGATGTACGCGGATGAACTGCGGGAACGTCTTGGATTGAAATAAGGAGGAACATATGGAGAAACATAGTATTCGTAAAAGTCTGGAATGTGCCAGCCTGGCCTTCATGATGCAAGTACTGGTCGCACTGTTGGTCATGTGGATCACGCCGGAGGACGTGGCGGCGGAGCAGGCGAAGATCTCTTCCATCTTTGCGCATCGCGGTATGCTCTCGAAGGAGACGCTCTTGCAGTTTCTGGTGATTGCTGTCATCGTGGCGCTGATCCGATTCCTCTTTATGTCAGATTGCCTCTTCCGGAATACCCGAGTGAGTACCCGTACGGCAGGCATGTTCGGCACGATCTGTGTGGTTGTGATCCTTGCCGTGTGGAAGTTTCGCTGGTTCCATTCAACGAGTCCGTCTGCCTGGATTGGATTCATCGTCGGCTTCGGCCTCTGCTTCGGGATCAGTGTTCTGGCCGCGCGAAAGAACGAAGATCGTGACAATGATGAGATGAATGATGCACTTCGTCGTATACTGAAGGAGCAGGAGAAGTAACTGCGCTGTGGGAGAATGACGCGCGAAAGAAGTCAGAGCGAATGACGCGCGAAAGAAGTCAGAGAAAAGGACATAAGGAATGGGAGAAGAACTTAAGAAAGACAAGCGTAAAGACATGAAGCGGCCGCAATCACCGGACTTCAATCTTGCGGGAACGGCGTATCCGGCACAGATCCGTAGGTTCTTCCTGTCCCAGTATCCGAACTATTCGCGGGATAATCACTGGCACGATGAGGTCGAGTTTACTATGGTCCTTCGTGGACGAATGACTTGTAATGTTGATGGTGAGATTTGTCAACTTGCGGCGAATGAGGGCATCTTCATTAATGCCCGACAGGTACACAGATTCTACTCCGAAGAGTTGTCCGAGTGTGAATTTGTGGCCTTGCGCTTCCATCCTCGTATCCTCTGTGCGACCCAGGACATTGAACAGCGATATGTACAGCCGATCATTGAGAATGCCAACTACACCCACCAGTATCTGACCCCCAAGATCGAATGGCAGAGGAATGTCCTGGACAGCGTTTCTCGTGTATACTATATGCGTCATGAGGACACCATGGACCTGGGCTCGATCGGATGGTTCTTCCTGATGTGGGAGAAGATCTATATCCACGCTGTAGAGGAGACGGCCACCACGCGTACCGCTTCTCCTCAGCTGACTCAACTGAAGAAGATGATCTCTTTCATCGAAGAGAACTATCGAAATAAGATCACGTTGGAGGACATCTGTCGCGCCGGAAACTTGGGCAAGACCAATTGCTGCAAAGTGTTCGGGAAGTACCTGCATCAGACGCCGGTGATCTATCTTACGACATTTCGGCTTCGTAAGGGTGCCCAGTTACTCGTTGAGACGGATATGCCCATCAATGACATCGCATACGAAGTAGGCTTCTCCGGCCCGAGTTATTTTGCCGAAGCATTTCGGAAACACATCGGCGAGATGCCGAGTGAATACCGGAAGAGCCATTTCGGCAGGTAAGATATGGCAGGTAAGACGAAAGGAAAGATCATGAGCGACTGTGAAAGATGTTCGAACTATATATACGATGAATTGAGTGGGGAGTACTTCTGTGAGGCGCCGATCGATCAGGACGCCTGGGAGCGCCTGATGGAGGGACGCAGGAAGGACTGCCCGTACTACATTGAAGACGGTGAATATAAGACGGTCAATAAGCAGATATGAAGAAATACCGTGAGATTTTTAGAGAACTCCGACCGTATCGGGGTGAATTCATTCTGGGTCCGCTGACGAAGCTCGTCGAGGCGATCCTGGAGTTGTGTCTGCCTGTCCTGATGGGGCGGATCGTGGATACTGGATTCAGTAGCGACAGCCGAGGTTACATTGTTCGCACCGCGCTTCTCATGTTCGGCATGACGGCGCTGGGCCTTGCCATGGCGGCCATCTGCCAGTACTGTGCAGCGAAGGCCAGTTCCGGTGTGGCGGCACGCTTGCGTGACCGGTTGCTGACGAAAGTGGACTCACTCTCTGTCGCGCAGCAGGAACGATGCGGTGTACCATTTCTACATGTGGCCATGACCAGTGACGTCAACCAGGTGAGCACAGCGGTGTCGATGGTGATCCGCCTCTGCTCGCGTGTGCCCTTCATTACGATCGGTGGTGTGCTGGCTGCCATTATTCTGGATGCCCCGATGGCCGTGGTCATCGGCGTCGGTTCTGCGCTCTTCTTCGTGACGCTTCTACTCATTATCCGCGTCACCTTCGTCCGCTACAAAGTGGTGCAGAAGAAGTTGGATCGCATCAGTCAGGTCGTAAACGAACGACTGGCCGGCATCCGCGTGGTGAGAGCTTTTTCCAGAGAGAAATATCATCAGGAGGTGACGGATCAGGCGGGAGAAGCCTATGCGGAGGAGTCGATCTCCGTGGGAAAATATTCTGCTTTGTTGCGTCCGATCACGATCCTTATTATGAACGCGGCTGTCGTCTTCGTGCTGTGGGTCGGCGGGTATCGAATCTCGTCCGGGGCCCTGACGGCCGGCATGCTGCTGACCTTCATTAACTATATTTTCAGTATTTTTGACGAACTGAATAAGCTTGGTAACCTGGTAGTCATCTTCTCCCGTTCCTTCGTCTCGGCGGAACGAATCGAGTCGGTGCTGGAAATGGAGCCGGCCAAGGTGGCAGCATCCGACGACGAAACGCGCGACGATGGGGCGCACGGCGCGGACGATGAGGCACACAACGCGAAGGACGCGGATCACGAGGTGTTGGTCAAGTGGGAGCATGTCTGGTTCTCGTACCTGACGGATCGGGCGGATGCAGAAGAATACTACGCCTTGAAAGATGTTTCCTTCGAACTGCGTAAAGGTGAGAAGTTGGGCATTATCGGTACGACCGGTTCAGGTAAGTCGACCATCATTGCGCTGCTTCTCCATCTCTATGACATTACGAAGGGTCGTATTACGGTGGACGGCCACAACCTGATCACGATGGACGATCGGACCTTGCATACTCGCATGGCGCCGGTCTTCCAGACGACGGCGCTGTTCGAAGGAACGATCCGGGAGAATATTCTACTGGGACGCAGTACGCCACTTGCTGAGGAAGAGATCCAGACACGATGCGAAGTAGCACAGGCCTGGAATTTTATCCTCGAGAAGGGTGGACTTCAGGCGCATGTGGAGCCGAAGGGGAAGAACTTCTCCGGCGGTCAGCGACAGCGTCTGGCCATTGCCCGTGCCCTCTGTACGGATAGTGAGATCCTGCTTCTTGACGACTGCACGGCGGCGCTCGACCGAGAGACCTCGGCGCGCTTCTCGTCGGCCCTTGCGGCACATACGGCAAGTCATCAGCGAACGGTGGTGGAGGTTTCTTCCAAGATCTCGGAGATCCAGGATGCGAACTGGATCTTGGTGATGGATAACGGTAGCGTAGTCGGGCAGGGCAAGCATGAAGACTTGCTTGAAACTTGCGAAGCGTACGCGCGCATCGCGCAATCTCAGGAGATGGGAGGTGTGGAGTAATGGCCAAAGATTCAATGCTGAGTGGCATGGCGAATCTCTCACCGGATGCGGCCAAGATGTCTGACGGTAAGTCGAAGATCTCGCTTCGAGACCTGACGGCGCTTCTGCGCTTCACCGGCACGTCGAAGTTCTCCATGCTCCTTCTGATCCTTGCGGCCGTTTGCGGTGGCGCGCTACAGGTCGTCGCCCCGGCCTATCTTGGACAGACGATCGATCATATGGGGGATGTAGGTTCGGTAGACCTCACATACCTCGGACACCATGCCCTCATCCTACTTGCCATGTACCTCGTCGCGGCTCTTTTCACATGGGTCGTGAGTTATTTTGCCAACGTCGTCGCGGCCAAGACTGCGCTGGAAGTCCGCCGTTCTCTGTCGGCGAAGTTGACCCGCCTGCCGATCTCCTTCTACGATACCCACCCGCAAGGCGATACGGCTACGCACTTCATTAACGACGCCGACGCCATTTCTGAGGGGACTTTGCAGGGACTGCTGAACTTGTTTACGGTACTGGTGACGATCCTCGGCACGGTCGCCTTCATGGTATGGATCAGCTGGCGGATGACCCTCATCGTGCTACCGATGGCGGTGCTGATGATCTGGACGGCGACCACGATTGCGAAGAAAACGACCAAACACTTCAAGTCCCAGCAGGGACTGGTCGGCGCTATCTCCGCCGATGTGGAGGAGAATCTCTACGGACGCAAAGAGATCAAGGCGTTCAACTGCGAGGACAAGTTCCTGGATAGTTTCCGGAAGAAGAACGAAGAACTGAAGAAGTCTTCAGTTATGGCGGCGTTCGCCTCTTCGCTTCCGAACCCCGTGACGCGATTCGTGGATAATACCACCTATATTCTGATCGGTGCGCTGGGTGTCTGGTTCGGCGGCCTCTCAATCGGTAACATCACCACGTTTATCCTCTACTGGAAGAACTTCAGTAAGCCGATTAACGACTTGACGAATATTACGACACAGGTCATGGCGGCGTTCGCTTCCCTGGCCCGCGTATTCGCCATTCTCGATCTTCCGGAGGAGACCGAAGATGCGGCGGAGGGCAACTTGACGGACGACGAGCATGAAGGTGCGGGGGAAGTGCTTTTTAAACATGTGACGTTCGGATATCAGAAAGATAAGAAGATCTTCGACGACTTCAGTCTTTCGGTGGAACCGGGACAGAAGGTCGCGATTATTGGCCCGACGGGATGTGGCAAAACGACTCTGATGAATCTGCTGATGCGGTTCTATGAGCCGGATGCGGGTGAGATCATCATTGACGGGAAGAACATCCGCGACATTCCGCGTGCTACGTTGCGCCGACGCTTCGGCATGGTGCTTCAGGAGACGTGGCTGCTGGAGGCGTCGATCCGTGAGAACATCGCTTATGGACGTCCGGATGCGACAGAGGAAGAGATCATTGCGGCGGCCCAGGCGGCGCGCGCGCATGGATTCATCATGCGTCTGCCGGATGGATATGATACGGTACCCGGTAAGGAGATCTCGCTTTCGGAGGGACAGAAGCAGCTGCTCTGCATTGCGCGTGTGCTCTTGATGGATCCGTCGCTGCTGATCCTCGACGAGGCGACTTCGGCGGTCGATACCCTGACAGAGAAACGTATTGTGGAAGCTTTTGAGAACATGACCCATGGCCGTACGGGCTTCATCATTGCCCACCGTCTCTCGACCATTGCCGGGGCGGACCAGGTCATCCAGCTGGGGAAAGGTGGAAAAGGAGGCAGAACATGTTCTACGAAATCAACGATAGCATGAAGGCCATTCAATTCGAACAGGTGAGTGGAGATAGACTTGCTGTAGGAATCGTGAAGAGCGATGAACTTCTGGAAATTGGCCGGATCATCGGTCTGGATGACGATACGATGGAGGCCAGTCAGAAGGCGAATCCCTTGTTCCGCACCGGCGTGGATGTGCACGAGAACTATACGTTTGCTGAACTTCGTGTGATCAACAAAGATGGACACGAGGATTCGCTTTCCCTCTATATTCTGAAGAACTTCATTCTGGTTGTGGACATTCAGGACGAAGACGGTTCGACGGTGAATAGTATCCTGCAGGCTATTAAGAAGATCCCTTCCAATAAGATGTGTGAAGAGAAGATCATCTGCTACTTCATAGACGGTCTCTTGTCAGAAGGAAACATGATTGCGGAGAAGCTTCGTAATGAATTGACGGAGATGGAAGAATCGATTGTAAAAGGTAGCGCGAAAGAGGCTTTCAACGTGGAATTGCTGGGCCTGAAGAAAAAAGCACTCAAGTATGTGAACTACTACGACCAGATCATCGACATCGCGGAGACGCTGGAAGAGAACGATAATGAGATCCTCGAGGAGGATAATCTGATCTATATTTCCAACCTGACCAATAAGGTGACGCGACTTCGTGACGATATGAATGCACTGAGTAATATCGCCGACCACATCTCAGATGCGTATGCGACTTTCCTAGATCAGAAGCTGAACAGCACCATGAAGCGCTTCACGATCATTACGACGATCTTCTTCCCGTTGACGATCATCGTAGGGTGGTATGGTATGAATTTCCAGAACATGCCGGAGCTTGCTTGGAAGTACGGCTATCTCTATGTAATCCTTCTCTCGGTCATTACGATCTTGATCCTGTCCTTGATGGGTCGCAAGAACAAGTGGTTCAAATAAGCTTCACCGAAAGACATCGGTGCAAGTGCTTTTGCCAGATATCGACAATTCATTTTGCTTTCGGAGAAGAATGCGAAGAGGTGTCTTGATAAACTAAATATGCGATCGCAGAAGAACTACACATCAATCAGATGAAGCACGGCGGGTGCCGGGGCTTCGAGACGTAACGGAGGAAGATATGGAGTGGATCTCATGTTTACAAAACGCCATTGACTATATGGAGGAGCATCTTCTCGACATCGAGGGACCGGATGAAGTGGCGGCACACGTACACATCTCCTGCATGTATCTGCAGAATGGCTTTCGGGTGCTCACCGGGTACAGCCTCGGCGAGTATATGCGAAATCGGAAATTGTATCTGGCGGCAGTTGAGCTTCAGCATACGACCACCCCTATTATCGATATCGCACTCAAGTACGGTTATGAGACACCGGGTAGTTTTGACAAGGCTTTTGTCAGATATCACGGCGTCACGCCCATGGACGTCCGGAAGGCCCGCGGCAACATCAAGACATTCCTTAGAATGAATGTCAGTGTGTCCGTGCAGGGAGGAGACAGTATGGAATTCAGAATTGAGAAGAAAGACAGCATAAAGGTAGTTGGTTTCCAGCGTAGATTTGACGCGGAGACCTCGTATGTGGAGATCCCGAAGTACTGGGAGGAGTGTATCAGCACATATGCGCCGCACCTGATGAACGGTATGCCGGCGGATGAAGCGGAGATCGCGGCAATCGAGAAGTACATCATGGAACATGGCATCGGTGAATTCGGGATCTGCATCGACGACATCGGGGTGAATGGACAGTTCGACTACATGATCGCCGGACGCTACGATGACGGAGATGTTCCGGAGGAGATGCGGACATGGGAGATCCCGAGTGGGGAGTGGGCGGTTTTTGACTGCTCGATGGCGACACTTCAGGACACCAACACCAAGGTCTGGAAGGAATGGCTTCCGACGAACGGTGAGTACGAACTTCGCGACGCGTATAACGTTGAATGGTACAGTCAAACAGGGGATTTCGGCCCGACGCAGAAGTGCCAGCTCTGGTTCCCGGTGAAGCGTAAATCAATGCAAGAATAAGGGTAGGATCTGAAGGAAACATTTGGTTTCGAACTTTCGATGTTTTTCTTGCTAAATAGGTGCTTTTCCCTTGTTTTGATAGTTTAAGTCGGATATACTGTAAAAGGAAAAAGTTGGATTCTCACTCCACTTTTTCCTTTTACTACGTTTTCAAAAAAAATACATATAAGGAGTGGCTCATCGTATGAAAGTAAAGATTACTGAGACCGTACTGCGTGATGCGAATCAGTCGTTGATCGCAACCAGAATGCCTTTTTCGGATTTCGAAAGCATCCTGGAGACACTGGACAATGCGGGTTATTACTCGCTGGAGTGCTGGGGAGGCGCTACATTTGACTCCTGCCTGCGTTACCTTGATGAGGATCCGTGGGAGAGACTTCGCAAGATCAAAGCTGTCTGCAAGAAGACTCCTCTTCAGATGCTCATTCGTGGACAGAACATCCTGGGTTACAAGCACTATCCGGATGATGTCGTAAGACTCTTCTGCCGCAAGGCTGCTGAGAACGGTATGGACATTTTCCGTATCTTCGACGCTTTGAACGACTTCCGTAACATCGAGGTCTGCATCGATGAAGTAAAGAAGTGCGGCAAGCATGCACAGGGTTGCATCTGCTACACAACATCTCCTGTACACACGATTGAGAAGTATGTTGAGATGGGTAAAGAACTTGAGAAGATGGGCGTTGATTCCATCGCAATCAAGGATATGGCTGGTATCTGCAGCCCGAAGGAAGCTTATGACCTCGTGAAGGCTCTGAAGGCTGAAGTGAAGGTTCCGATCTTCTTCCACACACACCACACCACAGGTCTTGGCCCAATGACACTTCTGAAGGCTGTTGAGGCAGGTTGTGACGGTATCGACTGCGCAATCTCTACAATGGGTGGTGGTACATCCCAGCCGGCAACAGAGACCATGGATTATGCACTGGGTCAGTTCGGTTATGAGTCCGGTCTGAACCGTGACAGCCTTAAGGAAATCGCTGATTTCTTCAAGCCGATCAGAAAGAGATTCCTCGATGAAGGTAGACTCAATCCTGAAGTGATGGGCATCAAGGCTGACATCCTGAAGTATCAGGTACCGGGTGGTATGCTCTCCAACATGATCGCTAACCTCAAGGATCTGAATGCACTCGATAAGTTCGACGAAGCACTGGCTGAGATTCCGGAAGTTCGTAAGGATATGGGTTATCCGCCGCTCGTTACACCACTGTCCCAGATGGTTGGTAATCAGGCTGTTCAGAACGTACTCACAGGTGTGAGATATAAGACCATCTCCAAGGAGATCAAGGCTTATCTCAGAGGTGAATATGGTCGTGCTCCGGGCGAAGTAAGTCAGGAACTCATCGATAAGTGCTGGAAGCCGGAAGAGCTTGTCAAGGGCAGATATGCTGATTCTCTCGAGCCGATGTTCGAGAAGACCAAGGCTGAGCTCGGTAAGAAGGCAAGATCCGATGAGGATGTTCTTTCCTACATCGCATTCCCTCAGGTAGCAGAGAAGTTCTTCGAGGCTCGTGAGGAGAAAGAATCCAATACTGTGAACTATACCATCGAGAAGAAGGAGGATTGATCTTCATGGATCCGACATTATTCTTACTTTCTGTGGAAGATGGATTGAGAAAGTACGGCGTTGGCGAAGCAATCGGCGTAGCCCTCTTTACTTGGGCAGTTGTATTTGCTGTACTCTTCATTATCTTTGCCATCATCCGCATTTTCGGTGCAGTTGTCGGTTCGCTTTCCAAAGAGAAAGAACAAGCGCCGACTGCCAATCCTTCTGGTGCAGTAGTTGCTCCGGCGGAAGATCCTGGCGAGGAATTCTCTTCTGGTTCTCTGAAACTCAAGAACTGTGATGAGAAGACAGCCGCTATGATCATGGCGATCGTCAGCGACAACACGGGCATCCCGCTCAATGAGCTGATTTTCAAGTCCATCTCGCTGGTGGAAAACAAGTAAAGGAGAGACGCTAGAATGATTTACAACGTAACAATTAACGATAAAGTATACGAAGTTGAAGTAGAGAAGGGTAAGGCTAACCTTCTGAAGACTACAGCAGTCGTTGCAGCTCCGGCCGCAGCGGCTCCGGTTGCAGCACCAGCAGCGGCTCCTGCTGCAGCTCCGGCTCCGGCAGCTGGTCCAATCTCCGGTACACCGGTCAAGGCTCCGCTTCCGGGTACCATCCTGAAGTTGCTGGTTTCCGCAGGTCAGGCTGTAAAGGAAGGCGATCTTGTCGTAGTTCTCGAAGCCATGAAGATGGAGAACGAGATCTATGCACCTTGCGCTGGTACAGTTGGACAGATTCTTACTTCTAAGGGCGCAACGGTAGCAACCGACGACGTTCTTCTGACTATTTCTTAAGTTAGGAGGACTTGACTCGTGTTTATTGATGCATTGAAAAACATTTGGGATGCAAGCGGCATCATGGCCATGACCTGGCAGCAGGGCGTCATGATCGTCATTGCGGGTATCCTGATTTACATGGCGATCGGTAGGAAGTGCGAACCGCTTCTTCTCCTTCCGATTGCTTTCGGTATGCTTCTTAGCAACCTTCCGATTGCAGGTCTTTACCACGCCGAAATTTTCGCCGGCGGTCACGTTCACTGGGATCTCATTGGCGGTGGCGGAGAGATTGACCCAGGTCTTCTGGATTACATCTACCTCGGCGTTAAACTCGGTATCTTCCCATGCTTGATCTTCATGGCTGTTGGTGCCATGACAGACTTCGGACCGTTGATCTCCAGACCTTCGTCCCTCTTCATGGGTGCAGGTGCACAGTTCGGTATTTCCTTCGCATTCGTTATGGCTTCTGTTCTTGGCTTCACAGCTGCAGAAGCTTCCTCTATCGCAATCATCGGTGGTGCGGATGGCCCGACAGCAATCTACCTGACTACGAAGCTTGCTCCGCATCTTCTCTCGGCAATTGCTATTGCAGCATATTCCTACATGGCGTTGATTCCTATCATCCAGCCACCGATCATGAAGTTGATGACGACTGAGAAGACCAGAAAGATTAAGATGAAGCAGACTCGTCCGGTTTCTAAGGTTGAGAAGGTTTGCTTCCCGGTTATCGTTACAGTTGTCTGCACACTGATCCTGCCTTCTGTTGGCGCACTGCTTGGTATGCTGATGCTGGGTAACCTCTTCAAGGAGTCCGGTGTGACAGAGCGACTTTCCGATACAGCTCAGAACGCACTTTGCAACATCGTTACCATCTTCCTTGGTACTACTGTTGGTGCAACCGCTATGGGTGAGAACTTCCTGAAACTTTCTACACTTAAGATCATCGGCCTCGGCTTGATTGCATTTGCATTCTCTACATTCGGTGGTCTCTTGATCGGTAATGTGATGTGCTTCCTCAGCAAGGGTAAGATCAACCCGTTGATTGGTTCCGCTGGTGTATCCGCTGTACCAATGGCTGCTCGTGTTTCCAACGTAGAAGGTCAGAAAGCCGATCCTTCCAACTTCCTGCTCATGCATGCTATGGGCCCGAACGTTGCAGGTGTTATCGGTTCTGCCGTTGCAGCAGGTACATTGCTTGCACTGTTCGGCTGATCGTTGATCCGCTGAACGGACCGAAGCGCCGCACGCGCTTCGCGCGAAGAAACAAGTTAATGAATTCAAAGAAGACTGCTTCCCGCAAGGGAGGCAGTCTTTTTTACATATAGAAAGCAAAGCAATATGTGTAACCAAGTGCATCGTGAAGGCCAGAGACGTTACAAGATGAAGGAGTGCGAAGTCGGTGCTTTTCTGATAGAATAGGGATATGATAATTCCAAGTGAGACGGAGGGGCCGATTATGAAGAATGAGATCATTGCTTTTCACCGTGAATATGAAGAGAACGGCTGTTTCTGCAACTGGTACCCGGCTGAGTTCGACTATGCCGGACGCCACTATCTCCACTCTGAGCAGTTCATGATGTACCAGAAGGTCATGATGTTCGGCCAGAATGAACTGGGCGAAGAGATCATGCGCACGAATGACCCGGAACAGTGCAAGATTCTGGGAAGAGAATTCTTCGATGGATTCGATGCAGCGTTGTGGAAGCGAACACGCTACGTTGTGGTGAAGCGTGGAATCCGTGCCAAGTTTGCACAGAATCCCTCGATGTTGGAGACTCTGCTCGCCACCGGAAACGCGATTCTGGCGGAGTGCTCGCCCCGTGACAAGGACTGGGGCATCCTCCTGTCTACCTCGGATCCGGAAGTGCAGGACATTACCAAATGGCGTGGCGAGAACTTGCTGGGTCAGGTTCTGATGGAGGTTCGTGAAGAACTTCGTGAAGAGATGCGCACGACCGATAGCGGTGAAGTGCTCCCCTACGAAGATGCCAAAGATGCGGCCCCGATTTCCGAGTGGGAGATGCTGCCGGGCGAACTGATCCGCATCCCGCAATATAAGAACACCATTCTGGCTTACATCGACACGTTTGGCTGCGTCAGCGGAAACGATGAAACCAAGCAAGCATTCCTCTTCGAGCGTTCTTTTGCCGACTGGGAGGCGCTGCTCAACGGTGGTTCAGCCTTGACTGACGGCCTCCCGAAAGTAGGCTTCTTCGAACTGAAGCAGGATGTGTACGATATCTCTCGTCGCTTGGACAATGCGCCGGAAGCGGTGGAAGAAGAGGAATAAGCAGTTGGTAATATAGCGGCGCGCGACTTCTTGTACGAACAAATGCTTTTATAGCGTAGAATCAGGCACTGCCCGACGAACGTCGAGCGGTGCTTCTTCTTATACAGATTTAGCTGAAGAGATTCTTCCAGCCACGTGAACGTAGATTTGTCAGGTTGGCGATTACCAGAATGAGTAAACCCAAACTAGAAACGGTCAGCCCTGCTGTGCGTAAACTCGTGGAGGGACGGAAGACATCATCATGACTTAATGCATAGACGCCGTCAGTTAGCAATTTTAGTGGCTCTTCACGTTTTTTGTGGGATTAACAAAAAACGTGAAGGAATAGAAATATAACGAACAAGAGTGAAAAAGTAGTCATCGTTGCGGTATCCATAACCAA
>JAGHVD010000090.1 GCA_018064475.1 Candidatus Scatonaster coprocaballi
AGACGCATACGTGGATACGATAAAGCACGCTTAAAGATTTCCATTCCGGAAGGATATGAGATTCATGTAGTATGTGGTGGTGTAGTTTACTACAATGAACACGAAGTAAAGACCATGCTAATCAATTGATTAGCATGGTCTCGATAGACCGTATTAATCGTAGTAGACGTATTCGTCCGCATCCAAAGCATATGCAGAATCGTCAAACCTGAAGTAATAATACTCGTCTCCGGCCTTGGCATTTTCGTAGTATCGGCCTAACTCCTGTGGAATAGTCAACGCGTAAGACGAGCCTTCTTTCTCTTTGAAATGAAGTTTGTTGCCTTCCATCTTGACGAACTCAACAGAAATCACCTCCCAGGATGAAGTGTGGAAGTAGCGTTTTACGAACGCATCGTTGATGATGCACTTTCCGTCTTTGTCGAAAAGTGACGTGCTAGCAGGTGTCTTGTCTCCGGTGTAGACGTATTCATTCTCACTCACGACCATATTCTTCTCATTCTCGTAGTATTCGACCCACAGCACTTTCTCTCCGATGTCAAAGTGCTCATTAGTTATACAGGAATATTCCAACCCAGGTGTTGCTTCGAAGTAGACCTGGTTTCCGGAAATCGCGACAACTGTTCGTTCACATACGAAGTGTTTCGGAACGTCGCTGGTTTTCTGGTTTAGTGAATAGGCAATAATATCTTCTGTCAGGATCGTTCGACCATCGTCAGACTTGGTGATTCTCTCTGTCGGACCATTACGAATCGAAAACACCATTACACCGACGTAAATGATCAATACCACAATTGGTACGATCATTCCTGCTATTCTTACCCAACGCATGACATTCTGAATCGTCGGATTGCTTTCGACATTTGCTACAAAATCGGATACTTTGGTATTAATATCTCCTTGATTTGGTTGGAAATCTTGTTTGAAGAATACTTTGTAGATCAGAAGGGCGCCTGCGTAGACACCGATGAGGATCATTATCGATAGTAAGATCTTCAGAATCAATACCAAATCCGGAAGCATCCGCATCAACGCGATTGGAAATCCAATAAACATGACACATACGATGAGACCCTCAAAGATGGTTTTCTTTGCATCACTGATCGGAATGTTCATCGTGATTACTAATGCCGTTATGGATAGGAACAGCACAGCCAACAATATCAGCAAGTTTCCGAGATGGGCTGGAGTATCGGCAAAAGCATCTTGTGGATTGGCTGGATTGTAGTAAATCTTGACTTCCTTACCAATCTCAATGTTGCTGTTCGTGAATATTTTGTCCTTGATCGTGTATGTCTGTCCATTGACTTCATACCGATAAATGGGCGCTCGCGTTTTGCCTCGAGTGTGATTGATTTGGCTGCTCTTCTTCGAGTTGGATTCGGAACCGATAATCGTACCGACTGTGGTCTGATAACTCGATTTCTTCTGATTTCGATCGGCTTTGGATTGAATGCCGATGATGAGACATGTGATGCCGATAAGACCAAGCACGAACGTTACGAAGATTGCTGATTTTCTGGTGGCGAGATTGTTGCCCATAAGTCCCTCCTATTTCATTTCCCCCAAACTATATAGCTATTGTATCAAACTATCATTCATTTTTTAGACATTTGGTGCAGAAATAAGGAGGGACAATGCCTCCTATTCGTGGGGAAAGACTTACGCACATCGATTGATCTTGTGTGTTGAGCTTTTCTCGAACTCGGTGTCACGGAGGATGACCTTCTTGATTCGTTGGAAGCTCTCTAACTGATGGTTCACCGATGTGACATAAGCATCCAGCATCTGCTGTAGTTCTTCGGGTGTCTGGTTGCCGTAATGTTCTTCTATATATTCGAAATCTGGAAAAATCTCGGCCTGGATGATGTAGTCGTTACCGGCTTCGTTTTCTCTTTGGGATACGACTGATTCGCATACCAGGGGGGAACGGTTAAGCAGATACTCGAGTTCTTCGGGAAAGACGTTCTTGCCGTTCTTCGCAATGATGACGTTCTTCTTGCGCCCAGTAATGTAGATAAAGCCTTCCTGGTCGATGTATCCAACATCGCCGCTATGGAAGTAGCCTTCATCATCGAAGACATCTTTCGTCGCTTGGGGATTTCCGTAGTAGCCGAGGAAGACATTGTCGCCCTTGATGAGTAGTTCGCCGATGCCATTCTCATCCGGCTGATCTACCTTAATCTCATTTCCAACCAGCGGAAGACCAGCTGAATTATAGCGATAGTAGCGTTCACGGTTTACCGCGACCAGTGGCGCACATTCCGTAAGTCCATAGCCCTGGAGCACTTCTATACCGATCTCATCGAAGAACTGAAGGATCTTCGGATCTGAGGGGGCGCCGCCTAAGAAGACTAGACGCAGATTGCCGCCGAATGCAGCATTTACAGTGGAGAAGAACTTCTTCCTTGCATCGATCCTGAAGAAATAGAGGATCTTTGAGATGGCTCGTAACATCGTAAATCCCAGTTTTTTGAGCTTGGATTTAGAGAGTTCTTTCATAATCTTCTCATAGAACTTCTCAAGTAAAGCGGGCACGGCACAGAGACAGGTTGGCTGGGCTTCTTTCAGATCCGTGGTGATCTTTGTAAGTCCTTCACCGATGTAGATCGTGGTGCCCTTGTAAATCTGCGCAAGGAAACCGCAGGTGCACTCATACGTATGGTGGAGTGGGAGGACGGATAGGAAAGAGTCTTCCGGACTGAATTCACACATCTTAAACATATTCATGATGTCCGAGCAGATGTTCCGCTGCGATAGCATGACGATCTTGGATTTGGAGGTGGTGCCTGAGGTGAATAGAAGGATGCCTACATCATCTGGGTTGATTGGTCTTTGGGCGTAGGCATGTACATCGGAATTGATGTGACATACATCTTTGTAGTTGTACACTTGGTCATCTGCATACTCGTCGAAACAAACGGGAAGCAGGAGGTCTTGGCACTCGGGCATGATTTGCAGGATGGTCTCGGCGTAGTGACGGGAGAAAAGAACAATGTTGATGCCTGCTCGTTGGAACATGGTAGCAAGTTCTTCGGCCCGCATCATTCGATCGATGGGCACAACTACCCCAAGGCCACTAACTGTGGCCATGTACGAAACATACCACTCGTATCGGGTCTCCGATAAGATGGCAATTTTCGGAAGGTTTTCTTTCTGAGACGAAGAGGCATGTTCTTCCCAGAGCGACAGAAGTCCTGCGCCCAATTGTTGGACGTCATTGCGGAATTCAACCGGATAGATGTCTTTCCATGAACGGGTGTTGTCGGATCTGTCTCGATAGCGGAATACGGGCGAGTCGGGGTACATCTCACAACGACGATTGAGTAGATCTCGTAAGTCTCGAACGTAGTGAACCTGGTGATAAGGGTAGTTTTTCTTTGTATTTCTTGGCATAGCAAGTCGCCTCCTAAACTGATTATTTGATTGTCAAATAGTTTGATAATCAAGATAACTCTATCATACAACTTTTCGTTCAAGAATCAATACCCCATTTTCTGCTTCATTTTCGAGTTAAGGTTTAGTTTATAATTCTCGAAATATACTGTAACCATAAGAAGCGGACGCGTAGCTTCTTGAGATTTGTTATACTGAATACGAATTAAGGAGAGCAGAATGGTTTGGCATATTTTTACGAAAGATATGAAACGTAAGAAGACCATGAACGGGATATTACTCGCGTTCATTATTCTTGCGGCCATGTTTACAGCGAGCTCGTTGAGCGTTATGGTTTCGGTGCTACGGGGAGCCGATTATTTTGCGGATATTTCCGATGTCGGTGACGTGTTCATCATGGGCAACGGAGAAGAAGAGGACCTTGCGAAGATTCAGCAGTGTGTAGAGAACAGTGACATGGTAGACAGTTTCCGTGTGAACCGGCTTCTCGCGTTGGAAGAGGGTGATTTCCTGTTCAATGGTGAAGCGCTGCAAGACGAAGGAATGTTTTGTGTGCTGACCCCCAGTGAGAACGGTATGAAGTACTTCGATCATGATGATCAGGTTCTGACTGCGGATAGAATCCATAATGGAGAGGTATATCTTACAAAGAGTTTGAAGGATCATCTGGGTGCGAAGGTCGGAGACACCATTACCGTTCAGGTCAACGGGAAGAAAATGGATCTCACTTTGGCAGGAACGCATAAAGACTGTATCTACGGTATTAGTATGAATTCAACAAGCGTTCTCATCAGCGCAGAAGACATGGATTCTCTCCTTCAAGGTTGTGAGGGTGATGCGAGAATTGGAAACATGTATTTTCTGAAGACCGACCATCCCACCGATTTGAAGAACAGTCTTGGTGAGTTGAATGGCGTATCGATGGTCGTCGACCGTGATCTTTTGAAGCTCATGTATGTACCATGCATTCTTATTTCCGGTATTTTCTTAATTGTCGGTGTGATATTGATTGCCGTGTCGTTTCTCATCCTCCGCTTCTCGATTCGATTCTCCATATCGGAAGAATTCCGTGAGATCGGTGTCATGAAGGCCATCGGTATTGGTAATTTCAAGATCCGAAGCATTTTTACCATTAAATATATATGTATCGGTATCATCGGCTGTGTCATCGGATTGGTGTTCAGTTTTCCTTTCGCCACCTGCCTCAAGAAGATATCCATGCCGAGTATGGTCATGGGTAATTCTCTGGGTGCGATACTGAATGTAGTAGGCGTTCTTGCTATCCTTCTTGCCATCATCGGTATTGCATTCCGCTTTACCGGTTTAGTGAAGAGAAGTACACCGATCGAGGCCATTCGCAATGGCCAGACCGGTGAGCGATATAAGCAGAAGAGCGTACTTCATCTGGGAAGAAGCAAACTGCCCTCTCCCTCTTTCCTGGCAATCAACGATATACTAAGTACGCCCAGAAGATATATCAGCATGGTCATCATTTTTGCGCTTTGTGTGCTGCTTACGTTGATCCTCAGTAACAGCGTGGTGACGTTAAGAAGTGATGCGCTGGTTGAGACTTGCGGATTCATGAAAGCGGATCTATATGCTACGCTTGGTGATGCCGAGAACAGAAATTTGAACGGTATCGATTCTGAAGAGACGATTCAGAAATGTGCGGAGGATACAGAGCGAGAACTGGCTGAACATGGTATCCCTGCGAAGCTCAGTACGAGATATGTGGTCAATGTAAACCTAGAAAGCCCGACCGCCAAGGGGATGCATACGGGATATATCCCTTGGGGATCATCGGTTTCTGATTACCAATGCATCAAAGGAAGTGTGCCGAAGGCAGCCAATGAGATCATGATCACGAAGCAGGTGGGTAAGGAACTAGATGTCTCCATTGGAGATACTGTCATGGTGGATACGAAAGAAGGACGCATGGAATGTATGGTTACCGGCTACTATGACTGTATGAACAGCCTCGGTGACGCAGTGCTTCTCCATGAGAATTTTCCTTATCGTCAGGAGGATTTCCTTTCCGGCTTCATGTTTGATATCCGATATGAAGATTCGGATACCATAAGCGATCAAGTGCGAGCGTCTCGTGAAGCTACGGTAAAAGCACTCTACAAGAAAGTGTATACGGCCGGTGAGCTGGCCGATAAGATAACCGGTTGTTCCGATTCGATGGCCATTGTGGAGAAAGTCCTTCTTGGTGTGACGGTCGTGGTCATTCTCCTTGCGGTGATCCTTATGGAGCGTTCTTTCATCGCGGATGAGAAGTCGCAGATTGCATTACTCAAGGCAGTAGGGATGAAGGACAGCAAGATCATCAGATGGCACGTGGTACGCTTCAGTATCGTCTCCATCGTCGCCGCACTCCTGGCTATGGCGTTGAATGTCCCGATGACGGCGCTTCTTCTAAACCCAATCTTCAAGATGATGGGTGGCGACAGTATTTCATACAGTATCGCCGGTACCAAAGTATTTATCTTGTATCCGCTGGTCGCCGTGATCGCTACGGCATGCTTCACCTTCTTGGTGGCCCAGTATACCAGAACCATTACCGCTCGCGATACAGCAAGCATTGAATAAAGTGAGGTTAGAACAATGACTAAGATTCTAGAAGTGAAAAATCTGTGCAAAACATATGTAGTCAATAAACGTCAGAATAACGTGCTGAAGAACGTAAACTTCTCAGTGGAAGAAGGCGAACTTGTGGCCATCATGGGTCCGTCAGGTTCAGGCAAATCCACACTTCTTTACAGCGCATCCGGTATGGACGCAGCGACCTCGGGACAAGTGATCTTCGATGGAGAAGATATTGCAAAGATGTCGGCTCGCGATCTCGCCGCGGTGAGACTCGACAAGATGGGCTTTATCTTCCAACAGATGTTCATGATGAAAAATCTCACGATCCTAGACAACATTATTCTGCCCGCAGTGGAGAGTAAGAAGGGAAATGAAAGCAGAAAAGAAATCGAGGCACGCGGCCGTAAACTTATGAAACTGTTGGGTATCGAGGAAGTCGCTGATAATGATATTAACGAGGTATCAGGCGGACAGCTCCAGCGAGCCTGTATCTGCAGAAGCATGATCAACCATCCGAAAGTACTCTTCGCAGACGAGCCGACCGGTGCGCTGAACCGCAGTTCCTCCGATGAGGTCATGAAAGAACTTCTGAAGCTCAATGCTCAGGGTACGACTGTGGTGATGGTCACCCACGATGCCAAGGTGGCGTCCCGTTGCACAAAGGTGTTCTACATTGAAGATGGTAACATCAAGGGATCGAAGGAACTCGGCCGTTGCGAGCGTACATTAAGTGATGCCGAGATGGCTAAACGTGAGCGTGAAATTAATAATTGGCTTATCGAGCAGGGATGGTAAAATAAAGATAGTCATCGCGCAAGTATGCGTACAAGAGACGGACGTGCAAGCATTAAGGAGACCTCGGTGAACGACATCCTAATCGTAGAAGATAATAAAGAGATTCAGAATCTGATGGCCGCTTTCCTTCGAAAGGCGGGCTATACGGTGGCGACGGCTGATTCTGGTGATCATGCAATCGAAATCTATGAGAAGTATGGTGCCAAACTTCTGCTTCTGGACATTATGCTACCGGGTCTCGATGGTTTCTCCGTATGCGCCAAGATCCGCGAGACTTCTAATACGCCGATCCTCATTATCAGCGCAAAATCGGATAAAGAGGACCAGCTCAATGGCCTGACTCTCGGCGCAGATGACTTCATTGAGAAACCTGTGGACATCGACATTCTTCTTGCCAAGATCAAGGGCATCTTCCGAAGACGTTATGATTCGGATGAGGTGCGAGTCGGGACACTTCTGCTGAACAAAGCCACTTTGGAGGTGACGTTGGACGGGAAACCTGTGGAGATCCGTGCGAAGGAGTTCGAGCTTCTGGAACTGCTGGTCTCGAATAAGGGGACTACGCTCAAGAAGGATTATCTCTTTAACGCTGTGTGGGGCGCATCATCGGACTCTGAGATGCAGACCTTGACGGTTCACATCAACCGACTTCGTGAGAAACTGGAGAAAGACCCCAAGAAGCCAGAACATATTCTTACTGTATGGGGCGTGGGGTATCGATACGAATGAGTAGTTATCGGAAGCGTTGTGTGTTGATACTGATCATCGAGATAGCGGTTGCTGTGGCGACCATAATGTTCGCATGGTCTCAGATTCATTCGACTTCCGATCGCGAATACCGCGTGGAGGTAAAGCGTGTCAGTGAAGTAATTGCTGCATCAGACTCGGATTCGCCTTGTGAGTACATCGATTTAAGTTCCTATGAGTATGTTACCGACATACGGGAATTCGATCCGCAGGAGCTTCCTTCAGACTTTACCTATGTCACGGAAGCCGGTGGAAAACGCTACACCATCGAGTATCGTGTTACACCGAAGATCGGTCTGGGCTTCATTATCCTGACGGTCGGGTTCGGTTCTGTGATCCTTCTGAGTCTCGGCCTCATGATCTATGTCGGGCGAAATATCATTAAGTCTTTCCAGCGTATGAATGATCTTCCATACGAATTGGCCAAAGGAAACCTTACCATGCCGGTAAAGGAGAATAAGAATAAGTTCTTCGGCCGATATTTGTGGGGCATGGATATGCTCCGCACGAATCTTGAAGAGAGTAAAGATGCGGAATATCGATTGATGCGTGACAAGAAGACACTGGTCCTCTCTCTGGCTCACGATGTCAAGACGCCGCTGACCTCTATTCGCTTATATAGCAAAGGCCTGCAGGAGGGACTTTTCGAGACGGAAGCACAACGCAAGGACGCGATTTGTGGAATCGAGAAGAATGCCGCTGAGATCGAGCATTTCATCTCTGAGATCATGCGCGCGGAGAACGAAGATTTTCTTAAGTTGGAGGTGCATCCGACAGAGGTCTACTTCTCCACGATCATTGAGAGAGTCACCCGCTTCTATCGCGACAAACTCTCGGTATCCCACACCGATTTTGTTGTGGGTGAGTGCACCGAATGTTTGGTTCAAGTGGATGAAGAGCGGTTGATCGAAGTCATCCAGAACCTGATTGAGAATGCGATCAAGTACGGTGACGGACAGCGGATCGAACTGTCATTCTCGCAGGAGGACAATTGCCAGTTGATCCATATTCATAACACCGGTGATCCGATTCCGGAGGAAGAACTTCCGCATATCTTCCATTCTTTCTATCGTGGTTCCAATGCCGGGAACAAGAAAGGTAATGGTCTCGGTCTTTACATCGCCCGCCAGCTTATGCGCAAGATGGATGGAGATGTATATGCAAAGACGGGTGACAGATCCGGCATGGTTTTCACCGTAGTCGTACGTATGGCATGAGGGCGTTTCCGCTTTCAAAGTTCGTGGTGGCTACTTCAAGAATGCCCCAATTCTGTCAAAAAAATATGTTGATTGGATTGACTTTTCTCGGTTGACGAATGGATTTTTGCGTTCTAATATGGAATAGTGTTTTGTGCACTATGTCAGGGGGACTCTATGAAAGAATTAGAAGCGAAGATTCTTCGAGAAGGTGAAGTATTTCCAGGTGGAATTCTGAAAGTTGGCAGCTTCTTGAACCAGCAAATTGATGTTCCGTTCATGATGGAAATGGGACAGGAAGCCAAGAGATTATTCGCAGGGGAACCGATTACGAAGATCCTGACCGTCGAGTCATCCGGAATTGCGGTTGGTTTTGCAGTCGCGGCGGCGATGGGTCTGCCGATGGTCTTTGCAAAGAAGCATAAATCGCTGAACCTTTCTGACAATCTTTTACGATCAAGTGTTTTCTCTTTTACACATCAGACTACATACGATATCGTTGTGAGCAATGATTATCTGACTTCTTCCGATGTTGTCCTCATTGTGGACGATTTTCTGGCGAAGGGCAATGCGATCGTTGGTCTTCTTGAACTGTGCGAACAGGCCGGTGCGAAGGTAGCCGGTGCGGTGGTTGCAGTGGAGAAAGGCTTCCAAGGCGGCGGTGATCTGATCCGTGAGAAGGGGATACGTGTGGAGGCGTTGGCACGCATCGAGTCGATGAGTGATGACAGCGTCACATTCTCTAATTAAGGCAATAATTTGTTGCATATATAAACACATGGAGGGCATTTATGAGAAGTATTTTGAAGAAAATGTTAGGCGTAGCACTGGCAGCTTCACTGTGCCTTGGCGCAGTTGCTTGTAAGAAGAAGGACAGCAAGTCTGACTTCAAGGTTGGTGCAATCTACATCAACAGCCAGAATGACACATCCGGCTACACCTATGCACATCACAAGGGTATCACCACAGCTATGGAAGCTGCAGGTCTTTCCGTGAAGGACGACCTGATCATCGTGGACAACGTTCCGGAGGATGATGAAGCGGTTCGTGCGGCGATCGACACATTGGCAGGTAAGGGATGCAAGATCATCTTCGGTATCAGTTTCGGTTATATCAATGCAATGGATGCAGCTGCTAAGGATTATCCGGATATCATCTTCTCTCATGGTACAGGTTACCTTTCTAACGACACGAACTTCAACAACTATTTCGGTCGTATCTATCAGGCAAGATATCTTGCAGGTATCGCTGCTGGTTACAAGTCTTTGGAACTTGGCAACAACAATATCGGTTATGTATCCGCTTACGGTACTGAGTATGCAGAGACATGCTCCGGTATCAACGCTTTCACACTGGGTTGCCTCTCTGTAAACAAGGACGCTACTGTTCATGTTTATGAGCTGAATACCTGGGGCGATATTGAGAAGGAACGTCAGGCTGCTCAGATCCTGATCGACACATACGGTTGCTGCGTCATTGCACAGCACTGCGATAGTGCACAGCCTCAGCTCGTTGCTGCAGAGAAGGGCTTCTTCGGTTGCGGTTATAACTCTGATATGGCGGTGGATGCACCAAGTGCACACCTGACTGCTCCGGTTTGGAACTGGAACGTATACTACCAGCTGGCAATCGAGACTGCTCGTGACGATGCGAAGAACTTCATGAGCAAGGTCGGCAACTACTATGGCGGTCTGAAGGAGAACTTCGTAGACATTTCTCCTCTGACTGAGAATGTACCGGCTCCGGCTGCTACTGCTATCGCTACTGCTAGAGAATTGATGGTCAAGGGCGAGTGGGATGTATTCAGCGGTGTTGCACTTTCCTTCGATGCTTCCGGTAACATGACAAAGAGTGATGTTGCACTGGTTACAAACGACGGTACGGAGATCGTTGCTGCAGGTGGTGCTTCCGTTGAGGACGGCGTCATCACAGGTTCGATGAACTACTTCGTAGCAGGTGTAATTCAGGAACAGTAATTTGAATGAATCGAGGCACATCATCGGGTGACACCCGGTGGTGTGCCTTATTTTTTCTCAATGAATATTGAGTGTGACATTCTTGGCAAGGAGAGCTAGAAACGATGAGTGATTCGGAATATGCAATCGAACTTAGACATATTTCTAAGCATTTCGGTAGCGTTGTGGCAAATAAAGATATTAATCTGACCTTGAGAAAAGGTGAGATCCTGGCTTTGCTTGGCGAGAATGGATCTGGTAAAACGACTCTGATGAATATGTTGTCGGGTATCTATAAGCCGGATGCGGGTTCTATCTATATAGATGGTGAGAAGACCTTGATCTCTTCTCCGGAAGATGCATTGAAGGCTGGAATCGGTATGGTTCATCAGCATTTCAAACTGATCAATGTATTTAGTGCAGCGGACAACATCCTGATTGGTAGTTCGAAGGGTAGTGAGACCCATGCACTGCTTCGGAAATCAAGATACAGTCAGGTCAATCAGATTATTCATGATTTCGGATTCGAACTTGACAGCCGCAAGATCGTGGCCAATATGTCGGTCAGTGAGAAGCAGACATTGGAGATCGTCAAAGTCCTCTACTATGGTGCGAAGACGATCATTCTGGATGAGCCGACCGCGGTCCTGACTGTCCAAGAGACGCGTAAACTCTTTGAAGTGTTGAAGAAGATGAAGGAGCAAGGTCACTCGATCATCATCATTACGCATAAGTTGAATGAGGTAATGGAGATCTCGGACCGTGTAGCGATCTTGCGTAAAGGTCAATACATCACGACGGTCAATACGTCGGAAACCACCGAGAAAGAACTGACGGAGCTCATGATGGGGCGTAAGGTCGATCTGGAGATCGAACGTCCGATCGTGGAGAAGACGGCGCCGGTACTGGAGATCCGAAACCTGAGTGTGAAGAGTGATGAAGGCAATATTGCATTAGATGATGTAAGCTTCTATCTTCGTGGCGGTGAGATCCTTGGTGTAGCCGGTATTGCCGGAAGCGGTCAGAAGGAACTCTGCGAAGCCATGGCCGGACTTCGAAAGATTGAACGCGGCGTGGTGCTTCATAAGGGTGAGAATATTGCCGGCGCATCACCGGAGGAGATCATTGCAAAGGGTGTGACCATGAGCTTTGTGCCGGAGGATCGTCTGGGTATGGGTCTTGCACCATCACTTTCTATCGCGGATAACGTCATTCTGAAGAAGTACAAGCAGAGCAAGGGATTCCTGCTCGATAAGAAGCGCGGTGCACGGGAAGCGCAGGAAATCATCGATAAACTGGAGATCGTTGCACCTTCTGTAGAGACACCGGTTCGTAAACTCTCCGGAGGTAATGTGCAGAAGGTCCTGCTCGGACGTGAGATTGCAATCGATCCGAATGTAATCGTGACGGCTTATCCGGTGCGTGGATTGGATATCAATTCTTCCTATGCGGTATATGACATTCTTAACCAGCAGAAGAAGACGGGTGTCGGTATTCTCTTTGTCGGTGAGGACCTCGACGTCATGCTGGCGCTGTGCGATAAGATCATGGTGCTCTGCCATGGTAAATTGATGGGTGTGGTTCATGCTTCCAAGGCTTCGAAGGAAGAGATCGGTCTCATGATGACCGGTGCCCTCAATACGGTTCACCAGAAACGCGGCAAGACAGCCGGTATTGCGAAAGACTCGGCAATTGTCGAAGATGAGATTATTTATCAGGAAGAGGAGGTGAACGTATGAGTCAGCAAGAACCCCTCGAAGTGAAGGGCTTGAGAAAACAGATCAATCGTGGAAAGAATAGTCTGGCGAAGCAGTTCCACCTGGTACGGAAAAGTAGAATGAAGTTGTGGCAGAATGCCCTCTACATTCTGATCGGTGTGGTGGTCGCACTGGCAATCGGTGCTGCAATCCTGACTTCTTTGGACATCAGTGCAATCGATTACTATTCCGACATGTTCACGATCGGCCTTGTGGGTAATGCATACCCAGAGCGTGCCATCGAGAATTTCCTGGTGTCATATGTGCCACTTCTGATCACCTCGCTTGCATTGGCGCTGTCCTTCAAGATGCGATTCTGGAATATCGGTGGTGAAGGTCAGTTCCTGATCGGTGCCCTGACTTCGGCCGTAATCGCCATCAAGTTCCCAGGTCTCAATCCATATCTGATGCTCCTTCTGATGTCTGTGGTCGCGATGCTCTGTTCCGGTGTAACGGGACTTGCGATTGCAAGATTGAAGACAAAATACAACACGAATGAGACGCTCGCGACGCTCATGATCAACTACATCGCCCTTTATGTGGTGACTTTCTTCGGTGAGACGAAGGCAGACTGGAACTTCTTCTTGCGTACAGATTCTGAACGTCCGAAGTTCACTTCTTTCACCAAGATGCCGTTCGTCGAGATCGGTGATTTCCACCTTCAGATCTCGGTGCTGGTTACCTTGCTGATTGCGACCGGCATCTGGTTCTATCTCCGTTATACCAAGCAGGGATACGAGATCTCCGTCATCGGTGACAGCAGAAGAACGGCTACTTATGCAGGCATGAACGTCAAGCGCATCACGCTTCGCACCATGTTCACTTCTGCCGCCTTGATCGGACTTGCGGGTGCTTTTACCGCATCTTCATCTGGATGTATCTCCACGAACATCACCAACAACGTAGGATGGACGGGTATTATCGTGGCTTGGCTGTCCAAACTGAGTATCCCAGGCATTGTCCTATCCTCATTCCTAATCACGATCCTTCAGTTCGGATGCCGAAGTGCTTCTTCCTTGTATCCGTCTATCGATTCACACTTTGCAGATCTTCTTCAGGGACTGATTCTCTTTGCGGTACTCGCCGCAGACTTCTTTGCAAACTATAAAGTCGTCCGAATCATGTCCGCGGGCGAGAAGCAAGAAGAACAGCACGAAGACAAGAAGGAGGTGGAGTCATGAGTAGTTCAATGGATGTCATTACTCAGTTCCTGTTCCATCTGGTGGTATATAGTATTCCGCTTCTTTACGGAACATGCGGCGAGATCGTGGTCGAACGCTCGGGTTCTCTGGACCTCGGCGTAGAAGGTACCATGGCAATCGGCGCAATCTTCGGTTACTTGGCCGGATGCTCCGCCAATAGCTTATTTGTCGGCGTGCTGGTGGCCTATATTGCCGGCACACTTGTGGGCGAAGTTTTTGCACTGTTTACGGTAACGTTCCAGGCAAATCAGAACGTGACCGGACTTACGATTACAACTTTCGGTGTGGCGCTTTACTTCTTCATGGGTAATGCGATGGGTGAGAAGTGGCCGGTCCTGACGAAGGCAGATCGTATGGTCAAAGCACTGGATACCATCGATATCCCGCTTCTTAGCGATATTCCGGTTGTGGGCAAAGCATTCTTCTCTCACAATATCCTCGTGTATATCGGTGTTCTGATGGCCATCTTGCTGTGGTTCTATTTCGAGAAGACGCGTGCCGGCATGCGTGTGCGTGCCGTAGGTGAGAATCCTGCTGCCGCAGACTCTCTGGGTATCAATGTTGCTGCGAAGAAGTATCAGCACATCATGCTGGGTTCCGGCATCATGGGTATCGGAGGTCTCTATATGGGACTTAACCTCGGTGGAACATTCGAGGGTAGTAACTGCTGGATCAATGGTTACGGCTGGATCGCCATCGCACTGGTCATCTTCGCGAATTGGAGTACGGCTCGTGCGATTCTTGGTACTTTCGTATTCGGATTCTTCCGAACACTGGCGGTGTACTACGGTACGCTGGCCAAAACATTCCCGAAGGTACTGGGCTGGCTCGATAACATTCCTTCACAGTTCTTCTCTGCGCTACCTTTTATCGTGACACTGGTGATCCTTATCATGGACTCTGTTCGGAAGAACAAACATAGTAATGAGCCGGCTGCCATTGGTGTGAACTACTACCGCGAGGATCGATAATTCGACAGAAGTTGCGCGAAGAGGAAGGGAGAAAGTATGGATATTCTTTGCATGGGCATGGCGCTCCTGGACTCCATCATCAAGGGGTTTGATCCAGAACCAATCTCAGCATCCGGATATCGGGCGGCTTCCGGTTCTCTGAACGTAGGCGGCGAGGCGGTGAACGAAGCTGTGGCCGCAGCGCGTCTCGGTGCGTCTACCGGGATCGTATGTGCATTAGGCGAAGATGCCGCCGGAGACATGATCCTTTCTTATCTTGAGCGAAATAGCGTAGATACTTCTTACGTGGTGCGTGTCGCGGACCATGCGACTCCGGTCACGACGATGTTCGTGCGGGACGATGGAACACGAAAGTCGATCACAAATGGTGCGCATCGATATAACTTCCATCCGGATAAACTGGTAGGTGATTTGCCTCACGCTCGAGCCTGGATTCTGGGGTCGCTGTTCCGAGCACCTTTCGACGATCCTGAGATCATTCTTTCTGTGGTCAAGGCCGCTTCTTCTTCCGGTGCACTGATCTTCGGTGATACGAAACTTCCGAATTTCGTGAAGCTTTCCCTGGACGATGTTCGGGAGGCATTGCCGTATCTGGATTTCATCACGCCGAATGAAGATGAAGCGCGTTATTTTACCGGTAAGGACACGCCGGAAGAGATGGCGGATGTGTTCCTCTCCTATGGTGTAAAGAATGTCGTGGTGAAGCTTGGCGCGCAGGGTTGCCTCTTTAAGAATGCTGAGAAAACGTTACGCGTGCACGCTTTACCCATCGATGCGGTGGATGCGACGGGCGCGGGAGATTGTTTCGTTGCAGGACTTGCGTCGCAACTGATTTCCGGGGCGACGATTGAAGATGCGCTTTCTTTTGCAACGGGATGCGGAGCAATCTGTACGACTGCAGTCGGCGCCAGCACGGCGCTTCAAAGCCGAGAACAAGTTCTGGCGTTCCTGGAAAATTTCTGATTTTGATACTTTGTCAGTTAGGTGTAAAATACCTTGTGAAATACTTCGTGTAGGGGGATAAGAATATGCCTTTGATTGATGCTAGATTTTCCGTAACTTTGGATGAGGCGAAGAAAGAAGAATTGAAGACGGCTTTTGGTCAGCTGATCGGTACGCTGAACAAGAGTGAGACATATCTGATGGTGACTATCGATGACGACAAGGACATCTGGATGGGCGGCAAGAAACTGGAGCGCGCAGCGTATGTGGCAGTGAGCCTTCTGGGCGATGCGGCACCGGAGCTCTATAGCAAGATGACCGCCCAGTTCTGCGAACTGTTCTCGGAGAAACTTGGGATTCCCGGCGACTGTGTCTATGTGACGTACCATCCTGTCGCAAACTGGGGATGGAACGGTAGTAATTTCTAATTCGGGAGGAATTGTGGTGTGAAGGGAAGCCTGATTGATGGATGAACTGCGCCACTAGAAAAGAGGAGAAAGAGAATGAGAAGAAACAAACTACGTATTTTCTTTGCGTTGGTCAGCTTGATCGCGGCCATTGCACTTGTAAGTATTGGTTGTTCGGAAGTCAAGAAGTATATTGATGAAGAGACTGCAATCGATGAGCCGACTTCGGAAACGACGGTGAAGGAAGAGACGGAAGCGACGGAATCCGAGACGAAGGAAACGACCACCGAGGAGACCGCCACGGAAGCTACGACCGAGTCGACCACGGAAGCGACTACGGAGGCCACCACCGAAGCGACCACAGAAGCGACTACGGAAGCAACCACCGAAGCGACCACAGAAGCGACTACGAAGAAGACCAAGCCTTCGAAAGAATCCAAAGAGACAAAGGCACCGAAAGAGTCGACAGCGGCTCCGTCTGAAGATGTAATCGATGAGAATGGTGAGTACACAAGTAAGGACGATGTGGCACTTTACATCCACACATATGGGCATCTGCCGTCCAATTTCGTAACGAAGAAAGAGGCACAGGCCGCTGGCTGGCCGGGCGGATCGCTGGAGGGTTATTTTCCCGGATGTAGTATTGGCGGAGATTCTTTCGGTAACCGTGAAGGATTGTTGCCTTCCAAGAAGGGACGTAAGTACACAGAATGCGATATCGACACCAAGGGTGCCAAGAGTCGTGGTGCAAAGCGTATCGTATTCTCGAACGATGGCCTGATCTTCTACACTGACGACCACTATGAGTCATTTACTTTGCTTTACGGGGAGGAGTAATCATGAGCTTGTTTCTACTTGATGGTAAAGATATGATTTCCAAAGAGGCGGCGTATGAAGTCATTGCCAAGGAGATGAATTTCCCGGAATATTTCGGTAAGAATTTGGATGCACTGTATGATTGTCTGACGGACTTGGGTTCTGAGCCGGTGATCGTCTTCGTCAATACGGCAATCCTTGAGGAGAACCTGGGTGAGTACGGGCAGAAGATCCTGTCGTGCTTCCGTGATGCGGCGGATGAATATGAATTCACATTCCGCGAGAAACGTTAAAGAATGAGGCAAATGCCATGTTAGCCAATTACCATACCCATACCGTTCGTTGCAATCACGCGGTGGGGACAGAACGTGAGTATATCGAGCAGGCCATTGCGCAGGGTTTTCAGACGCTGGGCTTCTCTGACCACGTGCCGCAACCCTATCCGGATGATTTCTATTCTCATATCCGTATGCGTATGGATGAGGTTGCGGAGTATACCGATACCCTGATGGCCCTTCGTGAGGAGTATAAAGATCGGATCCAGATCTTGATTGGTTATGAGGTGGAGTATTCGACACGATTCTTCCCCAAGCTTCTAGAGGAGATCTCGAAGTACCCTTTGGACTACCTGATTCAGGGTCAGCATTTTGCCATAAATGAGGTAGATGGATTCTATGTCGGCGCGCCTTTTGTCGGAGAGGATAAATTGAAATCCTATGTAGATACTGCGATTGCTGGTATGGAAACGGGGGCGTTCAGCTACTTGGCCCATCCGGATCTTCCACGCTATATGGGTGACGAGGAGAGCTATCTTCGTCAGATGCGCCGTCTGGTGGAGCGTGCAGTGGAGCTGGATATTCCGTTGGAGATCAATATGTACGGCTTCTCCGACCACCGCAATTATCCCAGCGAGTTGTTTTTCCGTATGGCGAAAGATTATTCGCCGAAGTTTGTGCTGGGATGTGATGCCCATCAGCCGAAACTGATTCGCCAGGTCGAGGATACGCCGGATCTTTCGGCATTCTTGAAGGGATTGGGGATTTCCTGTGGGGATAATTATGTAGCACTTCGCGCACCGTGGCACTGATTGGGGTGCCGGGCCGGCTCACTGAACGGAATGCTGAGCCGGGAGATGGGCGGCGCGAAGCGCATTGACCACGGCTAGGATGAGTACACCGACGTCACCGAAGATCGACAGTCGCATGCCGGCGATGCCCAAGGCGCCGAGAAGTAGGATCGCGACCTTTACAGTGATAGAGATCACGATATTCTCTTTGACGATCCGCATAGTTCTGCGGGCGAGCGAAATTGCTTCGGGAAGGCGGCTCAGGTGATCGTCCATAAGCACCACGTCTGAGGCTTCGATGGCTATGTCCGAGCCGAGTTTGCCCATGGCAATACCAACATCCGCCTGTGTCAGAACCGGTGCATCGTTGATGCCGTCCCCAACGAACACGACTTTGCTCCCGTTGGAACGAGTTTCCTGAAGACGAGTGACTTTGTCCTGCGGAAGAAGACTGCTGAAATACTCCGTGATGCCGACTTTGGCGGCCACATCTGCGGCGACTTCTTCGTTATCTCCCGTTAACATGACGATCCTTGAAATGCCGGACGCACGTGCTTCCTGGAGGGCAGAGGCGGAATCTTCTTTCAACTGGTCGCGCACGACGATGGAACCCAGATAGAGGTTCTGGGAAGATTCTTCTGTTCGTGCGATATGCACGATGGTGCCGGATCCTTCGGCCTGCGCGATGGGTACGCCGATTCTCTTCATGAGTGTATCGTTACCGAGATAGTAGGTCTGGTGATCGATGACGGCACGTAGACCTTGACCTGGGATCTCTTCCACTTCGCCGAGACGGGAGGGGAGGAGTTCGCCCTGAAAGGCACGGGTGATGGACTGTGCGACGGGGTGGTTGGAACGACTTTCACCGAGTGCCGCAATTTCCAGAAGTGCGGGTGATTCTACCAAATCTTCATTGGCGTGAATGGCGTCTACTTCAAAGATACCTTCTGTGAGGGTGCCGGTCTTATCGAGTACCAATGTGTCGGCTTGGGCCAGGGTCTCGAGGTG
>JAGHVD010000028.1 GCA_018064475.1 Candidatus Scatonaster coprocaballi
CACACCTCTCATTAATCTATTTTTTAATAATATCTTATTTCAACAACGTTGTACATCTAGCACATTGTCCGACACATCTCTCATATATCGTTCTCAATAATTTGCTGAACTGCTTTCCAAGTCAAATATACTGAAATGAAGCATATAAATCCATATGAGAAAACAAGATACAGCAAAGTTGTAACGGCATATCCCTTTGAATTGAATACAAGAACAAGTACAAATGGCATCACGCCAAAAAGGACAGCTTCAAGAAGAACCAATCCGAAACTAGAAAGTGGTTTCTTCAGTACCATCCAAGCAGCATTGCGTAACACATCTACAAACCGAAGTTCAACACATGCAATCAGTGGATAGACATAGGTCTGCATTGCTGACCAGAATACTAACACTGTGAGGAAGAAACACTTTGCAATCGTACCAACTAAACCGAGATCAAGTTGCTGATAATAACCAATGTTAAATAAGGCAAGTGTTGTAAGAAGAATAGAAATCACAGAAACACCCAAAGACTTCTTCCAGTTATCTTTAAGACCACTCTTAAAATCTGATTTGAAAGATGCTTCGCCGATCAGAAGGTTCTTAAAATAATAGCTTACAGCAGAATAGAAAGGTCCATTCACAACAAGCATCAAACCACTGAGCAAGAACGCCATCAAGAAAGAAAGCATAAAGAAGAAAGTCTCAACTGCCTGATCTGTTAAAGCTTCCGCTGCAACCAGCTCGTTATCAATCATGAATGATTTCATGCCGTCAAATGTAAACAATGAGGAAATCATCGGTGCAGCAAAAAACACGATCAATAACGCAATAAGTGTAGAAATCAAATTCGCACCAAGAAGAATGGAATTGCATCCAATGATTCTAGACCAGTTATGTGCAAACGAACGCCAGAATCCCTTTTGTACAAAGCTTTTCTGCCAATTCTGTGATTTCAAGCTTCTATCTCTCATGCTCTTAGTGTCTCCATTTTCTCATTATTTACGCATATTTCTTCAACCGCTCGATTCGCATATGCAAGGTATTTCTCTTTCTTCTTACCTTTTACACGATATCCAAGAGGTGCAATCAGACCGAAATTCGCATTCATCGGCACAAAATTCTTTACAGCCGGATCAGAAATATAACTAGCCATCGCTCCTATCATTGTATTCGGTGTAAACTCTACAGGACTTTCCTTCTCGAGCGCCTGTAAGGCTGCAAAATAACCAGCCAAATATCCGGAAGCCGTAGACTCAACATATCCTTCAACACCGGTAATCTGTCCCGCAAAGTATATATTCGGGAATGCTCTCATCTGATACTTTGCATTCAGAAGTTTAGGTGATTCGATATACGTATTTCGATGCATCACACCAAGTCGTGAGAATTCAGCATGCTCAAGACCAGGAATCAAACTAAATACTCGTTTCTGTTCCGGATGCTTCAGACGTGTCTGAAATCCTACGATATTGTAAATGGATGCCATGCGATCATCCTGACGAAGCTGAACACATGCATAAGGTTCCTTACCTGTTCTTGGGTCAATCAAGCCAACCGGCTTGAGCGGACCAAATCGCATCGTATCATAACCACGCTTGGCCATTGTCTCAATCGGCATACAACCTTCAAATACAGTCTCTTTATCAAACCCCTTCACATCAGCGAGTTCAGCATTCACAAGTGCATCGTAGAATCGGCGATACTCTTCTTCATTCATGGGACAATTTAAATAATCGTCACCGCCTTTACCGTAACGAGACATAGCAAAGCATATTGAACGATCTATGCTGGATTCCATCACGATCGGTGCCGCCGCATCAAAGAAATGAAGATCCTGATGACCGATACGATTCATAATGTCATCATACAAATCGCCATCCGTTAGTGGACCTGTCGCAACTACAACAATCTGATCGTCCGGAATCTGATGAATCTCATCAAAGACGACCTCAATATTCGGATGATTCTGAATCTTCTCCGTAATATATCCGGAAAACTCTTCTCGATCAACAGCTAATGCGCCACCTGCAGGTACTTGACTTCGATCTGCCGACTCCATAATCAATGAGCCGAGTATACGAAGTTCTTCCTTCAGTAGACCAACACCATTTTCGAGTTGATTGGAACGAAGCGAATTGCTACAGACAAGCTCAGCAAACTGATTTGTGTGATGCGCAGGACTCTTACGAACTGGTTTCATCTCATAAAGTTTGACTTTGACCCCAAGTCGAGCCGCCTGATATGCAGCTTCCGAGCCGGCAAGACCAGCTCCGATGATCACAATTTCAGGTTGAGCCATGTACATTAATCCTCTTTCTTCTTTGTTGAAGTTGATTTCTTTCTAGTCGACTTCTTCTCTACTTTTTCTTCTCCATCAATATCTGACGCATTAGCTGGCTTTTTTGTTGCATTTTTTGGACATTCCGGATTTGCGCACTTCGGATATGCACGTCCACGGAAACGTTTCCAAATCATATAACTGCCGCAAGTATCACATTTCTGGCCTTCTACAGGCAAATACCAACTGATAAACTCGCAATTGGGAGAACTTCCCTTCTTATCACAAGTATAGAACGTTCTACCTTTGTACTTGTTTGAGCGATGAGAAACCAATCCTGAGCCACAAATCGGACAAGACCCCTTCACTGTAACTTCAATGTTTCGAGTATATTTGCACTCTGGGAATTTCGAGCAAGCAATGAACTGACCGAAGCGTCCTTCCTTCACGATTAATTCAGCGCCGCATTCCGGACACTGCTCGCCGGTTTTCTTCTCTTCCATTTTTACTTTTGTGACGGATGAACCTGCTTTCAGAATCAATTCATGGAAAGATGGATAGAATTCTGACAGAACTTTGACCCAATCTTTCTTTCCGATTTCAATTTCATCCAATCTCGACTCCATATCAGCCGTAAATGAAACATCGACGATTTCAGTAAAATTCTCAGCTAACAGAGCAGTAACCACTTTTCCAAGTTCAGTTGGATGAATCGTCTTTCCATCTTTATCGATATAATTTCTTTCAAGGATCGTAGAAATCGTTGGCGCATAAGTCGAAGGACGCCCGATTCCCTTTTCCTCCAAGGTTTTAATCAGGGTTGCTTCTGTGTATCGCGCCGGTGGTAATGTAAATTTCTGTTCGGACTTCAAATCAAGAAGTTTCAAAGCTTGACCATCCTGCAAATCAGGAAGTTTTGCCTTGTCATTCTTCTCATCCTCACTCAAGTCCTCATTCAAATCTTCATAAGCGGCCAAGAAGCCTGGGAATTTAACTGTTTCACCCTGTGTGCGGAAAATCGAATCAACACAACGAACATCCAAGGAGACCGTATCCACTTCAGCCGAAGCCATCTGAGAAGACAAGAATCTGTCCCAAATCAGTTTATAAAGGCGATACTGATCATTTGAAAGTGAACTTCTGATCGATTCCGGACTCAATTCAAAATGCGCAGGACGAATTGCTTCGTGCGCGTCCTGTGCCGAATTCTTATTGGAATACTTCCGAGGGGACTTCGGTAAATACTGTTCACCATATCGGCCCAAGATCAAATCTCTTGCCGCAGCCAGCGCCTCTGTCGAAACACGAACAGAGTCCGTACGGATATAAGATACGAGCGCGACCTGACCTTGACCGCTGATTTCAACACCTTCATAAAGTTGCTGTGCAACGCTCATGGTCTTTCTTGATGTAAAGCCGATTCTGCGAGATGCTTCTTGCTGAAGTGTACTCGTAGTAAAAGGTGCAAAAGGCTGACGAAGTTTCTTACCCTTCTTCACAGATTCTACAAAGAACGGTTGACCTGAAATGGCAGCAAGCAATGCATCTGTCTCTTCTTTGTTGGAAAGCTTCACTTTCTCAATCTTACCGCGATTGATCTGTCCGTGATATCTGGCACGGAATGGGAAACGTGTTGCCTCCGGTGTCAGTTCAACATTAATATTCCAATATTCCTCTGGTACAAATGCATCAATTTCTTTCTCTCTATCGACAACCAGCTTCGTAGCAACAGACTGAACTCGTCCGGCAGAAAGTCCTTTACGAACCTTGGTCCATAGAAGTGGGCTGAGTTCATAACCAACCAGGCGGTCTAAGATTCTTCTGGCCTGTTGTGCATTGACCAGATCAATATCTATTTTTCTTGGTGCTGTGATTGCATTCTGGACTGCTTTCTCAGTGATTTCGTTGAAAGAGATTCGGCAGTCATCCTGCAAGTCAATATTCAGCACTTTGGCAATATGCCATGCAATAGCTTCACCCTCGCGGTCAGGGTCCGTTGCGATATATACGCGATCAGCGGATGCGGCATATTCTTTCAGTTCGCGGATCACTTTCTCTTTTCCTCTCATATTTATGTACGTCGGACGGAAATCATGTTTCACATCAACGCCCATAGTGGAGGATGGTAAATCACGAATGTGACCTACCGATGCTGTAATTTTATATTCTTTTCCTAGATACCGTCCAATCGTCTTAGCCTTAGCCGGGGACTCTACTATCACCAAATTCTTGCTCATTTTTCGGCTCCATAGAATGTGAATCGTCTAACAGTATCTATATATAATTCATTAATAGCGAATTGTCAAAACATATTTTGATCGTTCCTGTGCAATTTGTCCTTCCAACTCCAATTTTCCAAGTACCGTTGCTACCTGCTGAAATGGTATTCCACTCTCCTTGACCAACTCGTCACAAGTCAATTCACTGCTATTCAGGATTTCGATCAGGATTTTCCTGATCTCCATCTCGGTGAGTGTTTCCGGATTCTCTTTAATTTTCTTCTCAAGTTTCTTCTGCTGATAGCTTTCCTTGATTTCATCCAGTTCTCGGAAGAATACGACATTTGCAAGATACGCGAGAATATCTTCCGGTTCGGTGACGATTGTCGCACCATCTTTCAGAAGCAGAAGATTCCCTTCAGAAGTTTCGGAATAAATGGTATTCGGAATTGCAAATACTTCTCTTCCTTGCGCTGCAGCAAAGTTTGACGTATGAAGTGTTCCACTGTTTTTCCCAGCTTCTGTAATCAGTACACAGTCAGAAATCGCAGACAAAATACGATTTCTGGCAGGGAAATACTGTCGGACTGTCTTGACCCCTGGTGCAAGTTCTGAAATCAATAAGCCGGATGTCGCAATCTGAACAGCAAGTTCACGATTCTCATTGGGGTAGATCTGGTCAAGTCCACAAGGCATAACTGCGATAGTCTTTCCACCGGATTCAAGGCAAGCAGTATGTGCTACGGTATCGATTCCCTTCGCAAGACCACTTACAACAATGACATTATGAAGGCTGATCTTCTTGGAAAACTCGCGCGTGACCTTACGGCCATAGAATGACGGATTTCTTGTTCCTACGATTGCAACACGGGAATGCTGTGTATTCATCAATGAAAGGTCACCCTTGTAGTATAGGACCAACGGCATATTAGGCAGTTGCTTCATATATTCTGGATAGTCTTCATCATACCAGTCGAAAGAATGAATTCCTCGTGCTTCAACGTATGACACATACTCATCGAAACGAAGATACACTTGACTTTCCCTCAGTTTCTTCCAATTCTCTTTCTGATTCAGTGAAAGATTGTCTTCTTGGATAAGTTCAGGTGAACGCTTCTGAAAAGTGATCAAAGAATCCACTTCAGATTCAGCCATTAGTTTTCGGATCTGACTTGAAGTCATGACTTTACCCGACATTAACATAGAACAGAATAGATCTGCGCTTAACTTCTCATTCATTCTCTTTACCTCCTCTTCGTTCCGTCCATTTGGGAAGACGGAAGGACATTGCCTCCACGATATGTTCGGTCTTCACATCCCTGCTTGCATCCAGATCTGCAATAGTTCGTGATAATCGAATCATCCGTTGTAAACCTCTTACCGAAAGTTTGAGCTGGTGTGCCGCCATCGCAGCATATTCCATCTCTTTACTACCTATTCGGAAGATCTCTCCTAATCCATTCACTCGGCATTCGCCGTTCCGACATCGTGGGATCCCGGCCTCGTCACAACGTTCATACTGTATCTGCCATAATTCTTTGATTCGATCACGCCATTTGAGGCTTTCAAGTTCATATTCACTTCTCATTGTCTCAAGAAGTGATGACTCCGAGATATGACCCAGTGTGCAGAAAATATCCATCCTATCGAGTAGTGCACCACTGATTCTCCCCTGATAACTGGCGATCATTGAAGAGGTGCAAGTACAGGAACTCGGAGACTCCAACCATTTGCCACAACGGCAGGGATTCATGGCGCCAACCAGCATGAACTGGGCAGGAAAAGTCTGATTTCCATTCAATCGAGATATCGTAATTTGGCCCGTCTCGATAGGGACTCGAAGTAGATCTAGTACCTGGGGAGAGAATTCAGGCAATTCATCCAGAAAAAGCACGCCATGAAGCGCTCTGGATATTTCACCCGGAACTGCCGCCCGACCGCCACCGACCATAGCAGATGGCGTGCAATTGTGATGAACATATCGGAAAGGCCGCTCCCTGGAACGAATATTGTCTTCTGACAATACAGAGAGCGCACTTTCCACACGGAGAAGTTCAATTTTCTCACGATGTTCCAGTGGTGGGAGTAACCCTTGAAGAATCTTTGCCGACAAGGATTTGCCAGTACCCGGAGATCCGACAAGCAAAACGTTATGGAAACCTGAGGCAGCAAGAATGAGTGCTCGTGCCGCCGTTGGTTGACCGCGAAGTGTCGAAAGATCCTCCGAAGGCAAAGGAAGTGGCGCAGGAAGGATGGATTCATGTTCGACATATTCGACACGTCTTCCCTCGACCGCTTCAATTGCCTCAATAAGGTTATCTACACCTTGAACGCTCACGCCGAGAAGTGAAGCAGCCTCTCGATCTGCAGATGGAACGATACAAGTACCCTTCCAAGCATCTCCCAGACAGAGCATTCTGGATATGCTTCCAGGTACCGCTCTGACCTCGCCGATCAATGAAAGTTCCCCATATATGATGAGATTGCTACATTTCCCCACCACCTGTCCCGATGCAAGAAGAATTGCCATGGCGATAGCAAGATCGAAGGAAGAACCGGACTTATGCAGATAAGCAGGAGAAATATTCACAAGCAGTCGTTGTTTGGGGAATTCAAAACCGCATGAACGGATGCTGGCACGCACACGTTCTTTGGCTTCTCGAATCGACGAATCGCCGAGACCCACCACTTCAAAACTCGGCAGTCCTTGGAAAATCGATGCCTCTACTTCAGCAACCTGTCCCTCTAATCCGGACAGATATAGTGTTCGCACTTTGGCATTATGGGTTTTTGTTCGTTCCATCCAATCACCTTCTTTCCAAGGATTGGCGTCATTCTACGCTTTTTCTTCTGTACAATCTCACGATTTTTTCGACAAAAGACGACAAAACTACGAATTGTGCTATAATATTGCCTTGTTAGTAGAAATCAAGTAAGAATATTCGAGAATTGAGGTTTTTCATACATGAAACTGGGAATCGTAGGTCTTCCGAACGTCGGCAAAAGCACACTTTTCAACGCAATTACTAAGGCAGGTGCTGAATCTGCAAACTATCCGTTCTGCACCATTGAACCAAATGTCGGTGTTGTATCTGTTCCGGACTACCGTCTCGATAAACTTGCAGAAATGTATAATCCTGAGAAGTACACGCCGGCTGTCATTGAGTTTGTCGATATCGCAGGTCTTGTGCGTGGTGCAAGTAAGGGCGAAGGTCTGGGAAACAAGTTTCTCGCAAACATCCGTGAAGTTGACGCGATCGTCCACGTTGTTCGTTGCTTTGATGATTCCAATGTCGTACATGTCGATGGTGGCGCCAACCCGAAGCGTGACATAGAAACCATTGAATTGGAATTGATCTTATCCGATATGGAATATATGGAGCGTCGTCTCGATAAGGTCAGAAAGATGCTCAAAGGCGGCGACAAGAAATTCCAGGCTGAACTGGATTGCTACGAGAGAATCGCTGCGACACTTGAGCAAGAGAAACCGGCACGCTCACTCACCTTTGATGACGAAGAGATGGAGTATGTCAAAGACCTCGCGCTTCTCTCTCTGAAGCCGGTCCTATATGTTGCCAATATTGCTGAGAGCGATATTTCCAATCCTGACATCGAATATGTAAAGACCGTACAAGAGATTGCTTCCATCTCCAACGAGGAATGTGTAGTCATTTCCGCCAAGATTGAAGAAGAAATTGCTATGCTTGATCCGGAGGAGAAAGCCATGTTCCTCGAAGAGCTTGGACTTTCACAATCTGGTCTGGATAAGATGATCCAGGCAAGTTATAAGCTTCTCGGTCTCATTTCCTATCTGACAGGCGGACCACAGGAAGTACGCGCTTGGACCATCAAGAACGGAACCAAAGCACCTCAGGCAGCCGGAAAGATTCACTCCGATTTCGAGCGTGGATTCATTCGTGCAGAAATTGTTGCTTTCGATGACCTGATGGCCGCAGGTACTTATACCGCTGCCAAGGAAAAAGGACTTGTTCGTTCAGAAGGCAAGGAATATGTCATGAAGGACGGAGATGTCGTACTCTTCCGATTCAACGTCTGAATCCTTACATATCACATCAGTTTAAAGGTACCACCCGCTTTTTCTACGGCAGACTGTACCTTTTGATACCATCCGTTTCTCAAAAACTGACAGGTGTCCGTATCAAGTCCGCAGAATCCCGGCTCGGCATGGGCGCGACAATTAATACCGCAATGTATTCCCCACTCTGAACACTGTTGGCACTGTGGATTTTTCGCATATACATCGTTCATGGTAATCTGTGTAGTCTGAAGCCAGATCGAATCCTTCAACACATCGGCCAACAACATGTTCCGAATATTCGGGAAAGACTCAAATTCATGCACTCCCACGAACTCCATACATGGGAGAACTGTGCCTGTTGCACTGATGTACAGAACAGAGGACGTAGAAGGACAAGGATGAAGCGGAATCGGTGACGATGGATTTTTGGCAAGTCTTGTTGTAAAGAAGTCCTTCTCTTTTGAATAATTGAAGTATCCGCCCATATCAATCGAACAAGGTTTTCCATCCTTAAGAAAGTTCGGGATATATTCAAGTACTGTATCCAAAAACGCCTGATGAGTGAGTGTCTTTTCCGAATAGTGTTCACACCATGCACCCTTAGCAAGCATAGGAGAAATCTTGATTCGCTCCACACCAAGTGAAGCAAGGCGAAGGACAGTCTCACGAATCATCGGGACGTTATCTTGAAACAGACACATGGCAGCCGTGATACGCAATCCATAAGCATGCGCGGTTCGAATTGCTTCTTCTGCACAATCCTGCGCACCTTCGACACCACGCACCCAGTCGTGCCAACCCACGCCATCGTAACTGATTTGGAAATCAGGACGTTGACCCATACTGAGTATTTTTCTCAATCACTTCAGTTGTCAGCAAAGCACCGTTCGTATAAATGTCAGAAACTCGAATATTCTTATCTGTACATGCCTGAATCAGTTCATATAAATCATCACGAACGAGCGGTTCGCCACCGGTCAGCGAAATCTCGCGGATTCCACACTCGGCAAACTGATGAATCAGATTCAGACACTCCTCTGTCGTCAGATCCTTAATGGGGTTATCTGTTGTGAACAGCATGCAGTGACGGCATTGATAATTACACTTTCCGGTAACACTCCAATGAACAGATTCGATTCGCACATGGTCATGATACTGATAGATAGGCTGATTCCTATCAGGAAATGGACTTCCCGACATTTCGACAGCACCTCGATGCAACATGTTCTGCAGCATTTCCTGCTGTTCCGGATCCAGTTTATCTACATCAATATCTTCCTGTCCATTCATATGAAGCATAAGATAGAAAGATTTTCTAGGCAGAAAAAGAACCTTGTTTGTCGTCAAGTCGAGCATACCGGTGGGCATTTTTCTCCAGCCTACCAGCTGATACCGTTCCGTTAATTGGTAAAACATGAATAGAACACCTCACTATTCAGATGATGTTTATCTAACGTATCACGAATCGTCTGATCGATTCTCCGATAGTATCCACCTTTCAGAAATGCACAGTTCCACTTATCCAAACCAAGATACTCATCCGTAGCACATGCACGGCAGCCTGTCGTACAGACATCCCGTTCACTACATTCACGGCATTCTTCATGCATGTCGAAAAATTCGTTTTTCCTCGTGCGTGTCATCTTACGATAATAAGAGTCAGACATAATATCTGCCAAAGGCGTTTCCAGTACGTTCGGGAAAAGCGCCTGAAAATCGCAGCCACCCAATGTCATGCATGGCAGAACTCTTCCTGTTGGCCCGATATAAGGCGTCACCACAGTCTTTTTACAGAGGTAACCATCCTGACGGCAGTTCCGAGCATAGGGAATCGTACAGAATTTCTGTTCTCGGTCATACTGGAACATATTATCAACGACAACACTGGCTGGCATACCCGAAGCAAAGAAAGCTTCCAGAAACTCAACCAGTGCCTCAACAGCCTCCTCCATGCTCATCGATTCCGAGGCGTGTTCGTCTGCCCACATTCCATTCGGGAGCATAAACTTTACCCTCAATCTGGAAACGCCACATGTTGAAAGATAACGTAGTGTTTCAAATATCTCATGTTGATTCTTTCGATGCACACACATTGCCGCATATACATCATTTCCGTGTGCCTTACAAAGCGAAATTGCCTGAAGGGCCGCGTCTCTTGCACCAGGTACACCTCGAAGCCAATCGTGATAGGTCCAGCCGTCATAACTGATATGAAAACGAGGCTTCTGTCCCCGTCGTTCAAGTTCAGTAAGAAGATACTCGTCAACCAGTGCACCATTTGTATAGATTGAGTGTACCTGAATATCATGGGCGATGATTTCATCTATAAGTTCCAGGAAATCGCTGCGTACAAGAGGTTCGCCCCCTGTCAATGCGATATGCCGCACACCTGCGTCCTGCAAACTTTGTATGATTCTTCTGCACTCATCCTTGCTGGCTTCCGGGAACTTAGCTTGAGGCGCATACATATAGCAGTGTTTGCATCGATAATTACATTTGCCGGTAATCGCCCAATGCACATATGCGATATAAGTCCGGTCGATATAGTGATACTTTTGTAAAGGAGAAATCGGATCATCCTCTGCACAAGAACGAATAATCTTTCTAGATATCAGATGATTGATTATTTCCCGCTCCCGTTCGCTCAAATTCTCCTCATGAATATCTTCCATACCGTCCATATGTAACAGAAGTCGATACTGTTCCAATGGAAGAAAAACGGTTTCACCCGAATCAGAATCATACAATCCGGTAGGAAGACCTCTCCAGCCCTCTAATCGATATGTCTCATTCAGACGATACTTCATAACATTTCTCCTGTTTTTCCATGTAAAAAGAAATGCATCCGTGTGAATGCATTTCTTTCAAAATATCAACAATCAAAGAATAGCTGTCCATTACAGATCTTTATCCGAATGACATGATGCCTTGCCACAGCCATAAGGGCCCGTTCCGCAACCACCGGAAACAGACTCCAATTCTTCTGCACTTAATTCGTCACTTCCGACAACATATTCTGCAACATCACCTTCAGTAACTTCAATTCCAGCTTCTTGACACTTAGCAAGAATACCCGGAATATCGCGAGAAGAAACCATAGCAAGAAACTCTTTGTCTTGACCTAATTTGTTGATAATTTCATTCTTAAGATCTAGATTAAGCATATTTCTGCACCTCCTGATAATATTGTTGCAAACATATCATGCTTTATCAATGATTCAAAAATGAACAAACAGAAAATTTCTACTTCTTGTCCGTTTCTTTCTCTTTAGCATTCGTTTCCACTTCAGCAAATTTCTTATTCGCCCAAATCAGCAGTGCGGCTGAAAACAGGAATACTGTCGTCACAAGAAGATTACACAGCACGAAAAACAATGTGGGCAGGCTTTTTCGTAACAAAGCAAGCAGTAGCGTCAACACAGTTCCGGAGATATAGACGGCACTACAGGCACGCATATACAATGTCAAAGGGCGTTTCTTAACCACTACGATTGACAGCACCAGCGCAAGAATAGACAAGCCCAAGAAACATAAGGAAAGAATGATACCCGGCGTCATAGACGGATTCCCCTTTCATTCAGCTCTTGTTTCACAGCTTCATCGATTTTCCCATAGAGTTCATCAATCGTTCCATCATTTACCAGAATCACATCACCCAGTTCCTCGTATTCTTCACGGGTCATCTGCATGGCCATACGTCTTCTGGCATCGTCACGTTCAAGTCCACGGAGCACAAGACGGTCCAGCCGGATTTCATCGTCGGCACTAACGACCCATATTTGATTGCATACATCTACAAATCCGTGTTTTACCGGAATCGGTACATCCAGGACAATCAATTTCACCTTCTTCTCTGCCGCTTTCGCAATTTCTTCTGCAATCGTGGACAGCACATACTTATGCACGATGGCCGACAACTGATCCAGTTTCTTCTTCTCGGTAAAAACCAGAGAAGCCACATAACTGCGGTTCAGGCTTCCACGTGCGTTGATGGCACGGTTACCAAGAAGTTCAGCAATTTCAGGCAATGCCACACCATTGACATCCGTCACCTGTCGAGAAATTTCATCCGCGTCCAGCACCTGCACGCCTCGGTCTCTAAAATATCCGGATACCGTGCTTTTGCCGGTTCCAATTCCACCTGTAATCCCTAAAACAAACATCTTTTTCTCCCTATCCAGTAAAATCACTTAATGTGCTTCTGCCCAGGTCTTTCCGATCTGTGCTTCAGCCAGAAGCGGAACATCCAGAAGCACCACATTCTCCATGGCTTCCTGAAGTACTTTTGCCGCTTCTTCCGCAACATCTTCCCTCGCCTCCACGATCAATTCGTCGTGGACCTGCAGGATCAGTTCCGCATCAAGGCCTTTTTCCTTCAATGCAGAAGAAGCCTTGTTCATTGCAAGTTTGATGATATCCGCAGCGGTACCCTGGATTGGCGTATTCATTGCCGCACGTTCGCCAAAACTACGGATATTGTAATTTGCAGATGTCAGTTCCTTCAGGATCCTGCGTCGGCCGAACAAAGTGGACACATATCCCTTTTCTTTACCTTCCTGCTTGAATCCATCCAGACACGGCTTGATCGTCGGGAACTGGCGATAATACTCTTCAATGTAACGTCGCGCTTCGTAGACGCTGATGCCAAGATCCTGAGAAAGACCGTAATCGCTGATACCATATACAATACTGAAATTAACTCGTTTTGCCGCAGCGCGCATACCGTGATCGATCATTTCCGGCGGAAGTCCAAATATACCACATGCTGTCTTGCTATGTATATCGATACCCTCCCGGAAAGCACTGATCATTTCTTCATCGTGAGCTATGGAGGCAAGAAGTCGCAATTCAATCTGTGAGTAATCCGCATCGATCAGCACATAGCCTTCCTTTGCCACAAAAGTCTTACGGATCAAGGATCCCAGGTCCGTACGGATCGGGATATTCTGAAGATTCGGTTCGGATGAAGACAATCTTCCGGTATTGGTCATGGCCTGACTGAAAGTCGTATGCACACGTCCATCCTTCTCAGAAATACTCTTTCGAAGTCCCATAACAAACGTTGAATCCAGTTTCTGAATCTGACGATACTCAAGGATCTTGTCTACGATTGGATGCTTGTCACGGATCTTCTCTAACTCCTCTGAATTCGTGGAATATCCGCCACTGGCCAATTTCTTTCCCGAAGGAAGGCCTAACTTCTCAAAGAGTATTTTTCCTAGTTGTTTCGGCGAAAGAATGGTAAATACCTCACCCGCCTCGTTATAAATCTCCTGCTCCAGTTCACCGACCTTCGCATCGAATTCCTTATGCAATTCATCGATCTGTTGGCAATCGACCAGTACGCCTCTTCTCTCCATACGGTCGAGCACCATCACCAGTGGCATCTCGATCTCATAGATCAACTGCTCGATATGCTGGTTCGCAATCTCATTTTTCTGATAGAAGGAAATCAATCGGACAAGTAAAAGACGATAGGCAAAGTCTGTAAAATCACTTGCCTCCAGTTTTTTTGCCGTTGTTTCACCCATACCGTCAATCAGCGAGAACAGATCCTGCTGTCGGTTATTCTTCCCTTTCGTATCCTCTGCATGTTCCTGATATCCTTCCAGTACCGGGAATGGTCTCTTAGAGGAATGTTCCACAAGCATTTCGAAAGATGGGGTTGCACCTTCGATATAATTCAATACATAGGCTGCAATTTCCACATCGAACACATGATCAAAAGGCAGCGGCTCCGCCCATGCCTTAAAGTGATCCTTGATCTGATAACCGATCGGTGCTTTTTCCGAAGAAACACCAAATTCATTCTTTTTCAAAGCATCCAGAACCAGACAGATGGACTCAGTCTCAGTCCACACATAGACCTGATCCACAGCAATGGTAAGTCCCAGTGCCAGTGTGGGCTCAGAAGTCATATCCATAGCTATGACTTGCTTGTCATGGATTGCGGTTTCTATCGCATGCGTGACAGATGAAACATCCACATTCAGAAGGATTTCAGGGCGTTTACCAGAAAGCTTCGGATATGTCTTCTCTTCTTCTGACTCTTCCACCTCAATCGTCGCAGACTGAACCGAAGTCTCGTCGACCTTCCACTTCTTCAGTTGGCTACGGAATCCATACTTATAGAAGCAGGCAACGGTTTTCTCCATGTCCAGTGGTTTGCATATCAGCTGATCCAGCGTAATGTTCAGTTCTGCATCAGTAACGATTTTCGAGAGCATGAGCGAAAGATACGCCATCTCTTTATCCGTCTCCAGTTTCTCACGAAGTTTCGGAGACAATTCTTCAAGATGCTCGTAAATGCCATCAAGCGTCTTGTACTTACGTACCAGGTCCATGGCACCCTTCTCACCAATGCCCCGTACTCCTGGTATATTATCGGAACTGTCGCCCATCAGTGCTTTGGCTGTTACAAAGTCGCAGGACGGTATACCGTATCGTTCTGTAAAAAGTGCTTCATCGTAGTAATCTGTGCTGCTTCCGTCTTTTTTGGTAACAGGCATGACGATTTTTGTATGTTCATCGATCAACTGGAAATCATCTTTATCACCACTTAAGATAAAGACTTCGAATCCATCCTTGACCGCCATGGTCTTCAGCGTACCGATCAGGTCGTCCGCTTCAAGGCCTGCCTGTTCGTAGCGCGGGAAACCCATGGCATCCAGTACTTCTTTCAGGACCGGCATCTGAGCCGCCAAATCATCCGGCATGCCTTTGCGAGTACCTTTATATCCGTCATAAGCCTGGTGACGGAATGTCGGTGCCTTCAGGTCAAAGAGCGTACAGGTATGAGTCGGCGCAACCTCTTCCATATATTTGGAAAGGGTATTGAGATAGATATTCACCGCACCCGTTGGCGTACCGTCCGGAGCAGTCAGATTGTTTCTTCCGGCCGTTGCGTAGTAAGACCGGTTGATGATACTGTTTCCATCTACAAGAAGCAATCTCTTGTTCTCAGACATAATCTATTCTCCAATCAATTCTCGTCGTTCTTCTCGTTCACTTGATTCTTCAGGTCTTCACGGTAATGCGCAGTGCTGACCATCAGTTTGATACGGTTCAACTGGTTCGCCTCACTGGCACCTGGATCGTAGTCGATCGGAATAATGTTCGATTCCGGATACTGACGACGCAACTCCTTGATCATACCCTTACCGGTTACATGGTTTGGCAGACAGGCGAAAGGCTGTGCACAGATAATGTTTGGCACACCGCTTTCAATCAGCTCGATCATCTCGGCAGTCAGGAACCAACCTTCACCGTTATTGTTGCCGCAAGACAGAACATTCTCTGCCTTCTTCGCCATATGAC
>JAGHVD010000065.1 GCA_018064475.1 Candidatus Scatonaster coprocaballi
GAATATTTGTGTCGTGACCAATGCAGGTGTACGTGAGATCTCAATCTGATGCTTGGGGAGGATAACGATGGAGAACGAGATTAAGATTGCTTTCCCATCTAAGGAATCTCTATTTCAGACGGTTGAACAGCCTTGGTTTCGAGAGGCCGTCACGTTCATCGATGAGAAAAATGAATGCTACGATAATCGCTATTTAGATACTACCGGTCGCGACTTGCGTCAAACGCGGACTTCTATCCGAGTTCGACAGGTTCTCGGCCATGAATACATTCATACTGTTAAAACCGGCGGCGTTCAGATTCACGATGGTTTATCCTCAAAGTATGAGTGGAACTGGGTTACTGAAGAACATGATTTCGATATCCAACGGTTTATTTCCGCTGTCGAGGCGGATTGCCCTAAAGATCCTATCGCTGTACTCAAGGAAGTACTTCTTCCAATTGAGGGGCAGCCACTGATCGATCTATGTCGCACAAGTTTCTCTCGAAGAACGATACGTGCGAAGTATCAGCAGAGCGAAGTAGAGATCTGCTTGGACGTTGGTGAATGTTATGGACTTGATCGACATACTCCGATCATTGAGATGGAGATTGAGCTGGTGGAAGGAAGCGTAGCGGAGATCACTTCATTGGGAGAACAAATCGTTTCTAGGACTGGCGCATCCTATGAGGAAATATCCAAACTCGGAAGATGTTTGCTTCTGTTGGAAGAGGTGGAACATGACCGAAGATAAAGTATTGGATCTAATCATTGTCGGCGGAGGCGCCTCTGGCATGTGTGCCGCAATTTCTTATCAACAGACCATATGTTCGGTAAGCGGGGAATACGGTGACGTGCTGATTCTTGAGAAGAATGATCGTGTGGGAAAGAAGGTACTCGCAACCGGTAATGGTCGCTGTAATCTTTCCAATCATGATATGAGTCTTTCTCATTTTCACAGTCATCGGGGCGATTTCCCATCTGACGTAATTGGGAAAATCACTCAAAATGATGTGCTTGGCTTCTTGGCGGGGATTGGTATTCTGACTGTCTCAGAAGGAGAGAAGTTGTTCCCGATGAGTAAACAAGCGTCTTCCGTTGTCGATGCATTCCGATTTGCACTCTCTGAATATCAGATTCAAGTTGAGACGACAGCGGTTGTGGAGGAGATCAAATCAGTTGAAGCTGTTGGTAACCAAAGACTGTACCGTATTCTCCTACAGAATGGTCGTGTATTCTTCACCAAATCTGTCATCCTAGCATGTGGCGGTGCTTGCGCGCCGGCATTGGGTACGACAGGCGATGGTTATCGTTTACTTGCATCTTTAGGACATAAAGTATATGCGCCCAAGCCGTCTATTGTACAAATCACGACTGATCCTGCGGTTACACGTCTGCTCAATGGGCTGAAGGTTGACTGTCGACTTACATTGCTCTGTGAAGGACAGTCTATTGCTACGCAAGATGGTGAAGTGCTGTTTACTGATTATGGTCTTTCAGGTCCGGCGGCTTTCCAAGTTTCCGGAGAAGTGTCTCGTCGGGTGAGAAAGGGCATACTCTCTGTGCCGATGCAGATTTCCCTCTGCCTTTTCGAGAAGCAGGCGATTCAGGTTCTGCGCGAAGCGCTGCAGCAAAGGATACATGCCTTCGCTGAACGTCCCGTCGAGCAACTACTGCTCTCGGTCCTTCCTGCGAAAATTGGTGCGGCGATACTGAAGAATGCTTTGAATCGGCCGTTGACCGTCCCGATCTCATCTCTTTCTGAAGCGGATATCGAACGAGTTCTGACCGTTCTTCAGGATTGGAGATTCAAGGTGACCGGCACAAAATCACTTGAATTTGCTCAGACTACGATTGGTGGCGCTTCATGTGATGAATTCAATTCGAAGACGATGGAATCCCTGATACAACACAATCTTTATGGTTGTGGAGAAGTATTGGATGTAGATGGAGATTGCGGTGGATATAACCTGCAGTGGGCGTTCTCTTCCGGCATTCTTGCCGGCCAGTCCGCGGCCCACGCAATCTGGGGGGAACAGCATGCAAAGTGAGATTCGATTATCTATTCCCGTAAGAGATTATGAGCATCTTCCGAAGATCCTATCTCCATTCACAGATGATCGTGATATTCGGGCATATTTTGAGAAGAAAACTAGAAAAAGACTGCCAAAGTATTGTTATTTTCTGAAGAAATCTATTGATGCAAGACATAGAAACGATATCCGCATCGTCGTTTCCGCATTGTTCTCTGACCGCGACCTGACCGATGAGATCCTGTCCCCGGAATTGACAGGTATTCATATCAATGATCATTCTGACAAACGTGTCGTGGTGGTAGGAAGCGGTCCGGCAGGTCTATTTGCAACGGCTACACTCCTTCGTGCAGGTCTTCGCCCTATTCTTCTAGAGCGAGGATCGGATATTGATACACGTACGGATGATGTGAACAAACTGAAAGATGCGGGTTTACTCAATCTTCAATCCAATGTACAGTTCGGCGAAGGCGGAGCGGGTACTTTTTCCGATGGTAAACTATTCAGCGGGGTATCGGATGCAAGAAGAGAGCTGGTTCTTCGCACGTTTGTGAAGTATGGCGCGCCAAAGACGATCCTCTATGATGCACATCCGCATATCGGCACGGATCTGCTTCGTGTCGTCATCCGAAATATGCGTGAAGACCTAGTTCAAAATGGTGCAGAAGTGCTATTCGGAAGAAAACTTCAAGGAATCTCTGTTGAGAACGGAACGATCACTTCTGTGACCCATGTTGCATCTCATAACGATTCCGATCCGATATGCATTCCGTGTGCAGCGGTGATTCTTGCGATCGGACATAGTGCAAGAGATACGTTCTCTATGTTGGCGGGTGCGGGAATTGAGCTGGAACGTAAACCATTCTCGGTGGGGGTCCGCATCGAGCATCTTCAGAAAGAGATTGATGTCTCGCAGTTTGGCGAGATGGCAGAAAGCGAGATCCTTCGTCCTGCAAATTATAAGGTGGTTACTTCAACCTCAACCGGAAGGAAACTTTATTCGTTCTGCATGTGCCCAGGCGGAGAAGTCGTATGTGGTGCTTCGGAAGAAAATGGCGTGGTCACGAACGGAATGAGCGAGTATAGAAGAGACAAACAGAATGCCAATTCAGCTATGCTTGTTGGCGTCGATGAGACAGACTATGGTTCGACATCTTGGGACTGTGGCATCCTTTTCCAGCGCAAACTGGAGAAACGTGCTTATGAAATGGGTGAGAAACCTTACTATGCTCCAGCCCAAAGAGTGGGTGATTTCCATTTGCATCAGAAGACTACTTCTTGGGGAAAAGTACTCCCATCCTATCGTCCTGGGGTGACAATGTCCAATCTTTGGGAAATCCTGCCCGAAGAAATCGCTCGTACGATAGATGAGGGTCTTGTTCTGCTGGAGAAGAAGATTCGTGGTTTTAATGATCCGGACGCTGTGCTGACTGCGGTCGAGACGCGAAGCTCTTCACCGGTGAGGATCCGACGTGATGAGTCCGGCGAATGCACTTCTATGCGAGGCCTTTTCCCAACGGGAGAAGGCGCGGGCTATGCCGGCGGAATCATGAGCTCGGCAATCGATGGAATTCGTCAATCTGAAGCGCTTCTTCAAAGATATTTCTGCTAGGTTATGGTACAATAGATGTGCACTTTAGAAAAAAGAGGCACATACTTATGGAAGTTACTATTTTAGGCTGCTGCGGCGGTTACCCGGGTCCGGGACAGGCTGCATCCGGCTATCTTCTTACCATTGGCGACAAGAAAGTTCTGATCGACTGCGGAAGCGGAGTATTCTCCAACTTACAGTTGCATGCTCCGATCAATGGACTGGATGCCATTCTTATCACTCATTTACATGCCGATCACTATAGTGATCTGATGGTGATGCGTTACGCAGTTGACATGAATGCGAAACAGGGAATGGAATTTCGAAATGTTCCCATCTTTGCGCCGAAGACACCGGAGAGCGTCATTCAATCCTTAAATCAGGATTGGGGTTATAAAGTCGGTTATATCGGTCATGATTCTGAACTGCCGCTTTTCGGAGCGAAAGCGAGATTCTTCCGTACGAAGCATCCGGTCGAATGTTATGGTATTCGTGTTGAACATGAAGGTAAAGTATTTGTATATACTTCAGACTGTTCTGTTGATACTTGTTTCGCGGGATATCTGGACGATGCTGATCTGTGCATAATGGATTGCGGAGAGATTGAGCGCAATCGCAGACCGAATATGTTGCACCTTACACCGAAGGAGTGCTACGAATGTGCCAAGGCACTTCGTGCGAAGAAAACGATATTGTCCCACCTTGTTCCGTTCTACGATAGAGAAGATGTGGAGCTGGAAGCACGTGCTTGTGGGGATTGGGATTTTGAATTGGCAACGCCCAATAAGACATATCGTATTTAAGTGTTCATTATTTAGAAAAGAGGATATATCAATGAGTACAGAGAAAGACAAGAACAAGGCAGTGATTACAGTTGTAGGTTGCGATGCAGTAGGAATCATTGCGAAGATTTCGGCATTGCTTGCTGAGGAAGACGTGAATATCAACGACATTACCCAGACGATCCTAGATGATATTTTCACCATGATCATGCTGGTTGACCTGAAGGCTACGAAGTCGGATATGAAATCACTCTCCGAGAAACTCGATCAAGTCGGTGAAGAGATCGGCGTATCCATTCGTATTCAGCATACGGATCTTTTCTACGCGATGCACAGAATTTAAGAATATGCTAGGCAGGTTTAAGAAATGATAACAGATTTTGAAGTATTAGAGACGGTCCGGATGTTTCAGGAACAGCATCTGGATGTAAGAACCATTACCATGGGTATCAACCTGATGGACTGTGCGGCTGATACGCCGGAGAAGTCTTGTCAGAAGATCTACGATAAGATCACTCGCTATGCGAAGGACTTAGTCAAAGTCGGAGAAGAGATCACGGAGAAGTATCGTGTTCCGATCGTAAATAAGCGAATCTCTGTTACGCCGATCTCCATCGTTGCTGCAGCTTCCGGCGCGAAGGACTATACCATGTTTGCCCAGACACTTGATCGTGCGGCCAAGGCATGTGGCGTCAATTTTATCGGCGGATTCTCTGCCATGGTGCAGAAGGGATATACCATCTCGGATAAGCGCTTGATTGAGTCGATCCCGGAGGCATTGTCTGTAACGGATTGCGTATGTTCTTCTATTAATCTTGCCTCGACGCGTTCGGGTATCAATATGGATGCCGTGCGTGATATGGGCGTGATCATCAAGAAGACAGCTGAGGCGACAAAGGACCGTGATGCACTGGGATGCGCGAAACTTGTGGTATTTGCCAATGCACCGGAGGACAATCCGTTCATGGCAGGCGCTTTCTTAGGACCTGGTGAACCTGAATGCGTCATTAACGTTGGAATTTCCGGTCCTGGTGTTATCAAGGCAGCACTTGAGACGGTGAAGGGTGAAGATCTTGGTGTGGTTGCCGAGACAATTAAGAAAGCCGCATTTAAGATTACTCGAGTTGGTGAATTGGTTGCAAGAGAAGCGTCTTCACGCCTCAATGTACCGTTCGGCATAATCGATCTTTCACTTGCGCCGACACCTGCAGTTGGTGACTCTGTCGGTCGAATTCTGGAAGAGTTTGGTCTGGAACACTGTGGTGCATGGGGAACGACGGCTGCACTGGCTATGTTGAATGATGCAGTGAAGAAGGGCGGAACGATGGCTTCTTCGTTCGTCGGCGGCCTCTCCGGCGCATTTATTCCTGTATCTGAAGATGAAGGAATGATTGAAGTTGCGGAGAAAGGCTTCTTGAGACTTGAGAAACTGGAAGCCATGACATGTGTTTGCTCAGTGGGTCTCGACATGATCGCGATTCCAGGCGATACGCCTGCTTCCACAATTTCGGGCATCATTGCAGATGAGATGGCGCTCGGAACGTTCAATAATAAGACAACTGCTGTTCGTGTGATTCCGGTTCCGGGTAAGAAGGTCGGCGATCAGGTAGAGTTTGGTGGACTTCTTGGATATGCGCCAATCATGGAAGTGAATACTGCTTCATCGGAAGCATTCATCTCACGTGGTGGACGAATTCCTGCACCGATTCACAGTATGCGAAATTAATGTATAGAAATCTTGGATTATTTGGATGGAGTATCATCTTGATCCGATGATGAAATCGAATTCTTGTACGCCCGCTTCTGAGCGTACATTTTTTCGTCTGCTTCCTGCATCGCATCGAGTACATCACTTGTGTTACGAGCACATAGAAGGGCGATGCCCAGACTTGCGTGCAGGATATAAGGTTTGCCGGATCGATCGGATGCTTTCTTCAGAAGGTAGTTGAACTGGTTCTCGAACTCTTTGGCACGACTGGGACGTGAAGAGACGAGGACGACAGAGAATTCATCTCCGCCAAATCTCGCGCAGAACTCGCCCTCATCTAGCGTTTCACGAAGTACTCGAGATATCTCGGACAAAGCGAAATCACCGTCGCCATGACCATATGTATCGTTGATCTCCTTCAGGTTGTCCATATCAACGCTTGCGATGTGGATGATCATGCTGTCTGCAGCATTCTTGAGCGTCTCCTGAAGTGCATTCTCGAAGCCGCGACGATTATATAGTCCTGTCAGCTCATCTGTCTGAGAGAGTTTCGTAATTTCGTTGATGCGGCTGAATTTCTTCTGATAGTAGCAATTCTCGATTGCAGAAGATAATGCGCTGATATAGGTGTTTGTAATGGAATTCAGCCATTGATTGTGATTGGGTTTCAGTACCAGATAGCCATATTCCATATTCTTATAGTTGATCGGCAGAATAATATATGTTCCGGGATCTTCCGTATCAAAGCAGAAATGCGGAAGGATCTCTTTTCTCGGGAACTTCTCATTCACAGGCGTAGCTTGACGCTGATTGTTTGCATGCATGATCTGAAGAAGCATCATATCGTCGGTAAAAGCACTGTCATCATCTGTGGAGAAGAATTTTGGATCGGATTCATCGCAGAAACATACATATCCGATATCACAGCCTAAAGTGTTGAAATAATAGTTCGCAACGGAAAGAGAACTATCGATGTCATATGTGTTCTGATAGTCTGCAGTGATTCGGCCCGTCTCACGAAGTCGGAACTCCGTGTCGTTCAGTAGGGCATTGATCTCCGTGATATTACTGCTGACACACTGCTTGCCGCAACCGCAACTTGCTCGGAAGTGGAAATCTCCACTGAGGGTCACATAACGAGAAGTCTGCTTGCCTTCCTTGATGTCGTCAATAATCTTGAAAGCGGCATCGGCGAAACTCTCCGGATGAACGGTTACAGTTGTGAGTGAAGGGAAGGAGTCCTGACCTTCACGAATATCGTCAAAACCACTTACACAGACGTCCTCTGGGACACGTACACCACGTTTCTTCAATTCTTCAATAACGGATAGTGCCATATAGTCATTGGCACAAACAATGGCCTGAGGGTATTCGCGACGTCCGTCCATAAAGAAGTCGATTGCTTTGGCACCACGATTGCGCCAGTAATTGCCTTCGTAAATGGTATTGGTATCAATGCTTAAACCACTGTCCCGCATGGCTTCGACAAAGCCACGAAGACGCTCCGGGGAATCCTTATGCTTATAAGGACCGGACATATAGCAGATATCAGTGAACTGGTGATCCTTGATGAAGTGGCGGGTCATGCGGTAAATCGCATCTTGGTTATCACTTGTCAGTGTATAGAAATCGGAGTGACCAGTCTGCAGACAGATGACCGGACAGGTGGCTTGGGCACGAATCAATTCGAAGAATTCGCGCTCCATGCCATTAATGTCAAAAGTACTCGGTAATACAATGATTGCATCGAAGGTGGAATAGTCCGGCAAACGAATAATGTTCTTCTTACCGATCTCGGCGAGAAGGTTACGTCCATATGGAGATGAGTAGGAGCCGTACGAAGCATATATAAAGACATCCATATCCCTTATGGATGCAAGATCGACGATTGCTTTGCCACAGGCGGATTGAAAATCCTGTGTGATCTCACTCATGAACAGACCAATTCTTGCACGTGCCAAAATGATTCTCTCCCATCGAAGAAGCTTCGAAATAATAATATAATTTAATTATTAAACGTTTCCAAAGCTTTTTCAACCGTTTGAGGGGCTGGGGCACCAATAATTAATCTTTTGTTTACACATGTCTCGAGGGAGATGGCTTCGTAAACATCTTCGTCTATGAGATCGGAGAACTGTCTGAATTCCTCGAGCGAGAGCTTCTCCAAGGTTGTATTATGCTCAATCGCATAGTGAACCAGCTTGCCGGAGATCTCGTGAGTGCTACGGAATGGGATACCCTTACGAACGAGATAGTCAGCCAAGTCAGTCGCATTGGTAAAACCACCCAGTGCCGCGGCCGCCATGTTGTCTTTGCGTAATGTCATGGTGCGGATCATGCCGGTAAAAGGAACGAGTACGCCCTTGATGGTGTCGATAACATCAAAGATGGCCTCCTGTACTTCCTGCATATCCTTGTTATAGGTGAGCGGAAGACCTTTCATGGTAACGAGAAGTGAAATCAAATCACCGTATACGCGTCCGGTCTTGCCACGGGTCAGCTCAGCCACATCCGGGTTCTTCTTCTGAGGCATCATGGAAGAACCGGTGGAGTAAGCGTCATCGAGTTCGATGAACTTGAACTCCTGAGAAGAATAGAGGATGATCTCTTCGGAGAAACGGGAGAGATGCATCATGAGGATCGAGGCAAAGGAAGCGATCTCAATGGCCCAGTCACGATCCGCTACACCATCCAGTGAATTGAGTGTAACACCGCTCATGCCCAGTTCGTCTGCAACGAAAGGACGATCCAGAGGATAGGTGGTGCCGGCCAGTGCACCGGAGCCCAGAGGTGAGATATTCGTTCTTGCGATTGCTTCGTCCAGTCGGTCCATATCACGACCGAACATCTCGATGTAGGCCATCAGGTAATGTGCAAAGGTGATTGGCTGCGCACGTTGAAGGTGAGTATAGCCAGGCATATAGGTCTCTGTGTTCGCCTTGGCAATTTCAATCAGTGCGTCACGAAGCGCACCGAGGAGAGACTGAATCTCCTTGGCTTCGTCCACTGCGTAAAGACGCTGGTCCAACGCGACCTGATCGTTTCTGGAACGACCGGTGTGGAGACGCTTACCGGCATCGCCGATGCGGTTGGTGAGTTCTTCTTCGATGAACATATGAATATCTTCTGCATCGGAATCGAAGGTCAACTTGCCGGACTCAATATCCGCAAGGATTGAAAGAAGGCCTTCGCGGATCGCATCGGCATCCTCCTGAGAGATAATACCCTGCTTCGCCAACATCTTGCTGTGGGCGACGGACCCCTCGATATCCTGCTTATACATCCTACAGTCGAAGGGAAGTGAAGAGTTGAAATCATTCACTGCCTTGTCGGTTGCTTTCTCAAATCTACCTGCCCACATTTTCTTTGCCATATGTTTCTATCTCCTTATGTATCCGTCATGTCCGCATAGGATTGCGCCACAGATTATTTTACCACAAGAAGTGGTCTCTTCCGCAACAAAACTGGTGTTGGGATTACGGTCGAGATACTTCTTGATGCCTTCTTTGGAGTCATCGACATCTAGGTCGAGAAGCCGTCATCGTCAATCTCTTATGGTTCGTAAGCGAGCTCCTTGCAAACCCATTCCTCATTATTGAAAGTGTACGTATTCACGATACCGGTATCTTGAAAACCGGAAGAGAGGTAACAGTTGAGCGCCGGCGCATTCTCGGCAAAAACACCGATGGTCACCTTGGTCGCGTGCATGAATTCGGTTGCATAATCCAAAGCAAGACGAATCATCTGTTTTCCGAGACCTTGTCCGCGTTTCTGGTTATCGACGATGACGTAGCCGAGGCGTACGGTATTGATATCGTTCTTGTCCGGAAAACGGATGTTAAAGTGTCCGACCACGCCTGTCTCATCGTATGCAACGAAGTGGAAAATATCATCATTCATTGCAAGATCCTCATACTGGGCAATCAGATCGGAGCCGGAAATAGGATAAGACTCAAATCGATCAGCGCACCAGAATCGGAAAATCCGTTCATTACTGATCCAAGACACGATGGTGTCGGCATCACATTTCTTAAAAGGACGAAGTCGCATAATCTACCTCATTTCTGCATGCTCATCAAGCTATGGATCATCTATGCAAAATAACCATCAAAAGATGAATAATTATTAACAGATTTGCATAAACGAATTCTAGCAAAGCCAATCGTTTGCGTCAACACTGTATGTGAATGTTGATGCTAAATATATTGTATGTAAATTATTGTAATACACAACTTCTAAATCGTTGTGCAAATCACAGTTTTTAAGGAGTTTACGAAAACACCTTAAAAGAGTAGAATTATACAGTATGCATGAAATCATGCATAAATTTCGCTTGGTGTATGCGATAGAAGGTGGAAAGTATGGCGTATCCGTTGGTGGAAGGTAATATCGGTGCTTACTGTGTATTGGACGGCGAGAAGGTTTCCTTTGACGCTCCTGAAGGACAGGCACTCTTCACGCCTACCGATGAGATTACATATTATGAGTCAGTTCGTTTTCAGGAAGGCGTATTACTCTTCTGGGAAGACCACATGGTTCGACTGTCGAAATCAGTCGAGGCCAAAGAGAATTTCCCTATTGAACCGAACACTTACTATTCCATCGCGTGTGAGATGATCGTAGACAGCGGCCTGATGGATGGCAACATCCGTGTGGTCCTGACCAAGACGCACACATTACTTTATCTCAGTAATATGACCTATCCGACTTCACAGATGTACCAGGATGGTATCGTGACGCATAGCTTGACATGGGAACGTGTTGAGCCACATGTTAAAGTATTCCGTGGCGATTATAAGTCAGCGGTTGCACAGGCACAGAACACAGAGACCTCGTTCGGTATGCCGTATGAAGTGATCCTTCGCGGAAACGATGGTAAGTTCGTAGAAGGTGGCCGTTCCAACTTCTTCGTAGTCGTGGATGATCAAGTCTATTCGCCTGACGAGTCACTGATTCTGATTGGTATTACCAGAAAGTATGTGAAGGAAGCAATCGAACAGGCCGGATTGAAGCTGGTTGAAGGTGCTTTTACCATGGAAGAATTGGTTCGTATGGAGGAAGAACTCAATCAGGATACACCGAGAATGGGTCTCTTCGTGACAAGTTCTCCTTTCGACATTCTGCCGGTTGCATCGATCGATGAAGAGAAATTCTCATCATCTTCTTGTCCGGCAATCATGAGTCTGATGTCTAGTTATCAAGATATCGTGCATGCATATATTGATGCACACAAGAAAATCTGATTACAATTTTTGGAGGTTTTATATAAATGGCAAGAAAAGGTACGATTTCAGTAACGACGGAAAACATTTTCCCGATTATTCGAAAGTGGCTGTATTCTGACCAGGATATTTTTGTAAGAGAGCTTGTCTCTAATGGTTCAGATGCAATCGCGAAGTTCAAGCGTCTGGTTGATCTGGGCGAGGCAGAGAAGCCGGAAACAGAAGATTATCAGCTTCGTGTCGAGTTTGATAGCGAAGAAGGTACACTTTCCTTCATCGATAATGGTATCGGTATGACAGAGGAGGAAGTCGATAAGTACATTAACCAGATCGCTTTCTCCGGCGCGATGGACTTTGTCGAGAAGTATAAGGAAGAGAGCACCGATGCAAGTGGCATCATCGGCCACTTCGGTCTGGGTTTCTATTCAGCTTTCATGGTTGCGGACAAAGTTCAGATCGATACGCTGTCTTTCCAGAATGGTGCGACGGCGGTTCGCTGGATCTCGGAAGATGGTATGGATTATGAAATCTCGGATTCGGATCGTGATGCGCGTGGTACGACGATCACGCTGACACTTTCTGAAGAAGCAAAGAAGATCTTCGATAGTGGCAAGATCCGCGGAGTACTCACGAAGTACTGTTCTTTCATGCCGTTTGATCTCTACTGGAGCGATATCGTTGCGGACCGTAAGCGTAGAGAAGATGAGGCGAAGAAGAAGAAGGAAGCAGAGGATAAAGGTGAAGAGTATAAGGGATATGAGCATGAGAACATGCCGATCAACGATACTGAACCGCTCTGGAAGAAAGCTCCG
>JAGHVD010000102.1 GCA_018064475.1 Candidatus Scatonaster coprocaballi
ACTTCACCTTTCAGGCAAGTATCAAGATCATCTGCTTCGTAAAGCGCCACGTCATTGATATAGACACATCCTGTATGCGGATGACGATGCCAGAAATACCAGTCGCCGCCTACGCGTGTATCGTACGGGTTATATGCGCCGAAAATACCATTGTCGATCTCGACTTTCCAGGTATTCCCCTCATATTTCTCCCAACCCTTCACGATCTCTGCACCGGTGATTACAGCCTGAAGCGGTTCGACAGAACGATAAGTAATACGGGCATCTTCTGTTCCCGCATTCTGGGGATCAACATATTCACGGTACACACCCGGCATAACCAGGATCTCGTCGCCCGGCTTGGCAATCTTTGCTGCGGCAGTGATCGTTAGAAATGGATGCTCTTTGGTCCCGGCACCCTGTGACTTCGTGTTTTGATCAACATAGTAAATCATAAGTTTTCCTCCAAAATATAAGCCGATTCGATGTCGGATGTATAGATTGCCACCACAGACGGGTAGAGTTTCGCCGTCTCGGAGAAAGGATCCGGATAGCTATTCTTATCCGGTCCCATATGAAGCCGGATCATGGCATATTCCTCCGGCCTCAGGCGAATGAAATTCTGGATATACCAGCAGGATTTCTCGCCGTGTCCCACGGGAAAAGAATCCTTAATACCCCATACTTCTTTCTCCACCCAGTTTGCTACTTCTTTACCGTACTGATTGATTTTGGTACCTTCTTTGACATTCTTCGTCTCTTTGACGTAGAAATTCACTTTACACAGATCGTGTAGCAAAGCGGTGATGATTACGGTATCCTCCTGAAGTTTGATCAGTCCCTGACTCACCTTTTCAGATAAGCGTTGATAAACATGAAGACTATGCTGGGCCAGTCCTCCGTCACAGTGCAGATGATACTTCGTTGAAGCCGGTGCCGTGAAGAAATCCGTCTTTGTCTCCATCCACTCTACGAGTTTGTCGATACCGGGACGATTAGTCGAAAGAAGCAGTTCTTTGATCCTCTTCTGATTTTCGGCTTGTTGCTCCGCGCTGATGCAGAATTCTTCCATTACTTTCGATCACTCCTTTCTGAATTGTTTCCAAGGCTCTTCCTCACGAAGAGGTATTTCAAAAATCATCCGTTCCCTTGTGACCGGATGATCAAGTTCCATGTGATAAGACTCCAACAGGATGTCTCCTGCAAAACGATTGGGGCCTTTGCCGTATTTACGGTCTCCGACAATGGGATGACCGATTGAAGCCAGCTGTGATCGGATCTGGTGGGATCTTCCTGTATGCAGAAGAATGCTAAGAAGCGTAACCGGTGCGCCTGCGATTCTTCCCTCACCGATCACTTCATACTCAAGATTGCTCTCTTTCGCATCTTTCGGCGCAGAAGCGGCATCCGGGAAAACCTCCACGAGATTGGTCTTTGCATTCTTCAGAAGATAAGAATGGATCTCGCCGGCACTTGACTCCATGTGGCCGTAAACGATGGCGCGATACTTCTTTCTTACCGTACGTGATCGGATCTGTTCACTGACTCTTGAGGCACATTTACTGGTCTTCGCAAAGACCATGACGCCTGTGACCGGTCGGTCAAGTCGGTGAAGAAGTCCAAGATATGCTTCACCTGGCTTCTTATATTTCTCCACGAGATAATTCTTGAGAAGCGTCAGCATGTCCGGATCCCCGGTCAAATCGCTCTGCGAAAGCACCCCTGCCGGCTTTACCGCCACCAAGAGGTGATTGTCTTCGTAAAGGATTTCCGGTGTCATCTGCATGTCTACTTCTCCTTCGGTGTCCATCTTCCCGTACTACCGCAAGGCAGGACCAGATCCATTCTCGAACATGGAAGTCCCAGTTCTTCTGACACGACCTGACCACCATGCTTGGTACGGATCGCCAGACGCAGAATATCTTCAATGACCATCGAAGAGAGTCCCGTCGTATACGAGTTAATGAGGAAGAACAACGGATCATCCGAGATCAGTTGCTCGCACTTCTCCACAAGCGGGAACAGCGCATCTTCCAGTTTCCACATCTCACCGGAAGGTCCACGTCCGTAAGCCGGTGGGTCCATGATGATACCATCGTACTTTCGTCCTCTTCGGATCTCACGCTCCACAAAGCGAACACAGTCCTCGACGATAAATCGGATGTAGCAGTCCTCCAGACCGCTGGCCACCATATTCTCTTTGGCACGTGCCACCATGCCCTTACTGGCATCAACATGCACCACTTCCGCCGCGCCGGCTGCAGCAAAAGCCATGGTCGCGCCGCCTGTATAGGCAAAAAGATTCAGGATACGCGGTTTCTTCCCTTCTTTCACTGCCTGCTGGATCTTCTTTCCGCAGAAGTCCCAGTTCGCCGCCTGTTCGGGAAAAAGACCCGTATGTTTGAAGCTGGTCGGTTCAATAATGAAGGTCAGTGGACGACCGACCGCATCGTAATGGATCTCCCACTTCTGTGGAAGCGGACGTTCCTTGCTCCAGTGTCCGCCGCCACTCTCACTTCGATGGTAGACAGCATGGGGCTTCGGCCAGTATTCCTCTTTCATGCCGGCATAACCGGTCTTGGGCCAGATGGCTTGAGGATCCGGTCGTTGAAGCATAATATCGCCCCAACGTTCATATTTCTCACCTTCACCGCAATAAAGCAGCTCGAATTCTGACCATCTATCTGCTAAGAACATACCTGTTTCGCTTCCGTTTCATCCATAATCAAGACACGAGACCAACCCGCGTCCTTCACCAGTATAACATTATCCTTTCGGGCAAAAAAGTCGAATTTCCATCTAAGAATCTCAACATTCTGGAAACGCTTATGAAAGTCCTGCTGTGAATTCACGAAATGTTCACCGATTTTTGAACGATTGCTGGTCACGTATGAGTTTTTTTATATTATAATGTTCGTAATGTTGCAAAGAAGAGGTAATAATAATGTCTACAGCTCCACACATATTGATCTGTGACGATGATCCGGTTGTACACGAGTCTCTGGGTCTATATTTTGAGAACGAACATTTTACATATTCCAGTGCTTACGATGGACTTGATGCACTGACGCACGTCGCTTCTGACAAGCCGGATCTGATCATCCTTGATGTCATGATGCCGGAGAAGACAGGTATCGAGGTTTGCCGAGAAATCCGTAAGACACTTTCCACACCGATTATTATTCTCACCGCCAAGGGTGAAGAGATCGACCGCGTATTAGGTTTGGAACTGGGTGCCGATGACTATATCGTCAAGCCCTTCTCCCCTCGCGAGGTCGTCGCACGTATTAAGGCGGTTCTGCGCCGTATCAACGAACCACAGGAGAATACTTCCCTGCTTCGTTACGAGGGACTGGAGATCAACCTGGATAACTATCAGGTGAAGGTAAAGGGCGAGATCGTACCTTGCACACCAAAGGAAGTTGAACTTCTGCATCTTCTGGCCTCCCATGTTGGACAGGTCATGGATCGTGAGCAGATCCTCTCGCTCATTTGGGGGTACGATTATCTGGGCGATACCCGTACGGTAGATACTCACATCAAGCGCATTCGTCAGAAGATTTACTACGAAGGTGCGCCCTGGTCACTGATCACCATTTACGGTGTCGGCTATAAGTTCGAGGTCAACCAATAATGTTCCGAAGTGTATTCCTTCGAAAGATGATCCTTATGGTGCTGATTGCACTTTGTGCATCGGCACTTCTTTCTGCTACGCTGTTTAATATCGGTATGAATGCAATTTCACGCAACAATGCAGAGGAAGTCTTGATTGACAAAGGATATTCTATGTCAGACCTTCTTTCTGAATATGTCGGTCAGAAGAATATTGAAACGAAGGGTGAACTCATTTCCGCATTGAAAGATGCAACGGTCGGATATGCCAACCACACTGTACTTGGAGCTTATTTCATTCTCTATACGGAAGAAGGCAATTCGTTTTTCAAGACCAACGCGGTCGATACCGAAGACATAGAAATCCTGACTTCGATCGATACTTATGCACAGGAGAATATGCTGACCAACAGTGATAACAAGAACCTAATCGGCAATGTCTCCGCATCTTCCAAGAAGAACTCCATCACTGTCATCCAAATTCCAATCGAAGTGGATAACAACCTGATTGGTTACTTAGTCATCGGTGACCAGATTCCGAAGCAAAGTCCAGAAGCCTCTAACTTAAGCGGGGTTCTCTTTATCTCGACTTTGATGGTTTCTCTCTTTATGGCCATACCGGTGTACTTCGCCAGCCGCCGGCTCGTGCGTCCGCTCAACAAAGTTACGGACGTTGCCAATGCATTGGGAAGAGGAGATTTCTCTGTCCGTGCGAATGATTCGACCAAAGGCGAAATCGGCGAATTGGCTGCATCGGTCAACGAGCTGGCTGAGAAACTGTCGAAATCGATCACCAGCGTCACGACAGAGCGTAACCGTCTGAAAGAGATCTTCGATATCATTTCGGAAGGTATCGTTTCCGTCAACGAAGATCTTCAGCCGGACTATTCCAATAACGCGATTGCAACGTTGTTCGAGAAAGTACCGCGTAAGAATCTTTTCACGGAGAAACTTCAATTGATACCTTTCGAGGAAGTCTGGGAAGATTTTGAGAATTGCCTGAAGACCGGCGAGACCTATGAGCGAACCATTGAGGCGAAGGATTGTGCATATTCTTCTACCATCGTGCCAATCCTTGATAATGAGAAATATATCATCGGAGCCACAGGATTCTTCCGCGATATCTCTGAGCAGGAACGTCTTGAGCAGACTCGTCGTGACTACGTAGCCAATGTTTCTCACGAATTACGTACTCCGCTGACCGCCATGCGTGGCTTGGTTGAGCCGCTTGCCGACGGCATGGTAAAGAAAGAAGAAGACCGCCAGCGTTACTATGGCATCATCCTCCACGAGACCATGCGTCTTTCACGTCTGATCGATGACATGTTGGAGCTTTCACGTCTGCAGGCTAGAACATTGGCCTTTAAGACATTCCCGTTCGACCTGAATAAGCTTCTTTCCGAGTTTGAAACCAAATTTGCACCTGTATTGGAGGAAGCTGAACTCAATTTCTCTGTAGAGTATAAGACGGGGCCGCTACCGACAGTAATGGGCAATCCGGACCGTGTGGAACAGATCATCGTTATTCTTCTTGATAACGCCAAGAAATATACTCCGGCTGGTGGCTCCATTACCATTTCTACGGAGTTTAACGACCAGACCGATCAAGTATTTGTATCCGTCAGCGATACCGGTCAAGGCATCCATGAGTACGATATCGATCACATCTTCGATCGATTCTTCAAGGCAGATCGCGCACGTGGAAAGAAGGGTACCGGTCTTGGTCTGGCGATTGCCAGAGAGCTCTTAAGTTACATGGGCGAGACGATTACAGTCCAGAGTGAATATGGAGAAGGTACCACATTCACCTTCACTTTGAAGCGCGTAACAGGTAGCGTCTGGTACTAATCTGATTATTTGAGGGCATCATGAGTAACACTTCTACCCCATCCGCGAATCAACCGGGAAACAGTATCCGCATCAACCGCTATATCAGTTCTAGCGGCTTCTGTTCCCGTCGCAAAGCAGACGAATATATCGAGGGCGGCCATGTAACCATAGACGGCCAACTTGCCGAACCCGGAAGCCAAGTTTTTCCAGGCCAAGTCGTTCTGGTGGACGGAAAGACCGTTCTCCCTTCAGAGAATCACGTGTACCTTGCATTCCACAAACCTCTCGGTATCACTTGTACGACAGATCAGAGAGATCCGGATAATATCGTTGATTTCATCAACTATCCGACACGAATCTTTCCGATTGGAAGGCTCGACAAGAACAGTAGCGGACTGATTCTGATGACCGACGATGGAGATATCGTCAATCGTCTTCTTCGTGCGGAAGGAAGGCATGACAAAGAGTATGTCGTGACCGTAGATCATCCGATCGATCGCGATTTTATACAGAAAATGGAGGGAGGCCTACCGATTCTGGATACTGTCACCCTTCCCTGTAAGGTGACCAAGACTGGCAACCGCACCTTCCACATTATCCTCAATCAAGGATTGAACCGTCAGATCAGACGCATGTGCGAATACCTCGGATACCGCGTCGTCAAGCTCAAGAGAATCCGTATTCTCAATATTCATCTTGACGATCTGCCGGTCGGTCAGTATCGGAAGCTCACCCTGAAAGAGCAGAAAGACTTATTCACGATACTGGAACGAAATCACTAGAAATTGAGAAAGGCCTCCGACATTCGTCGAAGGCCTTCCTCATATAGTGAAATTAGTATTTTGGAGATATCTCAATTGTTTCTTCGTAGCGGTTATTCTTCTGTAACCCTCTACGAGCGAGTACATCCGGACTTCGTTCAATTCCTTTCATATAGAAGTCAAGATAAAGGTGTGTGCGACCATCTGTTGGCAGTAGTTCCTGATGGGCGTAATCATCGATTTCATCCGGTGTATACGGCAAGCAGGAGAATGAGAACGGCTCTTGTCCATGCTTACTGATTCCAATTCCTTTCGCATCATCATGCTGAATCTGCAAATATCTTGTATCTGCATGTGCGCCGGTTTCGGATGGCCGTGCATATTCGTGATACAAAGGCGACTGAAGCGAAGTAAACCAGCCGATTCGAGATGATTCTTTACGATCAACGTACGACTCCCCTTCACCACGTCCGTACCAACCAAGATATGCCCCGTGGTCGATTGGCACACGGAAACCATATCGAACAAGATCATACTTCGGCACAAAGTCCAATGTCGCTCGAAGCGTACCATCAGGCAGAATGCGATAACGCACATAGAGTGGTCCCTTCATGCCTGAAGAGGAATACTTACAAAGAAGATGGAACTCTTCCCCGTCCATCTCGTAGAAACTACCTACGAAACGCATCTCACTTTCTATTGTGCGCCAGTCGGTCTCATGGGAGAATACCGTCTGAGAAAGAACGTAAGACTGATCAGCTCGGTCGATATTCGATGCTGCACGATAGAAACATGGTTCAAATAGTCCATCAAGATATTCTTTGCCATCGGAAATAATCGAACAGAGACCACCTTCTCGGCGACTAAATCCATATCGAATACTGCCTGCCACGACAAACAAAAGTGCCGGTGATGTCATGATCTGAATACCAGACTTCTTCTCATCGAGAATCAGACCACTTTCTAACGCGGAAGCATCTATGATCTGTAAAGTCTGTTCGCCATCCTCATCTTGATTCTCCCATTCCGGGACAATCTTATTCGGGTCACATACCTGATCGACCAGAACCTGCTGATAGAATGCAACTTCATATCCGCTGGACGCGTAGAAAGAATCTTTCGAAAGGCTCAAAGAAATATCCAAGATCAATTCCTTGCATACTGCTCGTTGGTAAATCTCGTCCGCTTTCGCGTAACGTCCTCTCCAGTTCGGTGTCAGGAATTCATTGATTTCGATAGGGAACTGCATCTCACGATTACCCATCGGAAGAATAGAAGGAACGATACCGGAGCCGCCGGTCAAACGATGACCGCCCAGCAACAACTGCCACTTGAGCTCAATCTCTGGGGTCGCACCAATCGAACTTACATTATGAATCGTTAGATTCGCAGGATTCTCCGCAGATGGGAAGATCTTGATTCCTTCACACTGTTTCTTCACTTCATAGAATATCGGATGCGGCACTCGGTTCGCATCTACAATTCCTTGTGCAATAGAGACGCCTACCTGCTCCGCATACTCAATCAGATCACCCTGGTGGATATACTTCAGATCTTTCTTATCTTCTTCTCTTCTTGGACGCATAACGAGCGACTCAAAGAGTACCTTATCTTCTTTCAGTCTAGACTTCACGTGCTCTCGATTGAGGCAAAGATCACACCACTCACCGAACAGCATACCGGCTTTATTCGGGAATCTAGGTATATCCGAGACATGACCGACCGGATCGATCTCACAATAGATCGGACGCTTGGCATCGAATGAAATGATTCGCTCCTTCACATCCATATATGCATTCTCTTCGAATTTCTTACCGGTCATTGACCACATAATGATACTCGGATGATTGTATAACGAATATACAGTCTGTGGCAGAACAGACGCCGCAGATTGCACGATAACATACATACCATATTTATCACACAGATCAAAGAAAGACGAATTCGTCGGATGGTGTACCACATAGATGGTATTGATGTTGGCACATTTCATCAAGAAGATATCCTGACGGAAACGTTCCAGCGGAACCGAGATTCCTTCTTCCGGATCAAACTCATAGTACTTCACACCATGAAGCGGTTCCGGTAAATCATTCATATTGAAGAGGTTCTCAGAATATGTGATGGTCCTAAAACCAAATCTCTGTTTCTTCACACATACTACTTTGCCATCACGGTCTCGCAGTTCAACGATAAAATCATATAGGTACGGCGTGCAATCCGTCCAAGGTAATACCAGTTTGGCATAGCACTCCGTTTCGAGTGTTTTGACCCCTTCTTTCGGAATAATATCTGTTAATTCTTTACGTTGGGAAAGACGATGTTCCGGAAGATTGTAAAGATCATACTCGTCATGCGCTTCGACCATACGACAGTTGGCCGTAACCTGCATATCATATGGCAAGTGGTTATGTAATTCAATCTGAACAGTAATACCTGCATCCTTACGGATTTCAGCATGTGGCAATGTTTCTTTCTGACGATTGGTCAACTGGTTCTCATTTTCCGAATTATAAAGACTGGATACTAAAGCCGTCTTCGGCACAACGTCTCGAGCCAAGGTATCCGTAAGCCAACTGGTAGAAAGTCGGATTGCAGAGATTTCCACGCTTGGTTCAGCGACAATATAAGGAAGGCGGAAAAGTCCGGAGAAGCCGAAAGCGCCCTGCGCACGAACAATACCACGTTTGTTCGCATCGAAACGCAGCACTTTAATAGAAATTAGATTTGCACCTTCAGTGAGTGCCCCATTCAGAAGGCACTTCATCGTTGAGAATGTACTTCTGGACTCGGACACTTCTGTACCGTTTACGAAAATCTGATATCTTCCTACAATTCCATCCGTCATAAGATAGACATAACGGCTGATATATTCCGGTGGAAGGTTGACCCATACGCGATACAATCCAATATCATTTGCATTATCCATCGAAGCACTGTCTGCAAGTTTCTGCTGAATCTTGCTCGTCTTCTTGGAAAGCAGTGCATTCTTCTCATATAAGAGTTCACTTGGATATCCATATCCCTGCTGTTGCCAGCAACTCGGAACATCCACAGCATCCCAAGACTCATCGTCGAATTCAACTTGATTCCAATTCTGCGGAATATCTTCTTTGGTTCGAGCATGGAAAAAGCGCCACTTGGGAAGATCAAGTTCCCAGAGTGAACGAATTCGACCGAACTCCGGCGGTTGTTTCTCCGCATAAAGCTCGTCGATCGAATCATATGGATAGAAATATCCTTGTGCAGGTACCTGCGTCATATTCTTCCTCTATCATGCCCAATTTAATCTTACTGATGTAATTGTAGCATGCGAAACATGTCGGCATGTATCAACCATATTTCATTTTGAAGAAGAAGACCGCAACAATTCGTTACAGTAGAGGTCAGATATATGCAAGACCATTCCTTCTCTTTCTTGCTTTGAAGCTACGCCACAAACCTTTGAAGACGTGACCGTTCATGATCAGAAGTTTCGCCTCCATCTGTTCAAGCGTGACCTTACCCACTGTAAAAGTAGCGTAAGTTCGAAGTGGTGATTCAAGCGTCATCGCCTCATTCATCCGCTTGAGATATTCCTGAGTCTCTTTGCGCATATCCCACTTCAGCTTCAATCTCACCTTTTGGTAGTAATACTTGGCATACAGATTACCATTCTTCAGATCTTCCAAACTGGAATTCATCGTGAACTGACCGCGTTTCGGATCCTTCTCTTCAGCAATCAACGAACCATATACGACTTCGAATTGTTTCTTATCGAAGATCTTCGTCTGCGAATCAAGATGATAGTACTGTGGCGCGGATTCACGGTAATCGGGTACAGTCACCTGCGTCATGCCCGATTGAACATCCAGTTCTCTGCTCGCACGAATATCTCTTGAAGACGAACCGATCTCAATCTTGTACTTACCGCTCTCCACGTGCCAATCCTTGATCTGTGTGTTGTAATAAGCGAAAGCACGTTTATTCAACTTGAATTCTACAGTTCTGGTCTCACCTTTCTGGATAAACACCTTCTTGAACCCAGCCAGATGACGAACCGCTTTATAGATCGTAGATTCCGGCGGTGCAACATAGAGTTGTACGACCTCTTTACCATCGCGTTCACTAATATTCGTCACATCAATCGACACTGTCACCTGGTCATTCTCCGTCATCTGCGGTGAACTGAATTGAATATCTCCATAGGAGAACTTCGAATAAGAAAGGCCATGCCCAAATGGGAAAAGCACCTCCATCTTGGCTGCATCATAGTATCTGTAACCAACAAAAATGCTTTCCGAATAGAGTGTCTGCCGCTTCTCGCCGAAATGGAGATAGGACGGATTATCCGAAAGTTTGATGGGGAATGTCTCGGCAAGTTTGCCGGATGGATTCACTTGACCATAGAGAATGTTTGCGATGGAAGCCGCACCCTCCTGTCCAGGCAAATATGCCATCAAGACAGCTTTCACCTGAGCGATCCATGGCATTTCGACCGGAGATCCGGCATAGAGGATCACGCAAACATTACTGTTTCTGCGAACAACTTCCTCGATCAATCGTGTCTGGGATTTTGGAAGTTGCATGTGACTCCGGTCGAAGCCTTCTGATTCGAACGAATCAGGAAGACCAGCGAATATGAAGACCACATCCTTTGATTTTGCCGCCTCTACCGCAGCCAGAAGCAATTTCTCATCGATCTCATCCACTTTGTCACTCTCAAGAGAGTATCCCGGTTCATAGATAAAGTTCTCACTTGAAGTAGAAAATCCAGAGAACGCATTCGCTACATTCGTTGGGTGAATGTGCGAGCTTCCGCCACCCTGGTATCGTGTCTGCTTGGCCATTGCCCCCATCACCGCAACACTTGTCTTGGCATCAACCGGAAGAAGATTATCGTTCTTCAGCAATACCGCAGACTCTTCGAAAGCCTGACGTGCCAGTTGCTTGTGGTTCTCATACGGAGAAGACGTCGGCTGAGGAATATGAATACCTTTCTCAACCAAAGCAAGAATGCGTTCTGTTGCTCGATCCAGAAGAGACATCGGTAATTTCCCAGATTCTACTGCTTCACAGATCTGACGATCACGTTCACCGACCGAGGAAGGCATCTCCAGTTCCAATCCTGCCGCCAACGCATCCAAACGATTATTGACCGCACCCCAGTCACTCATCACGACACCGTCAAATCCCCACTCATCGCGAAGGATCTCGGTCAGAAGTTTCCGATTCTCACAACTATACGTGCCGTTGATCCGGTTATAAGCAGCCATCACCGTCCACGGGCGAGACTCCTTCACTACGATTTCGAAAGCCGTCAAATAGATCTCGCGGAATGTGCGCTCATCTACGATGGAATCATTGATCAGTCTATACTTCTCCTGGCTATTCGCCGCGAAGTGTTTGACAGATGTTCCTACACCCTGACTCTGCACACCGCGTACCCATGCAGCGCCCATTTTGCCGGCCAGATAAGGATCTTCAGAGAAATACTCAAAGTTTCGTCCACAAAGTGGTGAACGCTTAATGTTGATTGCAGGGCCCAATACAACGGCCACCTGTTGGTCAATCGCTTCTTCTCCGATGGCTTTACCAATTGCCTCCATCAGTTTCACATTGAATGAAGAAGCCGTGGCTGCAGCCGGTGGAAAACATGTAGATTCTCGGCTGTCACCTTTACCCGTCTGTCCTTCAATCGTCTCCTGTTTGCGAAGTCCGTGAGGGCCATCAGACATGAAGATGGATGGAACACTATTGATCGGCAATCGTTGCGTACGCCAGAAATCCCAGCCAGAACAGAGGGACGCTTTCTGCTTCACAGAAAGCTTACTCATTAACGAAGATACAAATTCAGAAGCCATAGAAGTTTCCTCCGTCGAATTAAGCCAGAACAGACGGACCGGCAAAATATCAAATTCTTCTTCATTATATCACTCTTATACCCGTTGTATAATTGGTTCGATTGACTTGCAAAGAGATTTTACATCATGTATACTTCACGTACACATCAAAAGAGAGAGTGAGATGTGGGGGCGCACTGGTTTCGACGGGGTCGTGGAGACTTGGAAAGCGGGTAGAGGATTCTCGTTGGCCTCTTTAAAAAACGAGAAATGCAAGTAATTGCAAACAAAACAACTCTCGTAGCTGCTTAATCTAGCTACCATCTCCCCGTTCTATCTGTCGATCGGATCGGAGATGTCAGATGACAGACCTTACCTGGCGGTAGGTTAAACAGGACCACGTTCACCGCTAAGCTTTGCGCGATGGCCGTACTCATGAAGCTACCGGAGATAGTTGCCTGTTCGTGGGCACACTGTTGAGGGGAATACTCCAAACACGAACTGCACCCGGAGATGTCCTTGTTAACGTGGTTTCGGACAGGAGTTCGATTCTCCTCGCCTCCACCAAATGTGTATTGAACGAACACCTATTTCTGGGGCGGCGGTTTCGCCGTGAAAGTGTCCTTCTAATACGAATTACAGAAGCACCATCTTGGTCATTCCAGGATGGTGCTTCTGCTTTATGCACTTAATCTGTCTATGTCTTTATTGATAATTCTCCTGCATATATAGCGTCAACCGTTCTTCCAGTGTATCGGCGATCTGTTCTGGTGTCCGATTCTGGGAATAGTAACTATTAACCTCATCGTAGATAATGTCAAATATGCCATAGTCATAGGTGGCAACCGTATCCGCTTTTGAGATCGTCTGTAAATATACATCCACAGTTTCTTGGCTGACGGGCTTACGATTGTGTGCGTAGCTTTCAAGCACCTCATCCGTAACTTGATCTGGATGCATAGAAATCTCTGTAAGCGAATCGATTGCTTGCCGTGTCACTGGAATATGTCCTGCGAGGATACTCTGTTTCTGCACATCTTCAGAGAGGAGCATGGATAGCACCTCCCAGCAAGCATCAGGATGCTTAGCCGTTGTAGATATTGCTAAGCAACACTGCGGATTTGCAAGATGTACCGAACCGTGAATAGATGGATATCCAACATACTCGAATGGATCATCACTCTTTTTCGTTTCTTCAATACTACCAACAATTGTGGCATTACTCATCAACACCACCCCATCGGTCACATCTTTTTTACTTGCATATGGAACGTGTGACGGCGGCACAGCAGTGGTTAACGCCATAGTGACAAGTTCCACTAACTCTTCGTGTGTAATCTTCTTTACCCCGTCGTAGGCGCCCCACAAATCAGCGAAATTATAGCGGATGGCTGTGTCTACAATATCAGATGCTGCTGAATACGAACATGGTATCTCAAGATTCTGAGCATATTGATTCAGATTGAAAACAGAGGTATCTTCCACTTCATTCAACACGTATTCCTGCACACTATATCCGTACAGTAAATATCCGGAAAATAGTTGATAACATGCACCACTTCCGTCATACATTAATTCATACGAAGTGTCAGTCATACTTGAATTCAAACTACCGTCAGCCTTCATGTATGAAGCCATGTCAATTACCATTCCGTTTCGACCCATATACTCGTAATCGAAACGCGAACCATAGAAGATATCTGGGGTATTCCCCTCATTAAAATAAGTAGTCAGTGCCAGCGTTCCCTTGCGCCGTTCTTCTGCAGTATACGCATCAAATCGTGCACCATAATCTTCCAGAACCACTCTGTATTGTTTGCTGGTTACGTTGAACTCATAGACTACCCACTGAAGAATGGGATCATCATAGACCCCGTATCCACCAATCTTAATTGATTCGATATTCGAACGGTCAATAGTCGGATCGTACTTGAATAGTAAAACCTCCCCTGTATTATCCCGATACTCATAGCTGATTGCGAATCGCTCATCATCCAATTGATACTTATGGCTCGGCGTAAACAAGCTCTTCTTCGGCGGACAGATATCGATGCAATTCCAATCTGCCAAACAGTCTACCTTCATGTTCGGAAGATCCACCTTGTATTCTCCATCCGGATTAAAGAAGTACTTACTCTGAACCTCCAGACCAAGAACACCTATTTCCTGACTTGATGTAATAACAGGACAGTCCCCAGTTTCGAAGTTCACCTCATGATAGTATAGTTCACCCAGATCTCTCTCTTCCACGATATAGTATTTCCCGTTATCTTCGAAGAAACCATTGTTGTCAATATAGCAAGGGAAATCTAACTTGATCGTCTTTACCAATGTCCCCTCTGTTGTATATCTTGATAAAGTGGAGTTTCCAACAATTACAAAGCCATCTGATATTTCCGTGACATACCAAGGCTGAAAATCGGTATCTATTGCACGAATCAGATCACCTGTCTTCTTATCCAGGAAAACCGCCGACATTTGAAGATTGGATTGATCTCCATCACTTTTCTCAAGGTCTGAATTCTTGTACCCTAAGTACACATATGCATTCTTGAGCACTACACATGGTGGCTGATTCCCCATTACTTCCAACGTATATTTCGTCTGAGCTTTGTCATCAACCGTGAAGATATCTGTGACCTGATTGATAATGTAATCGTCCTGATCATACTGCGTATACACGACAGAAATACATGTATCATCGCCGTCCTTCAGAACACTTCGCAGCGTCGCTTCGTATCCTTCTTTCTTTGGTATAGAGAAAGTGTTGGAACTGTATGCACCGGAATCAAATGTAGCCTTCTTACTGTTTTTCCAGCATCCACCCAATATGGGGAATAAAGAAAACACAAGTATACAGGCAATCACTCGTTTGGCGATTTGTCTCATCTTAATACCTCTTCCAAATCAAATCGCATTCATATCCGGATATAATACTTCGTTCTCCCCTTGTCCTATTGTGGTAGAGAATAGTGATTCTCCTGTGACCGCATTAATGACAAGATTACCATAGGTGATGGCTTTGCTTCCCGGATCCGTGCAAGTGATGTAAACTTCCCAAGCCGGTACTAAATACATCTGTTCGTTACTCTCGCTATTTCCTTCTGTTCCATCTGTTTTCGGAGGATGCGGATTCAAAGCGATATACGTCAGATTCATACAATAGACTTCAAATTCTTTTCCCCAAATATTTGAGAATTCCATTGTTCCATTACCAAAGGTGTTGGGTTGGTACTTCAACGTATTTGCAATTCCTTCTAGGCACTCTTTCGGATCAACGATTGGCATATCGGCCTGTATTACATCCGTTGTACTCCATTTGTCCGTTTTAACTATGATATTGCAGCTCTTACTTGGATTGAGCAAACGCCACTCAGTAAACGACGATGGATAATATGCCGACGGCTCAATCACGCCTGGCCAGTCATATGTGCAATAGAAGTAATTGTTATCAGCAAAATGCATCGGAATTCCGTCCACAAACACTGGAACTTGCGCATACCGTACGGTTTGTATATTCAAAAATGGTGTAAAATCACCTTCATTATTGAAATTAATCATTTCTTTCTCTACTGGGAAATCAACGACTTGGTACTCCCAACATAGAATCTGGCTATTGGGATCGCGTCCGAAAGTTTCAGCAAGTACCTCACCTTCATCAAGTTCATTCAAGGTAAGAAGATTCACGTTCTGTATATTTTGTTTGACCACGTCGTAGTCCGTATACTGGCATTTCACCGATTCGCCTGGTGCTTCCTCATACCAGAATGGTCTTCCAACAGCCCAACTCACAATACTTTCATACTCATACCAGTTTTTTGACCAATCATACAAGAAAGATTCTGACAAATCCGCCTCTTCACGAATCCCCCAGTATACATTTACAGTCTTTCGTCCATAATCATAGACTTTAAGGTCGTCACTATAAGTCAAATCAAACCCGTAATTGTTCGGCTCCTCTTTCTCACCTCCAACCTGTTCATAGGTTGTCTCAATTTCTGAACTAGAAGTTTCTATACTTTCAGATGATTCACTGTAAGAATCCAAGCTACTACTGCGCACTGAACGACTTACATCCTGTTCAGTTGAAGCTGAACAGGATGTAGCCGCCAACACCA
>JAGHVD010000048.1 GCA_018064475.1 Candidatus Scatonaster coprocaballi
ATTGCATCGATCCAACATCGATGGACCTTTCGGGAGAATCAACATGTCTTGCGGGACTATTCACCGCGGGACAGATCAATGGCTCATCAGGCTATGAGGAAGCGGCGGCGCAGGGATTGATTGCCGGCATTAATGCGGCACGTAAAATCCAGGGGAAGTCTCCGATTATTCTTGACCGTTCCCAGGCCTATATTGGCGTACTCATCGATGACCTGGTCACGAAGGGAACGCAGGAACCATATCGTATGATGACCTCACGTGCGGAGTATCGCATTTTCCTCAGACAAGATAATGCGGATATGCGTCTGACTGCGATTGGTCACGAGATCGGCTTGATCTCCGATGAACGTTATGCTGCTTTTGAAGCGAAGAAACAGGCCATAGAAATGGAAAAAGCACGTCTGCGTGCAACATTCCTACCGCCGAGTGAGAAGCTTCATGAGATCCTTACTCGTTGCAATAGTACGGTTACCCAGTCCGGCATATCGCTCGCAGAACTGATCAAACGTCCGGAGATCCACTACCGCGACCTTGAACCTGTAGATGAGAAGCGGCCGACGCTGACGAACGGCGTTGCTTTTGCCGTGGAAGTGGACATCAAGTACGAAGGATACCTTGCACTGGAAGAAGAACGGATTCGCAAATTCTCTAGCTTGGAGAAGAAGAAATTGCCGCCGGATATTCCTTACGATCAGATCAGTGGACTGCGTCTGGAGGCAAGAAGCAAGTTGATGCAAAGAAAACCAATGTCCCTTGGGCAGGCGTCGAGAATATCCGGCGTATCCCCGGCTGACATTGCGGTATTACTGGTATACTTGGAAGCGAAAAAACGAGAAGAGAAGGAAATGGGAAGCGAACATGGCGATGGAACGAAATAAGAAATTGAAGCCCCAGACCGTTCAGAAGCTGTCTAAGGAGCAGAAGAAGGATTTCCGCAATCACCATATGGGAAAAGCCGACGCGGCCAAGCCGGAACCGCCTAAACATGAGCCAATCGTGACGAGCGAAGAAGAAATCGCTCGTGCGCAGGATATTTCACCATATCTGACTGATGGTACCCAGGAGATTTCCGTACCGCTTTCTGCAGAGAGCATTCGCGCTTTCCATGTCTATGCTGCGATGCTTCGTACATGGAACGAGAAGATGAATCTGACGAACATCCTTGACGACCAAGGCATTGCGATCCGCCATTTCGTGGACTCGCTAACGCTTGTTGCGCATATCGAGGAAGAAGAAGAGAGACAGCATCGCAAGGAATTGTCATTGATCGACGTAGGAACCGGAGCCGGCTTCCCAGGTATTCCGCTGAAGGTCACTATGCCTGAGATCGAAGTGACATTGTTGGATTCATTGAATAAGCGAATCTCATTCCTGAATGCCGTTTGTGAGACACTTCATCTGACAGGGATCAGTGCAGTTCATTCGCGCGCAGAAGAAGGTGCGAAGAATAAGAATTTCCGTGAGAAATTCGATATCGCCACAGCGCGTGCGGTGGCTGCCCTTCCTACGCTTTGTGAATACTGTCTGCCATACGTCAAAGTCGGTGGAATCTTCTTAGCGATGAAGGGACATGCAGACGATGAAGTTGAAGCGGCCAAGAAAGCAATCATCACATTGGGTGGAACGATTGAGAACATTCGCGAATTTGTTCTGCCTGGTACGGATATGAAGCGGACGATCATTGTGGTGCGCAAAGTTCGACCAACTCCTCCGAAGTACCCTCGTGGACAGGGAAAACCTGAGAAGGAGCCAATCGTATGACGGCAATCTATCTGGCGATTCAGATGACACTGCTCATGGGAGTAGGATTTATCGCCCGTAGAGCCAAGATCGTAGATGAGAAATTCCCACAGTCACTGGGTAATTTTCTATATCACTTCGGATTTACATGCGTAGTCCTCAAAGCCATGATGGCAGCGGATCTCTCAGCAATCGGTGACATGGGTGTTCTGGTTCTGATCAGCCTTGCAACCATGGCGGTGATGTTCGCATTTGGTACACTGACCAACTGGATCCTTCACAAGAAGGATGATATGTCCAAGATTTCTATCGTGGATCTGATGTTTGTGAATTTTACATTCATGGCTTTCCCCATTATCGAAGCGTTGTATGGGGAGAAGGGGAGCATCTATATTGCTGCTTACACAATTCCTGTTCGAATTCTATTCTATGTGTTGACGCCGCTGATCTTAGCATCCGCAGTGGTTCATCGTTCGCAGGAACATGAGAAATCACCTAAGCCACAAGTTCATGTCGGAAAAGAAGTGAGAAAAGTCCTTCTTTCAGCGCCTGTTCTCGCTATCCCGATCGGCCTTGGACTGAGTTTCCTTCCGTTTCAGTTACCATCACCTTTGATCAACAGTATCGCGGCCATTGCTGCAGTGGTCACGCCGATGGGAATGGCACTTTGTGGAATGAGACTTTCTGAAGTGCCGATTAAGGAATGCATACGCAATGGACGAATCTGGATCTTGACCGTGCTGCGTCTGGTTTTTGCACCTGCGATTGCGCTGGGACTGATGTTCCTTCTGACACAGTTTGTGTCGTTGGACGAAGTCTTGGTGAAAATGTGCGTAATCTATTGTGCGCTTCCCGCTGCTGCGTCGACAACGATCATTGCGATGAATGTAAATTCCGATTCAATCAAAGCAGCGCAGTGCGTCTTTGCGACGACTGCGCTGTCTGTGTGTACCCTTCCGATATGGGTCTATGTTGTGGATCTAGTATTCTAACTCTGCTCAAATTCCTGAAGAGGTGATGTAGTTCGGTTCGTCGCAGATTAGACGGCCATTCTCGTAGGTGCATGTGCACATATAGAAATCCAGAATCGTGACATCCAGAGGATGAATCGAATCCGCGGTTGTAATCATCAAGGAACCATTCTCTTTCTCATAAACCAAAGCGTAGATGAAGCGATCTTCCGGCAAATTACGAATCTGAGGAATTTCAAGATTCTCGTCTTCGGAAATCAGTGCGTCGGTCTTGGCATCGTGAAGTTCCAATGATTTGCCGTCTTCAGCAATGCACAAGACATATTTGCCAAAGTAGATTCGAGTCAAATCAAAGTGTTGCTCTGTCGCATTCGTCCACATGCCGTCTACATCAACAGCCATGGGAGAGAAAGACTCCTCAGCTTTGTCAAAACCTGCTTGTTTCGAGTGAGAAATCGTTGTCTCGGCCTCCGGTACAGTGGTCTCATATACTGATTCTTCGCGGTTATCCGTCGCCGCGGTGAAATTCGAGTCCTCATATAAATCGATGTCTGAAACGTCTTCTTTCGTGCCATGTACGGAAAAAGTAACTTCTTTCGTGGCATCCTTGTGATTCAGTTTCGGCAGAAGTAATACGGCGCCACCTACAAGTAATGCAGTGCAGGCAACTGGCACACCGATCTTCCAAATCATACTGAGAGAACGAGACTTCTTCTTCGCCCTCATAGTCTGGGCAGCTTGCTCCAAACGAGCCTTCTCGATCGCAAGTCGTGTTTTAGCTAGTAATTCGTCTGAAGCCTGAATTGGTTCTAGACTCTTCTTCAAATCATCTCCGAACATATTACTCGCCCTCCTTCCAAAAATCCTTCAGTTTTGTTCGAGCTCGCATAAGGCGGCTACGAACGGTACTCTCGGTAATACCGAGTTGCTGTGCGATAGCAGCATTGTCCATGTCAAAATAGAAACGAAGCAGGATGACATCCTTATACTTCGCAGGCAGATCCTGTACCGCAGAAAGGAGAGGGTTACTATCGTCTAATCGTTCAATCATACGATCTTCCACGGGATTACCGGGAAGTGGTTTGATGCGCTTCTTCTCCTCGCTTGTAGGCTTCGTCTTATCCAGAAGATCGCCCATAAAGCTTGTTCGCTTCATATAGGCAGACTTCAGATAATCCAGACACACATTACGTGCAATGGACAGGAGCCAGTACTTCACGTCACTGTCTCCTCGATAGGAACCACTACGGGTCATGACCTTAACGAATACGTCTTGAAAAGCATCTTCGGCAAGACTTTGTTTGCGAAGATAGACGTTGCACATTCGTAGTACATCATCACCGTATAGTCGGAAGAGTTCCTCTACATCAAGAATTGCTCCTCCTAAATTGTTCGTTTCATCGTTCATTGCCATTTCGGTAATTCTCGGCCTCACATAATAGACGAGATGCAAGAAGCATCTGTTGCAAATTTTTTGTAAATATTGAATATAGGATTATTCTATCAAAAAATCTGAAATTTACCACCGTGAAACTGTATGTTGTGGTAAAATATACGGGTAATTATTAATAGTGTATAAGGGAGGAAGACGCATGTCTGATTCTACAAATGACAATCTGTCCGGTAAGGATCTGCGCAAGCAGCAAGAAGCCGAAGTAGATGCGATTTTCTGTTCAGAGCAGACCACGATCATCCCGGTCGATCTTGAGAAGGAAATGAAGAAGTCATTTATCGACTACGCGATGAGTGTTATCTCAGATCGTGCATTGCCGGATATTCGTGACGGCTTGAAGCCGGTTCACAGACGAATTCTCTATTCGATGTTCACCCAGGGATTTACTCCTGATAAGCCATATCGTAAGTGCGCGACCACTGTAGGTGATGTGCTTGGTCGTTTCCATCCACATGGTGACGCCTCTGTTTACGATGCACTTGTTCGTCTGGCACAGGATTTCTCTATGCGATATATGCTGGTCGAAGGCCACGGAAACTTCGGTTCCATGGATGGTGACCCGCCGGCTGCTTACCGTTATACGGAAGCAAGACTCCAGAAAGTCGCCATGGAGATGATGAGCGACATCAACAAGGGTACAGTAGATTTCCGTCCGAACTTTGATGAACATGAGATGGAGCCGGTGGCACTGCCATCACGTTTCCCGAATCTCCTGGTCAATGGTTCTGTGGGTATTGCCGTTGGTATGGCCACCAATATTCCACCGCACAATATGGGTGAAGTCATCGATGGCGTCGTGATGTTGCTGGATAATCCAGAGTCTACGATCGATGATCTGCTTACAGTGGTCAAGGGTCCTGACTTCCCAACGGGTGGTATGATTCTTGGTCGCCGTGGTATCAGCGATACATATCGTACCGGTAAGGGACGTATTGTTGTTCGTGCCCATACAGATATCGAAGTGATGTCGAATGGCCGTTCCCGAATCATCGTTCACGACCTTCCGTACATGGTCAATAAGGCACGTCTTATCGAGAGAATTGCTGAGTTGGTCAAAGAGAAGAAGATCGAGGGTATTTCAGATATCCGTGATGAGTCTGACCGTAACGAACAGGTTCGAATCGTCGTTGAACTTCGTCGTGATGCGAACGCGAACGTGGTCCTGAATCAGCTTTATAAGAATTCTCAGATTCAGGATGCATTCTGTGCCAATATGTTGGCGCTGGTTCCGGATGCGCAGGGCAGACTCGAGCCGAAGACCATTACGTTGATGGATGCTTTGACACACTATATTGCACACCAGGAAGATGTTGTACTCCGTCGTACAAAGTATGATTTGGAAAAAGAACTTGCTCGTAAGCACATTGTAGAAGGTCTCTTGATTGCAATCGACAACATCGATGAGGTTATCGCCATCATCCGTTCTTCCAGAACAGAGGAACAGGCGAAGGCAAGATTGTGCGAACGTTTCGGTTTCTCCGACAAACAGGCCCAGCATATCGTTGATATGCGTCTCGGTCGTTTGACTGGCTTGGAAAGAGAGAAGTTAGAAGCCGAGGCAAGAGAACTTGCCGAGCGTATCGAGTACTTCAACAACATCATCGGTGATGAAGTATTGCTTCGTAAGGTTATCAAAGACGAGATCCTTGAAATCAAGAAGAAGTACTACGAAGACAGAAGAACAGAGATTGGTCCGCCGGATGAAGATGATATCGATGATGAGTCGCTGATTCAGGAAGAACAGATCGTCATTACGTTGACACATCTGGGTTACGTGAAGCGTGTACCGATTGACACCTATAAGAGCCAGCATCGTGGTGGCCGTGGTATCTCCGGACTTGCTACCCATGAGGAAGACTATGTCACGAAGATCATTACATCTTCCACACACGATACCTTGTTGTGCTTCACCAACCGTGGCCGAGTATTCCGTATGAAGGGATATCAGGTTCCGGAAGCTGGACGTTCCGCCAAGGGTACCGCAGTGGTCAACCTATTGCAGGTAGAAGCTGGTGAGAAGCTTCGTACGATCATCCCAGTCAGCGACTTTGAAGTGGGTGGCTACCTGACCATGGCAACTCGCGAAGGTATTGTCAAGAAGACAGAACTTGCAGACTATGCACGCATCAACCGTAGCGGCCTGATTGCAATCAATATTCGCGAAGAAGACGAATTGGTAGGTGTACATCTGACGGACGGCAATCAGGAGATCGTTCTGGTTACCAGGAATGGTTTGTCGATCCGATTCAACGAGAACACCGTTCGTGGCACCGGTAGAAATACAATGGGCGTAAAGGGTATAACCCTTCGTGAAGGTGACGAAGTAATCGGTATGGCACCTGTCATCGAAGACCGCAATCTTCTGGTCGTTGCAGAGAATGGCTTCGGTAAGCGCACCGAGATGGAAGAGTATCGTGTACAGTCTCGTGGCGGTAAGGGTCTGATGACATATCGTGTATCGGATAAGACGGGACCACTTGTTCGCGCCTTGCTGGTAGATGATGACAAGGATATCCTAATTATTAATAACGATGGTATTGTCATTCGTCTGTGGGCGAAAGAGATTCCGGTATTGTCCCGTGTCACACAGGGTGTTACACTGATGCGTTCCAAGAACAGCACAGTTGTTGACGTGGCCATTGTCGATCATATGGAAGAAACAGAAGAGGAAGTGCACGAGTCGGATGAGACAACGTCTGTCACGGCAACCTCGGAAACTGAACCGGTCGCAGATGTGGCTTCGAATGAAGCGACAGAAGCGCAGACAAATCTCAGCGAAACTGAGGAGAACGAAGAACAATGAGACATCGTACAAGGAGTAACCAAGGAGAAAGACCAGCCACACGCATCAGACGTGCTGGATGGCTCTCCCTTCTCCTGGTCATCCTGATTGCTTTCCCGTGGTTACCAACGTATCGCGTGCTGGCTGACGAGCCGACTGAATATACAGTTGCCGGTGCTGGAAATGGGAAAGGTGTTGGGCAGCAAGATTTAGTACTTCCAGAACTGGAAGAAGTTGAGCGTAACTGCAAGGCTTATTATTGTTATGACCGAACGACGAAGCAGGTTTTACTAGCCTTTAATGAGAATTCACGTGTCTATCCGGCTAGTATGACAAAGATTCTGACCTTGCCGCTTGCGATGGAGTACCTCGATCCACATGAGCAGATTACGGTAAGTAAGACAGCTATGGCTGCGACCACACCGAATTCAACGATGATGGGCCTGGTAACGGGTGAGACACTTGAAGTGAACGAAGTGTACTATGGATTAATGTTGCCTTCCGGAAATGATGCAGCGAATGTCTTGGCAGAAGAAATTGCCAAGCATTATGCCGAGACGAAGGGGGCACTTCCAACCACTACACCGAATCCTACTCCACCGACCGACGGGTCTCCGGCTACGCAAGATCCGAACACGTTCTCGTTGATTGGCCAGTTTGCATATATCGCCAACATGAAGATCCGAGAATTGGGATTGACTGATTCACACTTTGTGAACCCCAATGGTTTGCAGAACGAGAATCACTATACCACTGCTCACGATCTGACGATGATGTTCGACTATGCATTGACCTTTGAAGATTTCTGTACAGTGATCCATACACCGACACATGCATTCAAAGCCGACAACAAGCATGCTTTTGACGGATGGAAAATCGTCCGCAATACGAACTACCTGCTTCAGGATCCATGGATCATCGGCGCGGATTCACATTGTGCAGAGGTATTCGGTGGTAAGACTGGTACAACAAAGACAGCAGGAACCGGTATGACACTTCTGACCATCAATGAGAATGGTCATGAGATCATCACCTGTGTGTGTGGAATACCTTATGATATTTCTGACCATCAGACTGTATATGTTGCAGCAGTTGTCAGGGCAGCCAACATCGAGTGCTGGAATCGGGATCCGGTGAAGCGAGTAGAAGGGAATGTGACGGATCATCGCTCGTACAATGCACCAGAATGGGCGATGCCGAAAGGTAGTTACAGTGCAGCGCCTGTCACTACTGAACAGACAGAAACAACGGCGATAAGTGAGTCAACGGAGACGTCTGACCCCTATGCACCGTCTGAACAGACGACTACTACGAGTCCCCAGCCCGAACTGGAAGAGAAGACACTATTTGAATCACATCCTGCGATCGTGATTGCATTGGTTGCGCTTACGCTAATCGTTGTAGTATTCGTGATCATAACCATTGTCTCTGTAAGTCGCGCAAGAAGAAGAAAGAGAAAAATGGGTATTCGCAAGATCAAATTCTGATCGAGCATAACGTTACTAATAATGAATAGTATAGAAAGAGGGGGTTCCCACAACGGGAACCCCCTCTTTGAATTAAATTATATCTCTGTGAGATTACAGGTCACGAACCTCATCAAGGATCTTCTTCACAGACTCAGCAGATGCCTGCAAGAAACGAAGCTCCTGAGGATCAAGATCAAGCTCGAGCACTTTCTCGATACCATCCGCACCGATGATAGTCGGAACGTTCGTCGCAACATCCTGGATACCATACTCACCGCTCAATACACTACCAACTGTACGGATCGTATTCTCGCCTTTGAGGAGAGACTTAGCAATTGTGGAGACGGAAACTGCGATACCATCAAATGTCGCACCCTTGAGACCAATTACCTCAGCACCAGCCATACGTGTCTTCTCGGCAATCTCAATGCGATCAGCCTGTGTAAAGGAAATACCGGTTGTCTTAGAATAATCGTCAATCGAAAGACCGGCAATGTTTGTAGCACTCCAAGCAGGGAGCTGAGAGTCACCATGCTCGCCGATGATGTAACCATGTACGTTACGAACATCAATATCTAATTTCTGGGAGATGAGGATACGGAAACGAGCACTATCAAGAACAGTACCGGAACCAAGGACACGGTTTCTTGGAAGACCAGACCACTTCGCAATCATATAAGTGAGAACATCTACAGGATTGGATACAACGAGAATGTTTCCTGTTGTATAGTGTTCCATAATGCTCTCTGTAATCTTCTTCGCTAAACCAACGTTCTTCTTAGCAAGGTCCAAACGAGTCTCGCCTGGCTTTCTCGGGATACCAGCGGTAATGATGATCAGATCGCAATCCTTCACGTCTGAATAATCACCAGCATAGATGTCCATCTGGCCGAGGAATGGCAGACCATGACTAATATCAAGTGCCTCACCCTTTGCCTTGTCCTTGTTCACATCAATCAGCACCAGTTCTGTGCACAGCTGCTGAATGGCCATAGCAAAAGCAATCGAAGATCCGACTGCGCCAGCACCGATAATCGCTACCTTAGAACCATGTTTCACTTTCATTTCTTTCTCCATCTCCCCAAATACATTTTGTATTAAACTCACATTTCAGACGGGCTGTCAAACCAAAAACGGTATGACATGAAATACCTTCTCGAAAATCTGGCAAGCGTATTGTAATATGAAAAATACACAATGACAATGACAAAAAAGTAAAAAGCATTATGTGCATAAAAGCGAGGGGTAAAATCGATATGCAGATATGGAAAAAGTATACGAAATAATGAAACACTAGCATACAAGTCGCCTGGGTGAAGAGGCTGTTTGATTCAAGGTAAGAAATGATATCTTGTGATGGATCAAGATGGACGTGATGAGAATTCCAAAGCTGAACGAATAGAGAAACAGGATCCACGAAATAAATTAGACATTAATAA
>JAGHVD010000015.1 GCA_018064475.1 Candidatus Scatonaster coprocaballi
ATCTAGGCCTGAGCTTTGCATTTTGTCATTCAGGCCTATGGAGCACGACCTCAACAGATATATCGTGTTTATCCCAAGTTTTCTGTGAAGAACCAAAAAACACTTCAAAATTCCAAATCCAAGATTACAGGTGTATTTGTTATGAAACAGCCCTCTCGGTGAATGACCTCACTTCGTCTGCGCTTTGCGCTTCTTGATGCGACGTGTCTGAAGGAAATATCCGACAACCAAGATGATGATGGTTAATGCGATGCAACTATAGAACGAAATACCACGGGAAATCAGTTCCAAATTGGCCGGGCTCTCAATCTCCGCGATCTGTGACAATGCGTTGATGAGAAGATAATCCGCAACGCCCATTCCGCCTGGAACAGGAAGACTATACACACCCACCAGCACGAGGCACTGTGCTGCAATGACACTTGGAAGATTGGCGACCGAGCCACCAAATGCAAGGTATACCAGAACAGTGGTGCTGACCAGTGATGCACGCTGAAGCAGGTTGAAGAGCAAAGCCGTCGCCATGGTTTTCTTATGGACGAAGATCAAGGCGGAGCATTCTTTGTACTGTTCGATGGCACGATCGAGTTTCTCACGAAGCACTTCTTTACGGCGAACAATATGGAACTTGGCGCCTAATGCAATACCTGCAATCGCTACGCCCTTCACCCACTTTGCTTTGCGGAGTAACAGCCAAAAGATCACGCAAAGTCCGACAAGCACCGCAAAACCTACGAGGATGAATATCTTGGCTAAAGGATCCAGTTCAAAGAAAATTTCACGGCTTAATGCAAAGCCAATCACCCCGATGATCACAAGCGATGCGGTATAGAACAGCATATTCAGGACCAGTATGACAAGTGCCTTGGCCATTGGAATGCCATCACGGTTCATGAAATATGCGCTGGCTGGCTGGCCACCGGAGGCGGACGGCGTAATGGCAGAGAAATAGATATCTGCAGAGGAATAGAGAAGTCCATGTGATTTGATGCGTGGCTTGCCTTCCTCATAAGTGAGCGCACGCACGAGAAAATCCAAGGCAATGCCTTCACAGAGAATATTGCACAGCATACCGACCACGGCCGCGCCTAGCCACCATGGGTTCGATGTCTGAATCGTCTCTTTCAGTAGTGAAAATGAAAAACTACTGCTTCTTGATACTACGGCCCAAATACTTAGGCCCATCATCAGAAGAAACAGCAGCATCCACGGGATTTTCTTTTTAAACATGAATAGGGTTCGTCTCCTTATTGGGGATTAAGAACCGAAAATCGGTTCCCGTCCGGCCCTTCTCCCGTCGGGCCGGACAAGCCCGAGTATTAGTTTGTATAGTTATCGAAGTAGCCCTGTACCAGAACGACCGGTGTACCCTTATCGCCGGAACCGGAAGTCAGGTCGCAGAGGGAACCAATCAGGTCTGTCAGCTGACGAGGTGTTGTACCTTCACTTGCCATCTTACCAACCAGATTGTTGTCCTTGGCCTTGATGCTCTCAGAGATTGCCTTCTTAAGTTCTTCACCGGAAAGGCTTGCGAACTCGTTATCAGCAAGATACTTCAGCTTCAGTTCATTCGGTGTACCAACAAGTCCATCGGTGAAAGCCGGAGAAACGACCGGATCTGCGAGTTCCCAGATCTTACCCTGAGGATCCTTAAATGCGCCATCGCCGTAAACCATAACTTCGACGCACTTGCCGGTCTTATCCAAGATATTCTTCTGAACCTGCTCAACCAGTGCCTTGCACTCTCTTGGGAAGAGTTTCACAGTTGTCTCGGTCGCTTTGTTAGAACCGAGCAAGCCGTACTTCTCGTTGCAACCGCTTCCGTTTACCGGAGCATTCATGATCTCATCCAGACCAAATACGCGCTCTGCACCATTTGCAAGGAGAATTCTCTTTGTTCTTGCACGTGTGTGAATATCGCAGTTGATAATGTTCTTGGTGTACTCGAGGATCGCCTTCGGCTGGTTCGCAAAGATGATCTCTACTTCTGCGCCCATCTCCTTGATCAGGTCACCGTAGTATGCAACATAATCTACACCGGTGAACTCGTGCTTGTTCTCGCCGAACAGTTCTCTGTACTTCGCTTCGGTCAGTACATCGCTGTACGGATTCACACCAGCTGCATCGATCTTATCAAGATTTACCAAGCAGTTACCTACCTCATCGGAAGGATAGGAAAGCATCAGGACGATCTTCTTACAGCCCTTCGCAATACCGCGCAAGCAAATTGCGAAACGGTTTCTGGAAAGAATTGGGAAAATCACTCCGACTGTCTCTCCGCCAAGCTTATTCTTTACGTCCTCTGCAATATCATCAACAGAACAATAGTTGCCCTGTGCTCTTGCAACAATTGACTCAGTCATCGCAATGACATCACGATCACGGAGCGCGAAGCCCTCAGACTCTGCCGCTTCAAGAACTGAAGTGGTAACAATGGTAGCAAGATCGTCACCCTGTCTGATGATTGGACAACGAATGCCTCTGGAAACAGTACCTACTTTACGCTCTGCCATAAATATGACCTCCTGCATGTAAAAGTTTTCACGCTCATTAAATTCATATGTGTTCGAAAACACAACGACAATATTATAATATGTGAATCGCCAAAATCAAATAGTAACTCACTGTCCGAAGTAGCAAAATACTCCCTTTTTCTGAACCATTTTTTACGGATTATGACTAATCCCCTGCATGAGTTCATCAATATGATTCTCCAAGTATGGATCCGAACCTGAAATTAAGCCATGCGACTGAAGCATTTTGACCAACTCCTCTGCCAATCGTTCCGCCAGCACGACTATGCGATCCGAAAGGTTTAAATACTGCGGTCGATATGCCTTCCCTTCCCATGCCCCTGCATCCGGCTGGGCCTGCGAAAGTTCCTTCACCCATTTGGAGAAGAAGCCGTTTCCATCCAATTCCTGAAGTTTCCGGTACGTCCATTTGTAGTACGGTGGATAGGTTCGTTTCATAAGGAAGAACAACTGCATCGCTGCTTCAAGGCCATGAATCTGGCATAGCCGCGCCGCCACTTCATCCTGGCGTGACATACAACGCGCATAGTTGACCTGCAACGCTGCCGAAAACTTATGGATCTCATTGATAATTCGAATCCGCCAGATTCGATCTGGATAGTAATCAAGTAACATCTTCCGATATGCGGTAAAAGCACCCGCATCGTCACGGAACACAGCGCCATTTGTCGCGGTAGCTAAACAAGAGTGGTCCAAATTTCGCCACTGTTCGTCAGTAAGTTGCAAGATGGTGGTATCACAAGGTATCCCTAATATCTTGGAATAGAAATCGGAGATGGTCATCACACCACGACGTTCGCGAAGTCGAGTCGTCAAATGATTTCCTGGCATGCGGTCAATCAAATCATTGTAGGCATCATCTAGGTCATGACCGAATAATGCCATATCTTCGTCACGAATCCACAGGCAAACACCCGTTCCAAAATCATGATCACGCGAGATGAAATCATCGAAGCCAAAACAATCCGCTCCTTCCCCTACGAGGCCTACCGCGATACGATGTTCGTACGGTGAAAACGCTTGATGGATCAGTTCAGCTACATGGTTCTCGTAGAAGCGAAGGCTGTTCTCAATTTGTTCATTCATATATTTCCCTTCGCTACTTCTTTAATCTACCGAAGTCATCCAAGTCATTGAATTCATCATAGGTCAGGTCTTCTACATTCCCAAGTTCATCCATGTTCATCGGCTCCGAACCTGGTAAATACTTATCCATAGGCACCAGCATATCACCGCCTAAGGCATGCTTCTGATAATTCTTATACATCTTGCTTTCACGAAGCATCATCTGATTCCGGCAGACATAGGATTGACGTGTTTGCGCATTGTCCCCCAATTCATCTCTTCTGGCTTCTTTGATGATCGGCGAGAACTTGTAGTAGATATTCGGGTCATCGCCTGCACGATTGTAGTGGGACAGAATCGTCGCGCCTATGAAGAAGGCTGTGCCAAAGCCGATGGCAGAACCAATCAAAATACAAGCAGCTAGTAACATCAGTCCTCACCTCCTTGCCTTCTTCGCACGAATTGGAACATCTTAGCAGATTGACTCAACCGGATTTGCTTGATGGTTTTCTCTATTCGAATGATTCCGAAGCTGATCAGTACGCCGGCCAGCGCAGTCAGAATCACAATCCACCTTGTTAGAAATACTCCCTGCGTTTCTGTGTCACGCGCGACCTCGGCAAAATCCGACAAACCAAGGATGTAATAGATGATAGCGGCAAACAGTGCTGAGAACAAAACACCCGCCACCGCGACCAGTGCGGCAAAGAGTTTCCCATTCCACGGGATTCCTCCCACGACTTTACCGGACTCACCATTGACCAGCATCGTATGGTGCTTCCCGTTATAATTGAATGAGAAGAACCACACGGGGAGCAATGCATAGCGAACATCCTCATTGATCAGCGTATTGGAGGCTTTCGACTTACATGTGTTTTCTTTATAGTCACGGAATCCGATGATCTCCTGCTCGAAGAGAACTTCCATCCGCTTATTGACGGCCTTTTGAAGATCTTGCTTGTAGATATCAGAAGAATTGGAATAGAATCCGAGTAAATAACCTTCGTTGAAATACTTCAGTTTCCGCATATCAAACGGCTCCAGGCGAAGCGTACTTTCATCCGGCATGTTGACCGAAGCGTCCTGCAGAAGATTGGAGAACTCCATAATTCCACTATTTCCTAAGCAGACACGACTGACATCGGCTTGATATCCGTTCAACAAATTTCCTCTTGAACGGACATGTACCTCGTAGTGAACCATGGACTGTGCGTGGATACCGTCACAGATCCAGTACGGAATATAGATACCGCGCACCTGGTCGAACTGGATGTTTTTGACATTCTTGGAGACAAATTTGCCCTTGTTCAACTGTTCCCGAACCATCTGTTCCGCGAGTTCCTGATTCACTTGGAAAGGCAGGATAAACTCCGGTGCTTTTTCCCGAGAAATACGCTCGAAAACCACCGTCGGACTTCCACAGTATACACACATCGTGGAGATTTCCGTGCCGTTAATATTGACCTTCGCGCCGCAGGAATGACAGGCGTAGACGAAGCAGTCGATAAACTCGGCCAGGGCACCTTCTGTAGGCGCTTCGGCAGGTTCCGCATGAATCGTCTCAAGATACTCACGATCTTTATTCTTAATCTGCTCTGGGAAGAAAGAGGCGCCGCATTTCCGGCATACCGCAATCTGCTTCAGTGGATCATAGTCCAAGGAAGATCCGCACTTCTCGCACTTCGAAGTGCGCACCTCTTCTGGAAACCATTTTCCGTTACAGGTGCTACATCGCACACGTTGCGTACCTGGATCAAAGACCAATGGTGTACCGCAGTTGCCACATAAATAAGCCATCTTCTAACCTCTCATAAAGTTGGACTCGAGTGAGCCGAATCACCCGAGTCCATTGTAGCAAACATACGATTTATGAAAAAGCATCAATTCGCAATATAGTTCGTGCTTACGTTTCATCCATTTCGAAATAGTCCATAGTCAACACGCTCTGAATGACGCGCTCGAGATACTCATCTGTCGGCAGCGGCCAAGAGAAACCGAGGCGGTAGAGGATATTGGCAGTGAATTTGTTGTCTGTAATTACACCGTGCAGATCCGGACGGTCGTTGGTGATCAGACCCTGAAGTCTTGCATTGATGCTCGGATCCGCCAACATACGATGGTAATCCGCATAGTATTCGTCATCCGGCACTGGCGTAATCTTGACTCCACAACGATTCGCCGCGGCAATCAATTGCCATTCATCGATACCGAATCGGTTGTCCACATTAAATGCTGTAAACATATCGTTCGTACCTGCCAGTAGGAAAATCGCCCGTGCCGTCATATCAATTGGTGACAGGCTCATCGGATCTGTCGCATGGCTGACCGGAGATTTACCGATTGTCGCAAAACCACGAATCGCATTGAGGAATGCATTGGTATTGGCATTGATCTGGAATTCACCATCGCTATGGCGACCCATCAAGTTACCAACACGGAGGATCTTACCACGAAGTCCGTTCTTCACTGCCTCCAGCACCTTGAGTTCTGCGTGATACTTGGAAATACCATACTTATTGCCCATGTCGTCAATGACGAACAACTTATTCTCATAGGCCTTGATGCCATGCTTGTAAGACTCTGCTGTATGGACACCCGGAATGGAGATGGTAGAGATCTGAATCATCTTCGCATCCTTCTCCTTCGCCACTTCCAGCAAGTTCTCCACGCCATGCACATTGATGCGTTCCAGAATATCGTCGGCTGCATAATGTTTGACGCATGCCGCGCAGTTAATGATGGTATCCACATGGATATCCTTCAGCACATTCTTCAGGCTATCGTCCGTGATGTCTGCCTCGACGATCTGTACATACTCCTTCAAGTCTTCTTCGAACAGATCATCGAAGTAGTAGAAGAGCATGCTTTCCAGTCGTTTCTGTGGTGTGGTAAAACCACCTCGACGGATGAGGCATGTGATTCTTCCTTCCTTGGCCTTCATCAGTTCACGAAGGACATGAATGCCGAGGAAGCCGACCGCACCGGTCAAGAGCACATCGCCCAGTGGCTCACGTTTTACCTGATCTGCATACTCCAATGTATTGTACTGGAGCTGTTCCGGATAATCCGACTTCACTTCAAAAGTATCTTGGTTCACTTCCGCAGTTCGCGTTGTCTCGATGCTGCGTCCCTGGCTTGCCAGGAAATCTGCAAACATTTCCGGTGTCGGATTCTCGAAGATATCCTGATACTCTACCTTCAATCCCTTGGACATCAGTTGCATGGTCACCTTGGAAGCTGTCAGTGAAGTACCACCCATTTCGAAGAAGTTGTCGTCCGCATAGAACTCGTCTAGAGACAGCGCCGAAGCGAAGATCTCACAAAGTTCCTGCTCCACCGATTTACGCGGTGCCTTGCGTCCGGACTTCTTCTTCTCACGCTTCACATCCGGGAGCGCCTTCTTATCTACTTTTCCATTCGGTGTAACCGGGATGGTCTCAAGTTGCATCAGGGCATCCGGCACCATGTAGTACGTAAGTTTTGCCTTCAGATGGGCAGTCATCGATTCTGTATCGATTGGATGATCCGCCGTATAGAAGCCGACTAGGAAGTCTTCCGAGCCATTATTCCTTACGATTACTACACTTCTCGTCACGCCTTCATAGGTGTTGATACACTTCTCGATTTCATCTAGTTCCACACGGAAACCGCGGAGCTTCACCTGATTGTCTTTGCGACCGAAGAACTCCACCTCTCCCGAAGCATTCAATCGAACACAGTCACCTGTGTGATACGAAGGCAGACCGCGGAGCGTAAAGAACGATGCGCTGGTTCGATCCGGAAGATTGATGTATCCACGGCCAACCAGTTCACCGGAGACGATCAGTTCACCGCAAGCATACGGAGGGAGAATATGACCGAACTCGTCCAGTACATAGAACTTCGTGTTGTTGATCGGTCCACCAATCGTAATATTTTCCGCGTTCTCGAGTTTCTTCGCACTGCAAGAGATCGTACACTCCGTTGGCCCGTAGGCATTGAGTACAACAATATCCGGTGAAAGTTCCCGCAGGTTGTCGAACAGTGTTGCCGGGAACGCCTCTGCGCCGACTGTAATGTATTTCACCTGTTTCATCACTGGTCGGAATTCCGGAATACTCAGCAAATTCGTGATCAGAGACGGCGTCATCATCATGATGTCCACACGATTGCGAGAGATCGCATCGGCAAGCATCGCCGGATTATGTACCTCACGCTCGGTGGCCAGGCAGACCGTCTTGCCGTTCAGAAGCATGAGCAGATGATCAAGGATCGAAGCATCGAAAGAGATCGATGAAGTCGCCAAGCTGACCTGTCCACTAGATTTTCCAAAGTAGTACTGGTATACCGTATCGCCAGGTTGTGCGATGTTCGCCAGATTATGATGTTCGATCATGACACCCTTCGGATTTCCGGTAGAACCGGAGGTATAGATACAGTAGGCAAGGCTGTCAGAAGGAATATCCAGATTCGGATTCTCTTCATTTCCTTCTGTCAGCAGATCTTCCACTGTCATGGCACGATAGGCTTTCTCGTCACTGAAGAGCGACTTGCGTTCCGCGAGTATTTCAGCCGTAGTCACCACAATTTTGCTTCCGGCATCTTGGAGACAGAAGTCGATTCGATCATCCGGATAGTCAGGAAGAAGACCTAGGAACGCACCACCCGCCTTGAGGATCGCAAGCTCCGTAATCGAGACATTCTCTGTTCTCGGAAGCAGCATACCCACGACTTGGTTTCTCACCACACCGTTCTCAATGAGACGATTCGCCATACAATTCGCGGCCGCGTTCAGTTCCTGATAGGTCAGGGCACGATCCTCGCAGATCACCGCAGTATGGGTAGCATTCTCAACGACCCAATGTTCGAACAACCGGTTCACCGATACATTCTCAAATGCCAGATCCGTAGCATTCATCTTCTCCAGCATCTCCTCTGCACGCGGGGAAATCAGGCTGATGAATCCGGTCTTCTCTTTCTCAACGAAAGCCTGAAGCACTCGTTCAAATGCATCCAGGAAGTATCCAACAAACGCTTCGTTGTAGTAGTCTTGGCGGTAATCCAATACCAACTGGTACTGATCGTTCTTCATGTATACATTCAGTGTGATCGGCGCTTTGGCTACAACCGGACCTGGGTTCGCATATTCTGTCTTCTCGCCGGCAAAATCACCCATGACGAATTCATCGCCCTGGTATGCGAAGATGATGTCTGCGTGGATGCCGTACGCCGCGGATATCTCTGCAAAAGAGAAGATGTCGTTGGACATGCTGTTCATCAGTTGTTCCTGTGTCTGTCGAATCATGTCCGTGACCATGCGGTTGCCGGAAGTCTGAATATAGACCGGTAGCGTCTTGACCAACATGGAGATGGAGGTCGCCAGTCTTGAATTGCTTCGGCCATTGTAAATCGTTGTATAGACCACATCTTCCACATTGACGAATCGGCTAAGGGTAAATCCGAATGCGGTATTAAAGAAGGCATTCGGTGTCACCTTATTCTTCTCGCAGTATGCTTGAACTTGCGCTGGCTTCAACGATGCAAAGCGTTCCATGGAGGCCGCGCCGCTTGCGCCTTTCTCCGCTGACTTCGGTGGCAGACACACTGGTTCACAACCCTTGAAAACACTGTCATAATAAGTCTTCGCTTCTTGATACTTCTCTGTGCCACGTACCGCTTCTTCATCCAACGCGGCTTCAAATCCGGTGTACGTCTCTTTCTTTACAGGAAGTCCCTTGTAGGCATCACTGATATCACGAAGCAGGATGTTCTCTGAAGTACCATCGGAAATAATGTGGTGGAAGTCAACGAACAGATAATTTCCTGCACCGGTCTCATACACCGTCATACGATAGAGTGGCTCGTGAAGCAATGCAAAAGGTCTGACCAGTTCTTCATTCGCTGGCAACTTCTCGCAAGATACCAGAGATACCAATGGTTCTGCCTCGTCATTTCTCTTTGCACGAATACTTCCTGTCTGATCCGAAGTTAATGTCGTCTTCACGTACGGATGGGCCTGAATCGTTTCTTTGATGGCCGCAACCAATTTCTTCGTATCGACCTGATCGCCGAGCTTCAGCAGTAACGGGATGTTATATGTCACACCATTGGGATTGGCGCTGCACTCGATGTAGATACCCATCTGTGTCTGCGTGATCGGATAGTCTTCTAGGATCTCATAATCCGATGTTTCTTCCGACGTTTCAATCAATGCGGCAATTTTGCGAATCGTATTATTGGTCTTAATATCTGACACACTGAACGGAACGTTGAAAGTTTTCTCCAGTTCCACGTTCAATCGAATCACCGCAATCGAAGTCAGACCTGCATCGAAGAGGTCTGTCTCGATGCTAAGCTTCTCCTGACCGATCACGCCGACCACTACGTCATGTACCTTCTGCTGAAGTTCATTCTCCGGATCCACCATCACGGTCTCTTGGCGTTCCGGCTTCGGGAGTGCCCGCTTATTCAACTTCTGGTTCTGCGTTCTCGGAATCGCATCGATCTGCATCGTGACGGCCGGTACCATATAGCCCGGCTTCTCCGAACGGATAAACTCATTCATGCGGTCGATATCGATCTTCTCATCCGCTACGATATAAGCAGCCAGGAACTTTCCGCCGGCCGGATCATCAAAGGCGGCCACAGCAGCATCCTTGATTCCTTGGAAACGACGGACGATCTCTTCGACTTCTGTCAGTTCAACACGGAAACCACGGACTTTCACCTGGCCGTCATGTCGGCCGATGAAATCCAGTTCGCCTGTCGGTAAATAACGTACCACGTCACCGGTGCGATAGATCCTTCTGTAATGTTCCTCATCCGTGTAAGGATTGGTAATGAAGGACTCCGCCGTCTTTTCCGGAAGCTTCATGTAGCCCTTGGCGACCTGACGTCCGGCAATCAGCAATTCACCCGGTGCACCAATCGGGAGACGATTCATATACTTGTCTACTACATATCCCTTGAGATTTGTAATGATTTCTCCAATTGGCACGCGGTAGTAGTTGCCGGACAACTTGGTACCGGAGGTATATACCGTACTCTCGGTCGGGCCATAGAGGTTATAGAATTCGAAGGTCTTGCCTTCCATACTGAACGGAACCAATGCCTCGCCGCCGACTTCCAAATACTTCAGATAAGGAGAATTGGTCATCATCGCATACTGTCTTCCGACCTGAGTGGTCATGACGGCATGGGTGATCCGGTTCTCGATGTAATACTTGTCTACCTCTGCAAGATCCAGACGAATGTCTTCGTCAATGATGTGAATACTTGCGCCACAAGGCGGATACGTAAGCAGGTCTCGGTTACAAGCATCGAAACCGAAGGAAGCATAACAGGCATCGATGGAGTTTGCGTCGATCTGGAACTTCTGTTTGTCGAGCTGGATCAGGGCGGAGAAATTTCCGTGCGTAAGCATGACACCCTTCGGAAGTCCCGTCGTTCCACTCGTGTAGATCAAGGCAAGGAGATCGTCTTTCTCATTGCTAACTTGCGTAGGCTTGGCATTGGGAAGCTTGTCCATATCCTCTATGAATAGGACCTTTCCATCGAAATCAGAGAGTCGTCCGCGCATCTCCGCTGTGGTGATCAGGAGCTTGGCCGAAGCATTCTTTGCCATGTAGTTCAGGCGTTCCTCCGGATACGATGCATCCATCGGCTCGTACGCGCATCCGGCTTTCAGCACACCATAAGTAGCCAGAAGGATCCATTCATTTCGCGGAACCAGGATCGCGACCACATCATTTCTTCCCAGTCCAAGTGATTGAATATAGGCAGCAATACGATCTGTAATGACGCCACTTTCTCCGTACGTATAGTGATGATCTTTATAGACGACCAGTTCGTGATCTGGTTGAGCGGCCACATATTCGTTGAAGAAGTCCACCACGGTCTTGTCTTCGATGGGACGTTCCGTATCGTTGAATTCATCGTAGAGAGCCAGCTGCCGTTCAGAAACGAGGCTGACATCCTTCAGGTATTCTTTCTCCGTAAACTCCTTGACCGCACAGGTAAAAGCTTCGGCGAAAGATTCGATGATCTGTCGCTTATAGAGGTCGCTTCTGTAGCGGAAGCTCAGGTGATAGCCACCATCCCGATAGAAGGCCATCAGCGTCATTTTGTTCATGGCATCCGGATTGGCAATTCCGATTACCGGGAGAAGTTCATCTCCAAGTGCGAGCGTACTGAACGCATCGTTCTGATAAACGAAAGAGAAATCGTTGACCAGATCATATTTCGCAGCCAGCTCACTGAAAGGATATGCATCGTACTTGGTGCTATCACGGAAAGCTTTCTGCAGATTGGTGACGTACTGCGCGATATCACTTTCGGAGGCAAGATCCACCGGTAGCGCAATGGTCTTCACCAGCATACCTGCTGTATTGAAAGTCATGGAACTGTGTCGACCGCTCTCACCTACACATACCAACGACTGTTCCGTACCATTGAACTTGGCTAGTACGAAAGCATACGTTGCGAGGAACAGGGAATTCTCTGTCAGGTTGTTACTCTTGATGAACTTCAACAGATCTTCACGGTTGAGCGACATCCGCACTTCTACAGAATCCTGCGTCGCCTGTCCTTTGTCCTCGAAATCGGTCGGGAAAGTATTGGAGATATCCAGACCGTCAAATCTTCTCTCGTAGTAGGACTTGGCTTCTTCGAACTTCTCCGAAGCACGAAGGGCTTCCTCATATGTGGAAAGATCAAACATGGATGTTTTCTCTTCGAAGATCTCACGGCCACCGTAGAGTCGACCGATCTCCTTCAGAAGTACTGACAAAGACGTACCATCGAAAACGATGTGATGCGCATCCATAACCAGTACGCATGACATATCTGACTCCAGAATGCTGGCACGGATCAGTTCGCCGGAGGAAAGATCAAAGGGCTGCACAAATTCCTTCATTGCAACTTCCAGGTCCTCCACCTTCTGGCGCGTAACGTGGAAGGCATGCTCATTGGGAATCATGCAAGGCTGACCACCCGAAACGCCGATGCGGCACTGGTAGGCTTTGTGGTTTGCGGTTGCTTTTTCCACTGCTTCGGCAAGACGGTCTTTGTCAACCGCATCACTCAAAGCAATTTGAATCGGGTTATTGTACATAAGGGTGTTGGGATTCGCTTCCATAGCAAAATATACACCCAGCTGAGAAGCGGTCAATGGATAAGCATCCTTCGTCACTTTCTCATATGGCAATTCTTCGGCGCCACCATTCTCGATCAACTTGACCATATTAGCAGGCGTTCTGCCCTCGAAGAAAACTTCGATATCCAGCGGCAGATCCTCCAACGCATTGATGGTTTCCATGGCTTTGATCGAGTCACCGCCCAGTAGGAAGAAGTCGTCGTTACGGCCAACCTGACCACATTGCAAGACTTCCTCAATGGCCTGACAGATATCCGTCTCCATCTGATTCTCCGGAGCAAAATACTCTCGCTTGTATTGAGAGATGTCCGGTTCCGGCAAGTTCTTACGATCCAGTTTACCATTCGGATTGAGCGGAAGTTTCTCCATCGGAATATAGAACGTCGGCACCATGTAAGACGTCAGATTCGCTTTGCAATGAGCGGTCAACTTCTCCTCTGTAACGGTCTCATCGGCAACATAGTAAGCCACCAGATAGGTAATGCCGTTCTTCGCGGTAAAATCTTTCACCGCCACTTCCTTGATACCGGAAAGTCTACGGATCGTACTCTCTACTTCCAGTGGTTCGACGCGCTGGCCGTTGATCTTGATCATCCAGTCCTTGCGCTCTACGAACACAAGATTGCCATCCGGTAGGCGCTGCACGATATCGCCGGTGCGGAACATTCTGTCAAATCCATCGATTTCAGAAAAAGGATTGTGAATGAATGCTCGTCTTGTCTCATCCGGACGATTGAGATAGCACTTGGCCACGTAACCGGCGATACACAACTCGCCTACTTCTACTTCATTGTTATTCTCATCCAGGACGTATGCTTTCTCTGCGCCGAACGGCTTACCGATCGGCGTATTCTCATAGAGTCGGTCGATCTTAAATCCCAGTGTTCCACCGAAGAGTTCTGTGGCACCATAACCGTTCATGACGACCGGATCGTCGTGAAAGTACAGATTCGTAATACGTTCCGATCCGACAGATATCACTTTCAATGAGTGATTGTGTTTAAGCATGAAGTCCACCATTCTCGGTGGAACAAAGGATGCCTCAATATCGTTATCGTCGTAATACTTCGCCAATTTGTACGGATCCTTGCGGATCTCATCCGGCACGATGATCAGATGCTTGCATAATGACATCGCAGCAAGTAGCAGGCCGGTTCCCACGACAAATGTGAAAGGTGCGATCAAGCCGTAGACATTGTTTCGTTCCGTATCGTCAGACTGATCGTGAATCGTATTACGTTCAGCCACTGCACTCATGGAATAGAAATCGTGTACCACGCCCTTCGGATTGCCGGTAGAACCTGAAGTATAGATGACAATTCCTTCCGCATCCAAATCAGGCAGGATCGGCTCCACTTGCAAGGCGCGATCCAGATTCTTCACATATGCATCGTCGACACTTAATTCGTATTTTGAATCTTTCTTGATATAATCCAGACGTTCCTGTGGGTAGTCGTCCGAGAGCGGGATGGCCACGGCGCCCATGAGCCAACAGCCAATGAGGCAACCGGCATATTCCTTGCACCGGGATGCTTCCACAATAACACGGCTTCCGAAGTGTATGCCGTCTCGCTTCATATTTGCCGCAACACAAGCGGCGAAATCACACAATTCTTGATAGGTAAAAGTACTGTTCTCGTCCGAAACTGCGGGTTCATTCCCGTGTTCGCGTACTGCCTGAAGAAAAGCATCTACAATATGTTTCATGAACTGAACCTCATCTCTTTAAAGAATCATTGAGCCAGAAAAACTCGCAATTTAATTTTACTTCACTCGAAGAAGCCCTGCCCGAAATATCGGGATTCTTTGCAAAATATTCACAAACTTGGGGAAGTTGTGATGTAAGCATATAAGAAGGAGCATCTCGCAGTGAACTGATCACCTTTGAGACACCCCTCCGTGTTTCTGAAAACTTCCAATGAACCTCAGATTATTCCAAGATCTCTGTTCCACCCCACTCGACTACGACGAATCCATTACGCTCGGGCGTTTCCAGAATCTGTTCTTCCACTTCAATCGGTTCCTCCAGACCTTCGTACACCATCAGGACACGAATCAGAGAATCCGGTTCTTGGGAGAACTGAAGTGGCATATTGCGATTGATCTCATCCAACGTTGCAAAGCGGATGTAGTTATATGGATTGGCTTCTAAAATGGGGAGCCAATATACGATAAACTCCTCTGCTTCTCGATCAGAAAGGCCCAGAATCGCTAATTTCTCTTCCAAAAATGCGGCGGCATCCTCACCTTTGACGATAAAGCCGTCCTTCTCTTTCTTGAACTTCACTTCATTCTCGCACTCGTAGTACAGTGAATAGAGACTACGTCCGGTCGCAAGATCGATCAAATCTCCATTGGGCTTTGCAAGAACATTCCACCCCTCTGAATACTTCGGGTATGAGCAAGTGATCCGATCGGGGGCACCAAGGGAGACCTGGATATTCGTTTCCTCTTCCGGATAGAGATAAATGATCGGTTTATAAGCCATCTCCATGCTGTTGTCTATGACGGTCCCAACCGCTTCATCTACTGGAATCGCTACAAACACATACTTGTGATGATTCGCAGGGTCATTCTCCGAACCAGCATAATCTACAAACGTCTCCAGATAAATGGACGTGCCTTGGTCATCGCAACACACACTAAAATCTCCGCTCGTTTTGAACCAGAACAAGATCATATTCGATTCCTGTTCAAATGCTTGGCCTATATTGGCTCCGCACTGTTCATTGATTTGATCGACCAAATTTACATACTTGGAATAAGAATGAACACGTATTTTATCCGTTCCATACTCTTTAATATCCAAGTTTTCTTCTTGAGATTGGTCAACGTAGACATAGTGGAACTGATACTCCTTACCAGAACTAAAGCGCGCGGTCGTGTAATCCAAATTCGGATCGCGGGTTGTGGTTTCTGTCGGCTGAAGTGCCCATTTCGGACCTTCCGGCCCAGTTGAGAAGATACCACGATGGAATCCATATGCATAAAAGCCACCAATGATCACAACAGGAATTGCAACACAAAGTGCAACTTTCAAAGAACGTTTCATACAAAACTCCTTTCGAGACGTAATAGCAGTCTCCTCTGATTATACGGCATAATATAGACGAATCAGAATGAAGAAATGTTTCCTCTCGCAAGTCATTTTCCAATTAGCATGAAAAAATCTCCTTTCAGTTTGTTCTCGTCCATTTATACGAACGGGTTGAGCAAAGTGCTATAGAAATTGCTTGTGATCCGGCAGAGATTCACATACACTTGGCCCCCGTATAACATTTGAGGCTTCCCATATGGTACAATGAAAGCATCTAAAATCTCGACACAAGGCAGGTGTTATCTATGGATTTACTGAATACGATTATGAAGAGCATGACATCGAATTCATCTTTGGGCGCGCTGGTCGGCAAGACCGGTATTTCGGCAGATTCGATTGAGAAGGCCATCACTTCGGCCATCCCGTCTCTTCTTGGTTCTATGACAAAGAATGCTTCCACCACTTCCGGTGCAAAATCTCTGTTAGGTGCACTTTCTCAACACGAGGATGATTCGGATGTTTCTTCTCAGCTTGAGAAAGCTGACGAAGATGATGGTAATAAGATTCTCGGCAAAATCATGGGAGATGGAAAGGACGACTTCATTTCTTCCATCGCGAAGAAAGCGGGCATCAATGTCGGCCAGTCCAATCAGCTCTTGAGCACTATTGCTCCGGCACTTCTCTCCACGATCTCTTCCGCAGCCAAGCCAAGTACAGCAGAAGAAGCTTCCAAGAGTGCGGATGATACTTCCAAGGCAGCAGAAGATGCAGAAAAGCGTGCAACCTCTCTCGTTGGTGGTCTTTTCGACAAGATTCTCAAGCGCGGTGACAAGGATGACGATGACGATCAGGACGAGAAGAAATCCGACTCTGGTTTCGATGGTTCCGACCTTCTAGACATTCTGAAGAAGACTGTGTTGTAAGTTCTGATTTGTAGTAGATCAGCGATGAATATACATTCTTGACATCTCCGGTTCGTCTTCGCCTTGCGCCATGCAGAAGAATTCCCAGCCGTAACGCTCGTAGAATCCTGTATGGTCCGTGAGAAGATAGACGGGCGAGATGCCTTTGCGTCTTAAATCTTCGACAGCCATATCCAGAAGTTTCCCTGCAATGCCTTGTTTGCGGTAGGCTTCTTCGGTATAAACTGCGCAAATATTCGGTGTCAGATCCGGACGGTCATGGAAGTCATTCTCGATGACGCCGACTCCGGCGACAATTTGATCTCCATCCAAGCACATGTACCAGCCGTATGGCGTCTCACCTTGAAGGTAAGCTTCCATACACTCGAGGTACGCCTCTTTCGGTACGCCCCATTTATCATGGAACCAGGTTGCCGCGTCTTGAATCAGTGTAGGTCTGTCATATAGATTGATGTATGTGTAATTACTCATATTCATTCTCCTTTATTTTGTTTCAGAAATCTGTAGTTGGTTCACAAAGCCTTCTCGGTCGAGAAACGGAAATCCGAGAAGCCCGCTTCTCCGCCGATCTCTTTCTGCGAATAGATGAATAGTCCGAATCTTGCGCCGGTAAAATGATCGAGGCGGAACAGAAGTTTGTGGGGCGCACCAATTCTCCTCCACTCGCCTTTCTCCCGCGTTCCACGCCGTAGGATCTGGCAGGTCGCTTCATCTTTCTCGTCGGCAAAGTCCACCTCTACTCGAAGTCGAATCAGCTGCTCACCCGCCTCCAGTGGCAAGCTTTCCACCACATCGCCGCGTACCGGGCTTAGATCCCAAGTACCTTCTTGACTCGTATGGGTGTACATTGTGGCATATAAGGTCGCACCCTTTTTCTCCACGCCTACCCAACAGTAGTCGCCCTGAAGGATACAAAGTCCGGCACAGTCACCGTCCCGTAGTTTGCTCACATCCAGATCCACTTCCGCGCAGCTATACGGATACACCGTCCGTTGCGTGATCGTATTGCGCGCATGATTAAGGTTGAGGCTTAATTTGTCCGTGCGGATCCATAGTCGCCCCTGCGCCTCGTCTCGGAAGATTAGGTCAAGATTCGGCTCGTGATTGAACTGCCAGATATCTCGAAGTCCGAAGCATGAGAACGACTCTCGAGTGGGATGATTCGCTCGTATCTGTTGCGATTCTCCCCATCGAAAACCATACCGAAAATCATCGTCATCACTCAATGGTGTGTAGTGGTAGTCCTCATTCGGACAGGCCGGCGAAACCAGCGTCTCCACTAACTTCGGCACTTCGCCTTCCACGCCAAAAATCGGTCCTTCTTCTGTCCAAGTTACCGGAACCAGAACAGGAATTCGTCCCACCGCCCCACTATCTTGGAAAAGCACTGCGTGCCAAATGCCGTCTACGCCGCATACGATGCCGCCCTGGGCCACGCCGGAATCTCGGAAACCCATGTCGTCATTGAGGATATCGCCGCCTTGGAACGTTCCCTCCAAGGAATCGGAGGAGAAGCACGCTTCCACTCTTCGCCAGCGTTCCGGAATAGAGTGGATCATGAAGAGATAGTACCTGCCGTCGATCTTATATAAATGTGAGCCCTCGTATCCCAGAGAAGTCTCTTCACAGTCCGAAAGGAGCAATCGATGAAGGCCACCTTCTTTCGGGCCCGTCATCTCCGCATTCAATTCCGTCAGATAGATCTTGCGGTTACCATATACAACATAGATTCGATCATCTTCATCGAATAGTAGAGAGCAGTCGTGATAGAACCCTTCTACCACTTGCTTTCGCCATGGTCCTTCGATTCGCTCCGCGCGGAAGAGATAGGTTTTCTGTGTATCATTACAGACAAACATCACATAGAAAGTCCCCTTGTGATATCGAAGGCTAGCCGCCCACATCCCTTTGCCATAGATGTACTGGTCATCCGTCAGCGTCTGACCCGCCGTACTGTCCAACCAGTCAAAAACATACGAAGCATGTTCCCAGTGAATCAGGTCATAAGAACGAAGAATCTGTCCACCCGGCAGGAAATGCATGTTAGTGGAAATCATGTAGTATATGCCGTCCACAAAGATGACGTCCGGATCCGGAAAATCTATCTTCAAGATAGGATTGTCGCCTTTACTTACACTTGTCATCAGTACGCACCTCCCAGAATCAGGTCCACATCTCTCGCCCAAGATTACTGAAGAATCATGTTTTCCTTTGAAGACCTTTCTCCATATTATATGATACAATATTGGCAGGGGTTTGGAATATTCTGTATACTAATGAGATACACAAGGTCGTGTGAAGGAGAATCGCTATGAGATGTGCTTCCTGTGCGGGAAATATGGAATATAGGAAAGATGATCACGGCTTTCTCTGCCCGTTCTGCGGTGCTTTTGAGAAGTTAGACCAGGACCTCAGCGAGGAAGAAATCCAGAAGTTGATTGATGATTCCATCTCGCAGCACCGCAAACTCGACCATAGCACGGCGGTCGGTCGTACAAATCAAACACTCACTATTCTTTCGAGTGTAGTCGGGAATATTTTCCTAGGTTTATGCGCCATGATCGCCTTAGTCGTCGGATGTGCGATGGCCACCGAACCGAAATATACGTCTTTGGCTGTCATTGCGTTCACTCAGATGGTTCTATTCATCGCGGCAATCATCATTCGTTGTATCAATCGGACACTCGAGCGCGTAAAGCTCGCCATCACCGCAAATATCCTCATCATCGCTGCCGCGGTGTTGGCAGTGATTTTCGCAGTATTCGGCTTTACTATCGGATAGCGATTGCACTCATTCTTAAGGGGAGGATTCTCCTTATTTCCCTTTCGCACTCAGCGCGTCATCATTGAATGGGACAAATACGAGTTCATCATTCTGAAGGATAATAGTGCCAAGACAACCTTCTATATCATCGTCCCCGAGTGTTAATTGGTTGGTTCTCTCTATGACGAGGCCGTCTTCCTTACAGGAATCCACCGTAAAGTGGTAGGTAGCGTCAAATTCGCCTCCTTTTGTTCCATCTTTGCTGTCCACAAGCCATCTTCCTGTATGAGTAACGGGATCGTATACAAAAACAGTTTCTCGGATAATACCACTTCCATAGACTCCGCCTCGAAGCAGATCTTCTACCCCATCACCTGTGACGTCATATCGATACTTGCTTTCGCCGCCCGTAGCAAAGAAAAATGACGGCAGTTCCAATTCCTGCATGTATTCATCAAACTCTTTCTCTGCAGCTTGATAGTCCACTTCCGGCTTCGATGATTTTCGGCTGCATCCACAAATCCCGATACATCCAATCATCATCCAACTTAACACGCGCACACTTCTTCTCATCACTCATCTATCCTTTCATATTTTAACAAAGCTTACAAGCTTCGTACCTCTGGCAAGAAAACGCTTGCCCTCTATTCCTTGTTGTCTGTACAATAGGAGCAAGCTATTTTCCAAGGAGTCGTCCATGAAGCTTTATCTTGCTCCACTCGAGGGTGTAACTACTCATCTATATCGCAACACCTACGAGAAGTACTATGGTCACATCGACAAGTACTTCGCGCCGTTCATCTCACCTTCCGAGGACTGTCCGATGACAAGCAGAGAGCGCAAAGACCTGCTTCCGGAGAATAATGCGGACGTCTATCTCGTTCCACAGATCCTGACCTATCACGCCAACCATTTTACCGATGCGGCAGAAGTACTTCGGACCATGGGGTACAAAGAGATCAATCTGAACATCGGATGTCCCTCGGGGACGGTCTGTGCCAAGGGAAAAGGTGCCGGACTTCTGAAAGATCCAGAACACCTGCGTGCTTTCCTGGACGAGATCTTCTCTTTCGGACAACGCCATCAGCTGGAGATCTCTCTGAAGACTCGGCTTGGCTATGCCGATCCGGATGAGTTCTATCGTCTACTGGAGATCTATAACGAATTTCCCGTAAGCGAGTTGATCGTCCATCCCCGAATCAAGAGCGATATGTACAAGGGCTCACCTCGCCTAGATTACTATGAGTATGCGCTCCAGCATGTGAAATGTCCACTGGTGTATAACGGCAATGTCTTCTCCAAGACTGACTATGATGTCTTCTCCAAGACTTTCGGTTCCGAGATCTCGACAGTCATGATCGGCCGAGGTGCCATTTCTAATCCGAATTTGGCGGAAGAACTGGTATCCGGCACTTCCAAGTTCGACGTCACACGTTTCTGGGCATTTCACGATTCCCTTTACCAACAGTACAAGGAAGTACTGGCGCCTGACATCAACGTTCTTTATAAGATGAAAGAACTCTGGTCATACTGGAAAGAGAATTTCGACGATGCAGACCGTACGTTTAAGCATATCGTCAAGGCCAAGAAATGCGTCGACTACGAGCGCATCATCGCAACGATCACTCCACGGTAATATCTTCCACCATATTGAGCGTAACGCTCAAGACAAAAGAATGCGACTCGATAAAATCTGCCGCTTCCTGGAGCTGATCAGGTGTATGGTCTTCCTTGAACTCGATTTGAAAATCCGAGGTAATTTCGATATATCCAACGATATCCGCTCCAATTTCCTCACAGATCTTCTCCACTTCTTCCTTGGACGTTCCAATGTTGCAACTGATGAGAAGTTGATTCTTCACATACTTGATTCTGGTCTCTTCATCGACCACCACGTCCTCTTTACTCACTTCCTTGCTGTACGCTTCTCCGCCGGCATTCGCAGAGCCTTGCGGGTCAACCGTCGGTGCACTTACCGACGTCGCCGCGGTAGAAGTTGTCGTTGTGACAGAGTCGGAAGTAGTCGTTGTATTGGCTTCAGTAGTAGACGTCAACTCAGCTGTGGTCTCACTCGTTTTCTTCTTGCAGGCAGCGAGGCACGTGAAGCACATGACTGTGACAAGAATCGTAGACATAATCTTCTTCATTTTTGTCTCTCCATCTCGACTTGATGCGCCACTTTCGAAATATCCTCCAGATGGGATCAAGTCAAATCATATAGGTTTTCCGTCTCGTGATTCCGATACTCGTGCTTCTCATAGTATCCGATGAGATGCTTCTCCTCATCACGTAACGCTACCATATAGACGTCTTTGTTTTCGTTTTTGTTGCAATAGGTATAGACCTTATTGTGGTTCACGTCAGCCTGAAACCAAGCCAGCACTTTCTCAATCAACTCACAACTCTTGGCATTGTGGCACTCCAGAACACTTCTTCCTACAAGATCATAGCCACCGGCATTGGCATAACGTCTCGCAGCGACTGGATTCATATATACGATGATGTGATGCACATCGCATAGCACAACAGGGGCCTCGTCTTGTTCAAGTACACTTCTTAAAAACTGTTCAATCATACTCTTCCTCACAACTAATTCTTTTCGTTTACAAATCTTTCTATGCGCTTAAATCTCGCGGATTACTACAGTCGGATTGCCTGCCACTACTGTATTGGCAGCAAGACCCGGAAAACGCCACGCATTACCTAGGCCCACAGCTGAACCCACCGCAGCAAGAATAAATGTCAATCGAGATCCCCACTGACCTCTTTCAGACTTTTCCATAATATACCCCTCTATGAAATTAGTAAGTGAATATATCCAGTATACCCCTAAATTAGGGAAAGTCGAATCAACCAGTTATATTTAAACCCTCTCCCATCATGGAAGTACTTCTTCCATATATCCACAGGTAAACGGGAAAAAGTCATATTGGGGAGTTCTCATCACGTACGCAGATCCTTGTACATCAGAATATCATCTGCATAGGTACCATCATCGTACTTGTTCGCCTTAGGGATACGTCCCACTTCGGCAAACCCAAAAGTCTCATACATATGCTTGGCACGCTCGTTCCCCTCAATCACCGTCAGTTCAGCGCTCTCAAATCCACATGCTTCAATCGTATCCAGGAGTACTTGGAACATGGTTTTTCCAATTCCCTTACCGGTGTAATCAAGATAGATTGCAATACCAACATTTGCCCGGTGATGGTTACGGCGACTCGGTCCAACCGCGTTAAACGATGCGTTGCCAATGTGTTGACCATCCAGTTCCGCTATGATCAAACAAGCATCGGGTTCTTCAATATGACTCAAGATAAACTGTTCCTCATCTTCGATACTGAGATCCTTACACTCATCCGCACCCTGCATCATGAATCGAGTCTCGCCGCAAACTCTGGCAAGATATGAACATAACATCTCCGCTTCCTCTTTCTCCGGACTACGAAGTACCAGCTTATGTTCTCCAATTTCATATTCTCTCGGTTGTAATCTCATATTGATCCCCCTATTCTCTACATGGCACTTCTTCTTTGATTTCACCTACTCAAGACAGATTGCTTCGATACATACTCACATGTAATGTAAGATTTTGGAATCCAAGTTTCTCGTAGAACTTGAAGGATGGTTTATCCGCGTCGGTCTGAAGGAAAATGCCGGCAAGGCCTCTTTTCTTCGTCTCTTCTTCGATCAAGGACACAAACTTCGTTCCGATGCCCTGACCTTGGTAATCCGGATCTACGCATAGTTCTTCGATATTGTAGTTGGCACCTTCCCACCAGTGATGGATTGCGCCCATGGAAATCGCCACAAGTTTACCATCGATCAGAAGGCCGAAATTCATCGCGTGGTATCCGCCAGACACTTCTCTGATGTACTCCAGAAGCTGATGCTCATCACTCCAGTCATCGTTCCATGGTTCACCTGCAAAAGCTTTTTGGAACAACTTGGCGCACGCTTCCGTGTAGGTACTATCAAGTTCAATAAAACGTTCTGTCTTCTCCATCACGTTTCCTCTTTCGATTCGTGTTTCTTGCTTTCTCTCGATTATAGCATTCACAAATCAAGGGGCTCAACCAACCGCAGGTATAATCCGCCTCTTGCGAAGCGCAAAGAATACAGGCACATTCTCAAATGTAATCTTCCTAGAAGAATGTCTACTGCTACAAATCATCATTCTTCGAATCCTGTTCAAATTCGTTCACAGCAACGCGCTGACGGTCTCAGCGTCATACGTAACGGATGGAACCTTCTCGACTTCAATTCTGTAAAGTGCATTTGCAGCGATATGCTCCGCGGCCTGCTCAAGATCACGGATACCACTTGTAGATTTGTAAGTATTAATAATTGCCGCCAATCCATCCTCGGTAATATTGCACTCTTCTGCCTGAAGGCCGATCTTTCGGAGCACCTTCGGCATAACAAAGTTACTGAAGATTGCCTTCTTCTCATCAAAACTGTAGTCAGGAAGTTCAATCACAGCGAAACGTGACATCAGCGGTGCGCTGATCTGTGACTTATCATTAGCGGTTGCAATCGGATAGACACCACTTGTAGGAATATTGCACTCGATGTAGTTATCGGTGAAGCCTAAATTATCCAGAAGTGTCAGCAGAACATCCGCCGGGTTACCATTTCCCTTTCCTGCCGAAGCTTTATCTAGCTCATTAATGATGAATACGAGATTCGAGCTCTCTGCCTTCTCAAAGGTCTCCATAATGATGCCCGGTTTTGCATTCGAATATACACGCGAACTACCTGTAAGTTGCTCCGGATCGTTAATAGAACTCATCTCAAGCGTCGTCCACGGCATCTTCAGGATCTTGGCAACGGCATAGGCCAGCTGGGATTTACCGGTACCCGCAGGGCCGATCAGCAGAAGACCGTAAGCCGGGAGTGTATGGGTACGATTAATCTGGATAATGGTCTCGATAATTCTCTGCTTGACCTTCTCCATGCCATACAATTCTTCATCAAGGATCCTTCTCGCCTCAACCGGATTGATCGCCTCGAAGTAATCGTTCTTCCAATGAATACTGAACATAATTGAGAGTGCACGAAGTGCATGTCTTCTCTCTTCAGGCGTCACTTCGCCGGACTTCGCGATGGCAAGGTTACGCTTCGCCCACATCCGGATATTCTCCGGCAAGGTATTTCCTGCGCAAGTCAGGAAATCCGCGATACTCTGCACGCTGGTCAACTTCATGTTGTCCGAATCCTCGATGTCATCGAGATCTTTCTCCAGATTCGTCGGCGGCTCGCTCTGGAAAAGTCTTCGAAGCATGAACTGAAGGAAACCATTCTCACCTGCAAGTTTTGCGCCGCGCACAGCAATTCCGGTCTCCATCATCTTATAGATCCAGTACTCTTCGCCCTTGACAACGCCGGAAAGTCTGACCATAACATGGCTGTCACCCAGCCACTTGACGAGGCTTACGAATCTGGAATCGATTCTTAGAATATCCTCGCTGATGTCCTCTCCGTCTTCTGAATCCAAGGTAAAAGCAGTCGCCTTGGCGGGGCTCGTAAACATACCGCAGGAATGGTGCTTCAGCTTACCTGCTTTGTTGCTGATTACGATAATCGGATTCTCTTTATCGGCTATCTTCTTATTCGAATCGAAAGTAGTATATGTTACTGTAACCTCGACCTGTTCATCTGGTTTCGCATTAAAATCAAATACCGGCATAGTTTTACCTCGCTCATTACCATAAAAAATGGCCTATATCCCAATGATGATACCACTATTCACTTGAAAATATAAGCCTTTTGCGTTATTGTAGTGACGTTCTATGTATTTATATAAAGAAGATACACATGGAGAAAGAAGGATAAATATCATGGATAAAGTTATTTTGGCTTATTCTGGTGGACTGGATACTACTGCGGTCATTCCATGGCTCAAGGAAACCTATGGTTACGAAGTAGTATGCTGCTGTATCGACTGCGGTCAGGGCGAGGAGCTCGACGGACTGGAAGAGCGTGCGAAGATCTCTGGCGCTTCGAAGCTTTACATCGAGGATGTTATCGATGATTTTGCTGAGAATTACATTATGCCTTCCGTTCAGGCCGGTGCTGTATATGAGCACAAGTACCTGATGGGTACTGCAATGGCTCGTCCGGTAATCACGGCTAAGCTCGTTGAGATCGCTCGTAAGGAGAACGCAGTTGCAATCTGCCACGGCGCTACCGGTAAGGGTAACGACCAGATCCGTTTCGAACTTGGCATCCGAGCACTTGCTCCGGACATCAAGGTTATCGCTCCTTGGCGTGATGATAGATGGCAGATGGATTCCCGTCAAGCAGAGATCGACTACTGCAAAGCACATGGTATCGATCTTCCATTCAGCACAGACCAATCCTACAGCCGTGACAGAAACCTCTGGCACATCAGCCATGAGGGTCTCGAGCTCGAAGATCCTTCCAAGGCTCCGAACTACGATCATATGCTCGTTCTCGGCGTAACACCGGAGAGAGCACCGGAAGAAGGCGAAGAGCTCACCATCAACTTCGAGAAGGGTTACCCGACAGCGCTCAACGGTGAGAAGATGAAGGTTGCAGACATCATCAAGAAGCTCAATGCACTGGGTGGTAAGCATGGTATCGGTATCGTTGATATCGTTGAGAACCGTGTTGTAGGTATGAAGAGCCGTGGTGTTTACGAGACACCTGGTGGAACGATCCTCCTGGAAGCTCATCAGCAGCTTGAAGAACTCGTTCTTGATCGTGATACGATTGCTCTCAAGAAGGACCTCGGTAACAAGATGGCTGGTATCGTCTACGAAGGCAAGTGGTTCACACCTGTTCGCGAGGCCATCTCCGCTTTCACCAAGGTTACGCAGGAGTATGTTACCGGTGAAGTGAAGCTCCGTCTCTACAAGGGCAACATCATCAAGAATGGTACAACTTCCCCGTACTCTCTCTACAACGAGTCTCTTGCTTCCTTTACAACTGGTGATATGTATGACCACCACGATGCAGAAGGCTTCATCAACCTCTGGGGTCTCCCACTCAAGGTTCGTGCCATGAAGATGAACGAACTGAAGAATGAGAACAAGAAGTAATTCTTCATCTGATCAGTAATTACAAGTCAAAGGGCTATCTCAAAACTTCATTGAGATAGCCCTTCTGTTATTCTCATTCTTCATCTGCTTTGCAACATAACGTACATATCGTTCGTTATATATTTGAGATAGATAATAGAGTAAGAATAAGGAAGGTCGAAAATGAAACAGTTCCATTCACATATTATTCCCCCAGCAATCTTGCGTCCACTCTGCGCCACGCTTATTATTGTCATGCTCGGAAGTGGTTTGGGTGCATGTGCGAAGAAGTCCGATTCTCATCCATCCTTCAAAGACAATTTCCAATCACAAATGTCCAAGCCGGTAGATGATTATACTGGCATCCGATACGCTTCCGACTACCCCATGCCTATCGGAGATGAGGACTTGTCCATCAACGGTGAATGGTGCATCCGGAAAGAATATGATAATCCAATGTGCCAGAAGCAATATACCAAGCGAGCATGCCTGTACATCACCTCTGACCTGCACGGCACAACCGAGTCCAGAAATTATGTTAAATTTAAAGGTTCTTCACGGAAGTTGTGGGTATAGAAAAATAAATACAAATTGAAAAAGGAGTTTAAAAGTCCTAAAGTTTAGTTGCCACACAAAAACGAAAAGGA
>JAGHVD010000016.1 GCA_018064475.1 Candidatus Scatonaster coprocaballi
AAACTCAACAACCTGATAGACCTGACTGTCCATCTCGAAGCACATACCGTTTCTAAAATCACCAGCGCTAATCATAAAATTTCCTCCGAAATATACATAAATTAATATATTACACGATTACGCTATAATAGTTTACATAATGATTCTGCATTAGGCAAGTAAGAACATCATCAAATCGTCAACTTTTTCAAAATCAACCAACCAATCCAATACTTTTCCTACTAAAATCGACAAATCTTCCTTACAATCCATTCCGGAAACCTTTTCAGAACCACATAGAAGACCTCTTTCTTACTATATCGATCGACCAGAATGGTATACACACCTGCACGGTTGCCGGCAATCACATCCGTGAAAATCTGATCTCCGATCATAACTGTCTCAGATGGCGTTGCACCAATCTTCTCCATTCCCGAGAACACACCGGTCGGACGTGGTTTATGCGCATAGGTCGCACATGGAATCCCCAGTTTCTCAGCGATTCCCTTTGAACGGTCGGACTTCGCATTGGAGACCAAGCAGAGCGAGAACCCATTCTTCTTCATGAGATCGATCATTTCGTAGGAATAATCGATGGGTTCTGTCAGATGGTCGGGTGCTAGCGTGTTATCGAAATCGAGCATGGCATATCGATAACCCTTCTGAGCCAACATCGCAAAATCAATATCTTTCACCATATGCGCGCACATTTTCGGTCGCAAGATATTGCCCATAAAGTAAGTCCCTTCCCTCGCCTGACGGCCAGTTCCTTCTCTGAAAACTAGATGTAGCATACCAATCCTTACAAAAAACCGCAAGTATTTACGCTTTCTCTTGCGAAATGCACTTTTATAACTATATAATACATGCAGACATGAAAAGGAGGATCAGGATATCTCCTGAAGAATACATATGAAAGTTACTAAATTTGGTGGTTCATCATTGGCAGATGCTACACAGATCAAGAAGGTCTGTGACATTCTTTTAAGCGACGAAGAGCGTCGTGTTATCGTTGTCTCCGCGCCTGGCAAACGCTTCTCTTCTGACATCAAGGTCACTGATCTTTTGATTGCATTGGCAAATGCAAAGATCTCTGGTCAATCTGGTGAGAAAGAGTTAGAAGCGGTCTTTGATCGTTTTGCTTCGATCTGCGCAGAACTTGATATTCCGGAATGCATGGAATCCATCAAAGCCAATATCACAGAATCGGTAAGTAAGCCGATCACGGATGCCGGTCGTTATATGGATGCGACCAAAGCACTCGGTGAAGACAGTTGTGCTCGTCTGGTAGCAACCTATCTGAACAAGACCGGTCACAAGGCCACCTATTGCAATCCAAAGGTAGCCGGCTTGTATCTGGAAACCGAGCTGGGCGGACACGTCAAGGTTCTTCCGGAATCCTATGATAATCTTTCCGACTTAACCAATCTTCGTGAGATCTGCGTATTCCCTGGTTTCTATGGTTATTCAAAAGACGGAGAGATCATCACCTTCTCACGTGGTGGATCTGATATCACCGGCGCAATTCTTGCCGCCGCCGTACATGCAACCGTCTATGAGAACTGGACCGATGTAGATAATGTATATGCTGTCAATCCGAATCTCGTACAGAATCCTTTCCCGGTCACCGAGATCACTTACGACGAGATGAGAGAACTTGCATATGCCGGCTTCTCTGTTCTTCATGAAGAAGCACTTTATCCAGCATTTGTACGTGGCATTCCAGTTAATATCCGAAACACGAATAACCCAAGTAGCAAGGGTACCATGATCGTTTCCAAGCGTACTCATTATGATTCTCTTGTAACTGGTATTGCCGGCGAGAAGGGCTTCTGTGCACTGAACATGAGCAAGTATCTTATGAACCGCGAAGTAGGCTTCGTTGTAAAGATCCTTTCCATTCTTGCTGACGAAGGACTCTCCATTGAGCACATGCCTTCCGGTATCGACTCGGTTTCTATTATTCTTCGTTCTGCTGACTTCACCCCAGAGAAAGAACGTCGTGTCATAGAGCGCATCAGTCTGGAATTGAATGTTGACTCTGTATCTGTCAACCGAGACCTGGCCATCGTAATGATCGTTGGTGAAGCAATGGCAAACACCGTCGGTACTACGGCTCGTGCAGCAACCGCACTCAGTAAAGCAGGTATCAACCTCGAGCTCATCAACCAGGGCGCTTCCGAGATCTCCGTTATGTTCGGTGTTCGCGAAGAATACTGTGCATATGCTGTTCGTACCCTTTACAAGGAATTCTTCAGCTGATTGAAGGTTTCTTCTTACAAGTCATATAATTGAGAATTGAATACTCCCGTCCGACTTCAGTCAACATTTTGCAATGCAAAACCAAACTTGTCGGGCGGGAGTTTTTCCATGCTAATCTTCTATAAAAAGCCTTCGCATCTTCTTAGCAACTCAATCCTGCTACAAGTATGCGAAGGCTGATTCGTCTCTTTAGATGAATCGAATGATTAGATCAGATCAGCGATATCCGGGTTCACACCAGTCAATCCAACATAAGCGCCATCCTGTGCCTCAGAAGATTCAGCATGAGCCAGCAACCACTTGTTGCAAGCTGTCAGCCACTTATCCTCTTCATTGACTGCTGTCAGAGCCGGAACTGCACCATTGGTGCCCTTCGGCAGAACGATCACAACCTTGAAGCCTTCACCCTTCTTCGCAGAGCAAGGAGCGTAGTGCAAAGATGTCTCATACACTTCAACAACCTGACCCTTCTCAGCCTTGAAAGCCATAACCTTAGAAGTATCGAGTTTACCATCAACGATATCATCAGCCTTAGCCAAGAGCAGGATAAAATCAGTAGAACCGATGTTGAGCTCACTATCACGATGATACTCAAGACAGTTGAGCTTCGTGTTGTGACCATTGCAGTAGCCAAGCTGAATCGGCATTCCGCCATATGCATTGTTCTGAAGCGCACCGAAAGCATCTGTATACTCAAGATCCGCACAGCTCATTACATACTCAACGCCATCTGGAAGAGGTGTCTTCTCATCCAATGCTTTTAAGAGAGCGGTCGTATCATAACCAGTAAGAACCTTACCATAAGGTGCGAATTCTTTGTCCAAAACGCTGTAAATTTTCATGTTAGAATCCTCCCAATAAATTAATTTACGCTCCTTCTATTCTACATAAAAGGAGCGCAAAAGAAAATGCTTTTTCCAAATTTTCGAAATCGATTTCGTTGAATCGAATCCATCCATCAGATGTTAGACAGTGCCTGCTCAAGATCGGCAATGATATCATCCTTATTCTCGATTCCGCAAGAGAAGCGGATCAAATCCGGACTTACACCTGCAGCCAGAAGCTCTTCATCATTCATCTGACGATGTGTATGGGAAGCCGGGTGCAATACACAAGTTCTCGCATCTGCAACATGTGTGCAGATTGCAGCAAGTTTCAAGGAATCCATGAACTTCACGCAAGCTTCTCTTCCGCCCTTCACGCCGAAAGAAAGTACACCGCATGTGCCGTTCGGCATATACTTCTGTGCTTTCGCATTCTCCTTATCACCCGGAAGTCCTGGGTAGGAAACCCAGGCAATCTTCGGATGATTCTGAAGATATGTCGCAACAGCCAGCGCATTCTCACAGTGGCGCGGCATACGAAGATGCAGTGTCTCGAGACCAAGGTTCAGAAGGAATGCATTCATCGGACCTGGAATAGAACCCAAATCTCTCATGAGCTGTGCAACGGCCTTCATGATGAACGCAGACTTTCCGAAACGGCCGGTATAGGAGACACCGTGATAGGTCTCATCTGGCTCAACAAGTCCTGCAAAACGCTCCGGATACTTCGCCCAGTCAAAAGTACCACCATCAACAATACAACCACCTACAGAGGTTGCGTGGCCATCCATATACTTCGTCGTGGAATGGATTACAATATCCGCGCCCCACTCGATTGGACGGCAGTTGATCGGTGTAGCAAATGTATTGTCGATCATGAAAGGAAGGCCATGCTTATGTGCTGTCTTAGCAAAAGTCTCAATGTCCAGCACATTCAAAGCCGGGTTTGCAATCGTCTCACCGAAAACGAGTTTCGTATTCGGCTGGATGGCCGCTTCGATCTCTGCTTCGGTAGCATCCGGAGATACGAAAGTCGCATCAATACCCATCTTCTTAATTGTATGTGCGAAGAGATTATAGGTTCCACCATAGAGCGCGGAAGAGCAAACGATGTGATCGCCAGCCTCGCAGATATTAAAGATTGCAAAGAAATTCGCAGCTTGACCGGAAGAAGTCAGCATGGCCGCTACGCCACCTTCCAACATGCAAATCTTCTCCGCAACAAGATCGCTTGTCGGGTTAGCAAGACGAGTATAGAAGTATCCGCTCTCTTCCAGATCGAAGAGACGGCCCATCTGCTCGGTAGAAGAATACTTGAAAGTGGTGCTCTGAATGATCGGGAGAACTCTCGATTCACCATTCTTTGGCTGATATGCACCCTGTACACAATTGGTCTCAATACTGAACTTATTATCCATGAAAACTTCCTCCTACATCACGGCAGATTCCCCACCGCATCACCTTCAAATTATATCACAATCCATCTAATCAACAATAGACGAGAAGTTCATTCTAGAGATTCATTAGAAGCCATTCTCAAATACATAGAATACAAAAAGACCGTCTCGATTGAGACGGTCTGATGGTGCACCTTCAGGGACTCGAACCCTGGGCCCACTGATTAAGAGTCAGTTGCT
>JAGHVD010000061.1 GCA_018064475.1 Candidatus Scatonaster coprocaballi
AGTCTGTATAGCACTCACGCATATTCCTGAAGGAGAAACTCTCGAAACAGCAGTATCTCTTTAACCTTCTTGTTATCAACGGCATCGTCATGTTCGCCGTACAAGAAGACGACTGAAATTACCAGATATCGGCGATAGGCGTCATTAAGGGATCAAGCCTGCGTATCGATCTGGGAGATGCAGATGTGGCGACCGTCGTTGTCTTCGAAGACGAACTCACGGTTCACGTTCTGAAATTCATCTGCGCTTGGAAGTGGTTTGACAATGTTTACGTTCTGACCGGACAGCTCGATCTCCAGCATTTTGGGCTCGTTGGAGTAGATGACAAGGTCGTAGGGAATCCCGTATTTCTCGCGATTCGGAAGACAGGAACCGTCCTGGGCTTCAACGAGTACGATCTCGATGTTGTCGCGCTTCAGGCGAATCTGGGGCATAGCCTCGTCCATGAGGTGCGTAGACGTAAATCCGCAACGGGTCTCGTAAAAAAGCGCGGTCTTGATGGGATCTTTACACGGGAAAATACTGGCAGATGCAATCATGAGGTGAAGGTTGTTGCCACTTCCTTCGTTGTCGCCCTCGGTATTTGATTGCTCAGCCACCAGATTGTTCGCGATGGGTGCGGATTCCTGCTCATCAGGCTGTGTGGAGACTGATTCGAGGGAAGTATCGTTGTTGTCGCCGAGGGCGAAGCCGAGAAGTGGCTTGGCAAATGCTGTTTCCAGCTCGTCCAATCGGGAATTCATCTTCATGCGATCTGTGATCTGCTCGCGTGTTGGGGCTTTCGGCACTTGGCGCATGGCCTCGACGAGTTCACAGTACTCGACAAGATTGACGAAACGGATATAAAGCGGTAGGATCTCTTGCGCATTCTCCGGCAGGTCTCTTCTTCCATGGAGAAACTGCATGCCGTATTCCACGCCCATGACCGGTAATGCGGCAAAAAGACTGTTGATGAGCTTGAGCTCACGGCCTGCGGTCTCGGCGGCATCGCCCCCGGCCAATATCCGGTCGATATAGTCGAAAACTTGGTTAATATCGTGCTCTGGATAACTATTTCTCAACATATGCATACTCCTGCCATCCGTAATCATTCATACAGTGAATTGTAGCATACTTCACGGCGATAAAGAAACGAGGTCTTCCTCTGGAGTGATTCTTCGTTACTTCTAGAGATGTTGATATTTTGTGAAAAACATAATGCTTCAGCCATTTCAAAAAAACGATTACTTTACAAGATTTTTTGAAACCGCTATACTGCTTTTATCAGTGTGCAGTGGGATTGTAGTGCCTTTGTTCGCTTGAATTCGTGTACAAGGTGATTAGAAATCATCGCACATAGGCACTTAGAAGGATGATGGGGGTATAAGAAATGTTTTGCTATTCTTGTGGCAAAGAAATGTCCGATGGTGCAGTTTTTTGCCGTTTTTGTGGAAAAAGTAATGACACAATGAGTAATGGTTCAGCTGAAGTGAGTATGCCAGCGATGGGAACTCCTGCTACACCTGAAATGAAGCATGATACGCCTGAAGCGACACCAGTTGCCGCGTCGGCTTCAACTCCTGTTGAACCGCAGGCTTCGAACAACTTCAGTGGACTTCCGGATCCTCAGCCGAACCAAAAGGCAAATCTGCAGCCGAGTCCCGCACCGAAACCGAGAAAGAGTTCTTTTCCCTCGGCAGGTACAACTACAGCAACCGTTGCGGCGTCCGTAGATTCTTCTACAACTACTGCGAATCGACGTGTAGCCTCCGTGAATTCGCGTCCTGTTGTATCACAGGCAAATACGCCAAGACAAGGTGGGAATGTGCCACAGGCGTATAATTCGTCTTACCCGAGTCCGCAACAATACCCGTCTTATCCGTCTTCTTCAAGTGGTACTGGTATCTCTAGGATCGTAGCGATAATTGCTTCAATTGTATTTTGTATTGGTATATTTCTCCCGATGTTTAAAGTTCAGGGTTACTATATATCAGAGAGTACGTCATTCTTTAATCGGATGAGACATTCGCGATTCTTGTTCTGATTTGTGGCATAGCTGGGTTTGTTCTAGCTATAGCCGATTCATTGGGAGCAAAGATTGCATTCTTTGGAATTTCAGTCTTGTGTTTTTGCGAAAGTGCACATTATTACATATTACTTCATCAAGCGGGTACTCTTGCAGAGTTAATGAATTGGAGTATCGGATTCTATATAATGATTGCTGCTTCGATCACAATGATAGTATGTGGAATTCTAATGGTGGTCCAGCAAAACAAGGATGATGTGAATTCTGCGTATCGTAGTGCTTCGAATCGCGCATCTGCGCTACACAGTGCGGCAGTGAACATGGATGTGAGTCGTGCACAAACTAAAAGCGGATGGCGTTGTGTCTGTGGTCAAATTAATCCAGATTATTCAGTAAAATGTTCATGCGGTTTGAAGAAATATGAAGCGAATAATCGTGTTGCAAATAGCCAGAAGAGAGCAGAAGAGATCTCCCAATCTCGTGCAAATAAGATTTCTGACCAGAGAGTTGAATTAGAAAACAATAAGATTAATGTGCTAAAGGAGTACAAAGGACTCTTGGATGCAGGTGTCATTTCACAGGAAGAATTTGATGCGAAGAAGAAGAGCTTACTTTGACGGATAATCTAGCTTCTTGGAAGAGATATATTGCTATGCAAGGTAATGAAGCAGTACATAGGAATGGGAGAGTGTGTCAATCTTTAAATGAGGATCTGATTGTTACCATAACCTGGATGCTGAACGCCAGAAACGTAAGAAAGCCGGTACATGGAAAGATGAAATCTAATTGGGAGAAAATCAATGGATAAACTGACATGCGGGAAATGCAGACAAGCATTTAGTATCCCTCAGACCGACATGGATCGACTATTTGAGATTGACCTGCGTGACTATGACCCGGAATCGAAAGTTTTTCGACGTCCATCTGCACGTGGCATCATCTTGTCCGGTAACAAGATTGCCTTGGTGTACAGTAAGAAAGAGAAGTACTATAAGTTCCCCGGCGGTGGCATCCACGAGGATGAGGACCAGAAAGTGGCTCTTTGCCGTGAAGTGCAGGAAGAGACAGGACTCGTGGTCGTTCCTGAGACCATCGTGCCTTTCGGCTCTGTCCTTCGCCGACAGCGAAGTGATCGCGATGCCGATACGATCTTCGAACAGGAGAATTTCTACTATACGTGTCAGGTGGAGGAAGAGGTCGCCTCGCAGAATCTGGATGAATATGAGAAAGAAGCAGAATTTGTACTGGAATATACAGACATCGACCATGCAATCGCCGTGAATGCTGCGTACCGTAGCGATGTCTTCTTCAACGAAGTCATGATTTCTCGTGAGAAACGCGTGCTGGAGATCGTAAAAGAAAGACTCCTTTGAGCGAGTGTTTTTGCCGGATAAATAAGCGCGCAACAACAGGTTGCTTGGCGAGAAGTAAGATCTGACGCATAATCAAGGCATAGATTTTTCAGGAGGAAAACATCGTATGGAAACCAAGGAAATGATTAAGACTTTGCGTGAGAAGAAAGGCCTGACCCAAGATCAGTTGGCAGAGCGGGTCATGGTGACCAGACAGGCAGTCAGTCGCTGGGAAACTGGTGAGACACAGCCGAATACGGATACACTTAAACTTCTGTCGCGTGAATTCGATGTATCAATCAATACACTCCTTGGCTCTCCAAGACAACTGACTTGCCAGTGCTGCGGGATGCCGTTGGAAGATGATGAGATCATCAGCCGAGAAGCGGACGGCTTAATGAATGAGGACTACTGCAAATGGTGCTATGCAGATGGTACCTATACCTATAGCAATATGGATGACCTGATCGATGTATGCATACCGCACATGGCGGAAAGTGGTTTTACCGAAGAACAAGCACGTGCGTACATGAAGGAGAAACTTCCCAAACTTGACTATTGGAAACGATACGAAGAATTGAGTGATGACGGTCAATTTGAAGCATTCAAAGAGAAGTTGATTCAGGAAATCAATGATTTGCATATCGAAGGAATGCCGAAACTTACGAAACTCAATGCGTTGGCGGGGGGCTATGTGAATCTGGAGTATCCGCTTCCGAACGGGAAGAAAGTCAAATTCCTCAACGATGCGACCACATATCTCGGAAATCAGTTGGAAAGTGAGTTCAGTGGGGAACGGTGTTTCGGCGTGCTGGCCAACATGGATTTTATCCTGATTTGCACGTATGGGTGCGAAGGCGCGGATCCGGAACTGGTGCTCTACAAGAAGAGATGATTTGACTTGCAAATAGGCGCTTCGGTATACTGGAACAAAATTCCGAGTCGGACTTCTTAAGGAGCGTTTCCATGAAACAAATTGAAGAAATGCTATTTGCTTTGCAAGATAAGGACTATGCGGCATTGACCGCTCGAACTGCGCCGACACTGGACCCAGCGACGATCATTGGTGTGCGGGTGCCACAGGTGCGTGCGTTGGCTAAATCGTTGAAGGATGATCCGGTCGTCGAGCTGTTCCTTGCTGAACTGCCGCATCGGTATTACGACGAGAATATGCTTCATGGGCTTCTGGTCTCGGAAATCAAGGATTTCGACACATGTATTGATGCAACGGAGCGATTCCTGCCCTATGTGGATAACTGGGCGGTGTGCGATATCATGTCGCCGAAGGTTTTCAAGAAGAATAAAGAGAAGTTAGTGCCAAAGATTCGGGAATGGGCGGCTTCTGAACGTGTATACACCTGCAGGTTTGGCCTAGAGATGCTGATGAGTCATTTTCTGGACGAGGACTTCCGCCCCGAATACTTAGAGATCCCCGCGGCGGTTCAAAGTGAGGAATACTACGTCAATATGATGATTGCTTGGTTCTTCGCGACGGCGCTGGCGAAACAGTGGGACAGCACGATTCCTTATCTGGTGGACGGGCGGCTGGGCGACTGGGTCCACAACAAGACAATTCAGAAAGCGATCGAGAGCTACCGCATCACGGATGAACAGAAGACGTACCTGCGCACGTTGAAACGGACGGGGAAGAAAGACAGTTCGAAGTAAGGCCGAAAACGACGAATCTCCAAAAGCAACCGTACATTTGGCTTCGGATGTACGGCCGAAAACAGCGAATCGGCAAAAGCAACCGTACATTTGGCTTCGAATGTACGGCCGAAAACAGCGAATCGGCGAAAGCAACCGTACATTTGACTTCGAAAGTACGGCCGAGATCAGCAAATTCTCAAAAGCAACCGTATATGCTTCCTAGAGTTGTTGAATTATGGTTGACAAGTGTATACCACATGTGTATATTGTTGATAGACACATGTATACCAAGTGGAGGAAACCATGATTAAGTTATCTGATGCAGAGTGGAAAATTGCCAATTGCCTGTGGGAACGCGGTGCAATGACGATTACAGAACTCACCAAGATGTTCAAAGATGAGAACGGTTGGTCCAAGAATACGATAATTACGCTTCTGAAGAGAATGGAAGAGAAAGGTGCGGTTTCGTATGTGCAGGAGGAGCGGGCCAAACGGTTCTCTGCTTGCATTGATCGTTCTGAAGCCGAACTTCAGGAGACAACATCGTTTCTGGACAAAGTCTATCAAGGGCGCATCGGACTGATGGTCTCTAACCTGATTAAGTCGGATAAGCTTTCCAAGGAAGACATTGAAGAACTGCAGAAAATTCTGGAGGAACAAGAGTGATTCGGTATATTTTCGGTATAAGTATTATTACGCTCATCATTATTGCGCTTCGCTTTCTTCTAAAGGAAAGAATCAGTAAGAAGTTGCAGTATATGTTATGGCTTGCGATCCCACTATTTATGATTCTCTCACCATTATTCTCGATTAGGATGACTGTGCCGAAGGATTCTTTCCTGGCTAAGCATGGTTTCATTGCTTCGGAGAAATCTTCTGAAGAGATGGGTGTAAATGCGGTAGTAACGGAGGAGAAGAATCAGGAACAAGTGATTCTTCAAGAATCTCGTAGGAAACAACAGAATACGACGGAAAAAGTTGATACAGAGGTTGTCTCTACGGGATACATGGATTTGACTTGTGGAGCTACACAAGGGAGTGCGATGTCTAATGCCACATCTGCTGATGAGCGGATGTTGGCTACAACTTCTATGACAGTGAGAAAAACTGTCAACTGGTCTTTTATTGCGGCATCGGTGAAATATGTTGTCATGTGTATAATACTTGCAATACTCCTAATTTACAATGTTGGCTACGTCCTCTACTGTAGAAAAAGAAGATCATTTTTGAAAAAGGATGAGACAAGTAAACTCAAGGTCTATCACTTACCGAAATGCAAGTCTCCGTTTCTTCTTGGACGAAGCATCTACATTAACGATGCTGTAATTGAGAATGAGCGGGCGGCGGAGTATGCAATCTATCATGAGTACTGCCACTATAAACACGGTGACAGCTTATGGGCTATCGTGAAGTATGTTGTTATTGCCATCAACTGGTACAACCCGCTCATCTGGGTGGCGTTTCTGTTCGTTGAACAGGACTGTGAATTGGCCTGCGACGAAGCGGTTATGGCACATTTTGGTGATGCGAAGCGCGTGGAATATGGCAAAGTACTGCTTTCACTTCTGACAGTTGAGCCGGTTGCCAAGACGGACCTCAGTATTTCTACAGCACTGAAGGGTAGAAATAAGAATAACCTCAAGGATAGAATCGCGAATATTAAGAAAAAGAACAAGGTCAGCATCATTGCGGTGATCTTGGCGTTAGTTGCTGTTCTTGGTGTGTCCGTAGTTGCATTGGTGAAGTATAACGTGAAGGATAACGACGAGACTATTGAACCGGAAGAGACTGCGAAAACAGAGTATTCGAAAGAAGAGTCTATGCAAAGTTCAAAAGAGGCGTCGAAGGAAACTGAGACAGATACTACTACTTCGACTACCAACGCAACAACTGCAGAAACTGTCTTGCCTATGCCGAAGGCAGATTCAATTGAAGTTCAGATAGATTCTAATCTTCAGACTTTGAATTTTACCAATGATCCAGTTGTTCGAATTACTGGAAAATTGGAAGAAGAGAATCAGTGGGGAGACAGGGACGTTGAAGAAGATGGTACATACGCAGACCGTCCGACATTAACTACAGAAGGATATGACAAGATTGGTGAAATCATCAATTCTATTTCTTCAAAGAAACATGTGAGTTATAGTTACCCACTATGCAAGTCCATTGAGTTTGCGCGTGCGGATGAACAGATTTGCTCTTTTGCTACTTTAGAACAAGACGAGTATTCTTACACAAGCGAGTACTATACATTTGATACAATCTCTTCCGAACCACTGGATTTAGATAAGGTGATTACGGACAGAAGTCTTTTCGCAGATGCTTTGCAGAGTCAGTATCCCGAATGTGCAGACATTGCTTCCGAAATCAGAGACAACGTGGACATCTCTTTCCTGTTGTACCAAAACTGTATTGCCTTCCGCTATGATGATTACGAGGAAGTGCGTGTCTCGACAATGAATTTAGGCTATTGCGTTGACCTGTCCTATTTTACTTCTACACCAGAGTTTTATACGCTGATATCTGATAGCCATGGATATATCATTTGGGACGTCGATGGAGATGGATTTCTTGACAGTGTTCGTGGCTATACAAGCGAAGATCCTCTCTATTACTACAGAACGATCCTTGAATACAATGAACAAGTTTTTAAAGAAGGTAACGCGTATGATGACGCTGACGATTTAGGATATGTTAAAGATATCTACTTGGTGAAAACGGATGATGGTTTTTACTTATATGTAAATGGAATTTTTGCGGATATGTTGAATTATACGACTACATTTCATTTCGAGAACAATGGCTTTGAAAAATCTGGTGGAGGCGGTTCGTTTTTGACTTTCCCTTGTAATCCAGATAATTGCTACATCACACACCCTAGTGATACGTTTGGAACAGGAATTATTATCGAGAATTGCTCACTTATTGGAAACCACGGAGAACCCGAGTGTGTTAGTCCATTCCAAAGGAAAGTGAGTCTGCGAAATGTATTCTTCAATAAATTTGATTTGGAAGCAAAGACATGTGATCGTTATGGTAAGGAAGATGGCCGCTCTATCACGATTCCTACAGAGTCGGCTATTCGCCTAGTGTGTATTGATTCAGAAAACAAAAAGGCGATTATGGCAATATTGAATACGGATGGCACGGATCAAGTGTATTTTCAGATGGATGTCGTCCTATGGGAAGATTATGCATATGATTGCGATATCGTTTATCAAGAAAAAACGTATAGGATCTGGGGCGATTCTAAAGATGATTTAAGACAAGAAGACATGTTCTATGGTGTGAAGTATGGCGGATGAATCACACGCATGAATACTGTGTGATTTATGGTATGCTTGATAGTATGAAGAAAAAGCTAGGGAGAGGCTTACCATGATTCATACTTACGATACTCAGATACATTATTCTCGTGACATGAACGGGGAGACGGTTACCTGTTTCCGATTAGATACCAAGGTGTCGACCTATTTCTTTGCGGCGTCGGATGCGAAGTTCCTGCTTCACGGTTACTACGGAAGCCGAGCGGGCCAAGACGACCTAAGTTTCCTATTGCATCTGGATGTATATCCGCATACAGTCAAGTCCAACCTTCGGGAGAAGGGCGTCATCATGGGCGCATACGGGTTCGAGTACCCTTGCCATGGAATCGGTGATTACCGTGAGGCCTGCCTGATGATCGAAGACAAAGCGGGCATGACGACGTGTGACTTCCGCTACGTATCTCACGAAGTGATGAAAGGAAAACCCAAGCTTTCACAGAAAGACTTTGATGTGATTCCGGCAACTTTTGAAGGCGAGAACTCATGCGAGACACTGAAGGTAACCTTACAGGACTCACATACGGATCTGACGCTGGAACTCTACTACTCTGTATTTGAAGAACTGGACGTTATTACACGCTCGGCTCGATTGGTGAATGGAAGCGGCAATCCAGTGACCATTCGCAGGATCTTCAGCACCTGCGTGGATTATGACGAAAGTGATTTTGAAATGATCACCTTGAATGGTAGCTGGGGAAGGGAACGCGTCATCGAACGATACCCTCTTCGTCACGGCAAACAACTCGTCGACAGCATTTGTGGTGAGAGTAGCGCCCAGAGCAATCCTTTTGCCGCATTGGTACGACCGGGCACCGACGAAGAACAAGGCGAAGCGTACGGATTCAACCTCGTGTACTCGGGTAATTTTACCATCGAGGCACAAGTCGCCCAACAACACAAAACACGACTGGTCGCTGGTATTCACGATTATGATTTTGCCTGGGTGCTCGAGCCAGACTATGATTTCTGGGCGCCGGAGTGCGTCATAACGTATTCGGCGAGTGGCCTGGGGACGATGAGCCGGAACTTCCACGATCTCTATCGCGGGAATCTGATTCGAAGTAAATATGTGCGCGAAGAACGCCCGATCCTGATCAACAACTGGGAGGCGACTTTCTTCGATTTTGATACCGAGAAGCTACTGTCGATTGCACGCGAGTCCGCCAAGCTGGGGATCGAGATGCTCGTGATGGACGACGGGTGGTTCGGAAGAAGAGAGAACGATGACAGTTCGCTGGGGGACTGGAAGGTCAACGAGGAGAAACTTCTGGGTGGCTTGAAGTATCTGGTTGACGAGGTCAATAAACTGGGCATGAAGTTCGGCATCTGGTTCGAACCGGAGATGGTCTCCCTGGATTCGGAGTTGTTCCGTGCGCATCCGGACTGGGCGATTCAGGTGCCGGGGCGCGAATTGACGCTGCGACGCAATCAGTTCGTGCTGGATTTTTCCAGAAAAGACGTGCGTGACTATGTGTATGGCATGATGACCGCTGTGCTTCGAAGCGCCAATATTGAATATGTGAAGTGGGATATGAACCGGTCTCTGACGGAAGTGGGGTCTGCCTTGCTGCCGGCGAGACAACAGAGAGAGGTCTGGCATCGATATGTGTTGGGCGTGTACGATCTGATGAACCGGCTGACGACGGATTTCCCAGATATCCTTCTGGAGAACTGTTCGTCCGGAGGTGCGCGGTTCGATCCGGGCATGCTGTATTTCTCGCCACAGATCTGGACCAGCGACAATACGGACGCGGTGGAGCGTCTGAAGATCCAGATGGGGACATCGCTTTGCTATCCGCCGTCTGCCATGGGCGCGCATGTTAGCGTAAGTCCGAGCCAGGCCGTGGGTCGCGCGACACCTTTTGCCACACGAGGCGATGTGGCGATGGCTGGAACTTTCGGCTACGAGCTGGATGTGACCGAGATGTCGGAGGAAGATCTGGCGGCCGTGCCGAAACAGATCGAGACCTACAAGAAGTACCGACATCTGGTTTTGAATGGAGACTATTACAGACTCTCGTATCACATGTGCGATGCGAAGTGGAATGCTTGGGAATTTGTGGCCAAGGATCGAAGCGAAGCACTGGTGACCGTGGTGCAGGTAATGTCCCGTGCGAACTCGCCGGCAGTGATGATCAAGCCGCGTGGGTTGGATCCAGAAGCAATGTACCTCGTAGAAGAAGTGGGGAGTGCTTTTAGCGGCGAGACATTAATGAATTGCGGCCTCCGCGTGGACCTCTGGGGTGATTTCGTATCGAAGAGATATCACTTGGTGATTGTTTGAAGCGATTCTGACTTTGCAGATCCAGAAGTTAGGCCTGAAGACGCAAATTCGCGATTCAGGCCTAATATCTTTGTATCAATGAATATGTGAGCCGATTACTTGCGCTCTGACCAGCTCTTCATATAGTGGACCGGATCGTACTTGAGGAAAGCGAAGGTCCGGAAGTTGTCTTCGTCGAGGAGCGCGTACTGTTCTTCCTTGCCGATGAAGTAGTGAATGATGTAGCCTTTCTTCTTCGGCTTGTTGGCGGTGTTGTCGATGTAAGTGCCGTCCTCGAGCATCTCGTCGTCATCGTACCAACTCATCGGGTAGAAGACCTGACCGGATGGCTCGTAGAAGTATCCCTGATACTTCGTACCATCGGAAGTGGTCTGAATCGCGCCATAGTGACTGCTTCTTGAGGAATCTCCATTGCTCTCGGTCAACTCGGTCTCATCCAGTACGATGACTTCGGCAAAACCAGCCGTCCCATTACGCATGGATTCCATGAACTTTTTCTTTTCACCCTTGCCGAATAGACCCGCTTTGACGGAATCCGCCACAGCAATCTGTTCTGCGGTAAAAGGACTGAATACGAGGAACTCTTTTGCGGTCAGGGTTGCCTGGTAGACTTGCTCAGCCTCCGCAGCTGCGCGATTTGCTTGATAGCCTTCTTTCATGGCAGCGCCAACAGATTTCATTGCATCAAAAAATCCCATAGGTGTATCTCCTTGAAATAAGATTGTTCCCCTCACTCATGAAGATTATAGCATAACGAATGATGTGCACTCACTCAATGGTGATGATCTCATCGAAGCCGGTGACCTCAAAGACACTGCTTACGACTTCCGGTACATTACGAACGACCATGCGGCCTTTCTCTTCCATTGTCTGCTGCAGGAAGAGAAGGGTACGAAGACCGGCAGAAGAGATGTACTCAACTGCACTCATATCGATATACAGTTCTGTGATACGATCTAGATCGTTTTTGATTTCTGCCTCGAACTGTGGGGCGGAAATGGCATCGAACTTGCCATCTAGTGCGATCTCCATCTTGCTTGCTTCGATTGTCTTCTTTACGTTCATAATCATCTCTCCTTGTTCTTTATAGTTTCTTGGTTATGGTTAACTGATTCATGTTGTTCTCATACTGATAGGCGACATCGTCCATGGTCTTGCAGGTGATGAAGATCCCTAGACCGCCGATCTTTCTCTTACTTGCTTCGGCGACCAGATCAGGCGCTTCCTGCTTGAGTGGGTCGAAGGGAACACCGTCGTCGAAGAAGGTGAGGCGCATCTCATTGTCAATGACTTGACCTTGGACTTTTACGAATGTGGCATCACTGTGATTCACGATATTCGAGAAAATCTCATCTGCGGCGATATGGATCTTCATCAGATTTTTACTCTCTTCGGCGGCTGGGTCGATGAGACCACTGATGTATTCTTGTATACGCTCGAGTTCACTGATGACGGGCTTCACTTGTAACGCTTCAGGATTCGAATCCACACCGAGTCTGGCGCCCATGCGAAGGGCCATGATGGTCGTGTCATCGAACTGAGAAACGCCTTTCGCAAATTGATCGATGTCTGACTTCAGGTGATTGACGAGATCAGACATGGAAGAAGGTGTATACCCGTTCAGAGAATCCAGCATACGGTCTAATCCGTACATCTGACCGTCCTTGTTGGTGGCCTCCGGCACACCATCTGTGTACACGAGGAGAATATCGCCTTCATTAAGTTGCATGATCTGTTCCTTGAAACGAGTGTTCTTCAAGCCACCCAGAACAAAACCATGCTTGTCCTTGATCAGTTCGAAAGCCCCATCTTTGCGCTTGATGACCGGATATTCGTGGCCGGCGTTGGAGGTAGCCATCTCGCCGGTCCGAAGGTCTAGCACACCGAGCCAGACAGTGACGAACATTCCCTTCGGGCTTCTCTCATGGAGTTGCTTGTTGACTTCTTCCAGCACTGCAGAAGGAGAGAGCGAGACGGAGAGGTGGGTGTCCAGGAAAGTCTTGGACATCATCATGTAAAGCGAAGCCGCGATTCCCTTGTCGGCCACATCCGCGATGATGATGGCAAGGTGCGTAGGATCGGGATAGAAG
>JAGHVD010000005.1 GCA_018064475.1 Candidatus Scatonaster coprocaballi
TCTATACCCACAACTTCCGTGAAGAACCAAAAAAAGACCCCCATACCACTTAAGGTATGGAGATCTTTGAAGAGGCTGTCTTAACTTAATGACATTGCTCGAAATGAGAGGGTCTCTTTTTCAATATGATTCGTAATAATCTCGATTGAAATGAAGAATAGGATTACTTCTCAATCGTCATGCCGGACAAGAAAGCATTGATGAAACCATCAAGATTTCCGTTCATGACGCCATCTACGTTTACCTCTTCATATCCTGTACGATGATCCTTAACCAGCGTGTACGGGCAGAATACATAGGAGCGAATCTGACTACCCCAAGCAATATCCATCTGCACACCTTTCAAGTCTTCAATCTTCTCCATGTGTGCAGCCATAGCCAATGCATACAATTTCGCTTTCAACATGCTCATCGCCGTCTCACGGTTCTGAATCTGTGAACGCTCAGCCTGACAAGCAACAACACATCCTGTAGGAATATGTGTCAGTCGGACAGCAGAGTCCGTACGGTTAACGTGCTGACCACCTTTACCGGTTGCACGGTAGGTATCTACACGAACATCAGCCATATCGATCTTAATATCAATCGTATCATCCAATTCAGGCATAACTTCGCAAGAAGCGAAAGAAGTATGTCTTCTTGCCGAAGCATCGAAAGGAGAAATACGAACCAGACGATGAACACCGATTTCAGAACGAAGGAATCCATATGCATTCTCTCCGGAGATCATCATGGAAACACTCTTGATACCAGCTTCATCACCATCAAGATATTCCAGTTCCTTCACCTCGAACTCATGATCCAATGCCCAGTGTGTATACATACGATAAAGCATGCTTACCCAGTCCTGAGCTTCCGTTCCACCTGCACCGGCATGGAGCGTCAGAATTGCATTGTTCTTATCGTACTCACCGGTAAGAAGCGTCTCAAGTCTCATCTTCTCATATACAGACTTGAAGCGTGTCACACCTTCCTGTGCTTCCGCAAGTACATCCGTATCTTCAGCTTCGTTTCCAAGTTCGCACAGAACAAGAAGATCCTCACGTGTTGTGGCCAAATCCTCGTACATCTTGATTCGCTTCTGCATACGACGCATCTTCGTCTGTTCAGCCTGTGCACGTTCAACATCGTTCCAGAAATCCGGTTCTTGTGAACGAGCTTCCAATTCAGAAACCTGATCGCTCACCTGCTTAATGTGTAACGCGTCTTTCAGAAGTTCAATCTTCTCTTCGTATCCCTCAAGTTCTAGACGTAGATTATCAAATTCGAGCATTACTTCTTCTCCTCTTTCAATTCTTCGACAAACTCTTTCAACCTTCTCATGGCTTCTTGGATATTCTCCATCGAAGCAGCATAACTAATTCGTACGTGACCTTCACCACAACTTCCGAATGCATTTCCAGGAACAATCGCCACCTTCTTCTCCATTAGGAAGCGCTCACAGAACTGTTCGGAAGTGAGTCCCAAGCCTTCGATACTAGGAAATGCGTAGAAAGCCCCCGTTGGTGTAAAGCAAGAAAGTCCTGCATCACTGAGTCCCTTGATGATGACTCTTCTTCGACGGTTATATTCATTACGCATCTCTTCGACTTCTTTGTCACCGTTTCGGCAAGCCTCAATCACAGCGTACTGCGCAGTAGTCGGTGAACTCATGATACAGTATTGGTGAACTTTATTCATAGCCGCTACAAGTGGCGCAGGTCCAGCCAGATATCCAATCCGCCATCCAGTCATTGCGAAAGATTTAGAAAAACCATTCACAACGATAGTACGGTCATATAGTTCAGGAAAACTTGCAATCGAAACAGGTCTAGTATCAGTATAACTTAATTCTGAATACAATTCATCCGACACAACAATGACTTCCGGATGACGCAACAATACTTCCTTAATGGCCGCCAAGTCATCACGGGACATCGTCGCACCGGTCGGGTTTCCCGGATAACCGAGAATCATATATTTGGTCTTGTCAGTAATGGCCGCTTCAAGGGCTTCCGGTCTCAGACGATACTCGTCTTCCTCCTTCGTCTCAATCACAACCGGCACACCATGAGCCAAGGTAACTGTCGCACGATAAGCAACAAAGCACGGTTCCAGGATGATGACCTCATCCCCAGGATTGATCAACGCACGTGCAATCAGGTCCAATGCTTCACTACCACCAACCGTAACAAGAAGCTGGGACTTAGGATCATACTTCAAGTCGAATCTTCTTTCTAGGTACTCAGAGATCGCTTTACGAACCTCCATGTAACCTTGGTTCGGTGAGTAATGCGTACAGCCATCTTCCAAAGAAAAAATACCCGCTTCACGAACACTCCAAGGCGTAACAAAATCAGGCTCACCTATTGAAAGAGAGATTACTTCTCCCTTCATTTCATTAGCCAAATCGAAGAAACGCCGGATTGCAGACGGCTTAATCTCATTGACGACAAGAGATAACTTATTCTGATAATCGATATCCATTGAAATCACATTCTCCTGCACATCAAATCTCAAAGAACGATTGCTTCGCGGTCATCTTTGGGCTTCTGCGTAAACAATGTACCATTGCTCTTGTACTTCTTCAGAATGAAGTGTGTAGAAGTCGACAGTACGCCTTCCAACGGAGCAATCTTCTCAGAAACGAAATTCGCAACTTCACGAAGCGTTGAGTCCTCAATGATCAACATCAGATCGAAACCACCGGACATTAAATAACAGGAAGAAACCTGCGGATAACGATAGAACTGACTTGCAATCTTATCAAAACCCTGATTACGTTGCGGAGTGATTCGAACTTCAATGAGAGCAGTAACCGTCTCACGTTCTGTCTTCTCCCAATTGATCATCGTCTGATATCCCAAGATAACATTCTCTTCCTTACAGGCATCGAGTTCCGCTGCAATCTCCTCTTCTGTTGCATGAAGCATGACAGCAAGATCCGCGATCTTTACTCTCGCATTATGTTCAACTAACTGTAATAACTCGATTCGATCCAGCATATTAGACCTCCAAGTGGAAATTCATCTGCTATTCTACCACAGAAATACAAAAGATGGGGTACCTGAAAAACAGATACCCCATCGTAAAATCTTATTCGCGTATTCAGATACGAGCAACGCCGCTCGTTCTAGCAGCTTCAGCAACAGCAGCAGCAACTGCCTTACCAACACGTGGGTCGAAAGCATCCGGGAGGATGTACTCAGGATTGAGTTCTTCGTCAGAAACAACGCCAGCGATTGCATTTGCAGCAGCAATCTTCATCTCGTCGTTGATATCAGAAGCACGAACATCCAGTGCACCACGGAAAATACCTGGGAAAGCAAGAACGTTGTTAACCTGGTTCGGGAAGTCAGAACGGCCAGTAGCCATAACAGCAACGCCAGCCTTCTTTGCCTCATCCGGCAGAATCTCAGGTGTCGGGTTTGCACAAGCAAATACGATTGGATCCTTTGCCATCGTAGCAACCATCTCAGCTGCCAGAACGCCCGGAGCAGAAACACCGATAAAGACGTCTGCACCAACGATAACATCCTTCAGAGAACCCTTCTTCATCTTCTGGTTTGTGATAGCAGCAATCTCTTCCTTTGCAGCATTCAACTTCTCACGTCCCTGGTAGATCGCACCAGTTCTGTCGCAAAGAACAACGTCCTTCAGACCACGGGAGATCAAGAGCTTTGTGATAGCTGTAGCTGCAGCACCTGCACCATTTACTACAACGGAAATATCCTCGATCTTCTTACCAACAATCTTGAGTGCATTGGTCAGACCTGCAAGTGTGATTACAGCAGTACCGTGCTGGTCATCATGGAAAATCGGAATATCACATCTTTCTTTCAGCTTCTTCTCGATTTCGAAGCATCTCGGAGCAGAGATATCCTCGAGGTTTACGCCGCCGAAAGAACCAGCAAGCAGAGCAACTGTGTTAACGATCTCGTCAACGTCCTTAGAACGGATGCAAAGAGGGAAAGCATCTACATCACCGAAAGCCTTAAACAGTGCGCACTTACCTTCCATAACCGGCATACCAGCCTCAGGTCCGATATCGCCAAGACCAAGAACTGCAGTACCATCTGTAACAACAGCAACGAGGTTGTGACGACGTGTATATTTGTAGGAGAGATCGACATCCTTGGAGATCTCGAGACAAGGCTCAGCAACACCTGGTGTATAAGCAACAGAGAGGTCGTGCTTAGAAGCGACCGGTGCACGTGTGATGACTTCGATCTTACCCTGCCATTCTGTATGTTTCAGAATAGCTTCTTGTTTAATATCCATAATTCAATCCTCCATTAGTGATATATTTACATGAACATATAAATAATAGGCAAACATAAGTAAAAATTCAATTCATGATTTGTACAAAGTTACTAATCAATAAAACTTGTTTCAAGACAATTTGCCATATGAAAGTTGCAA
>JAGHVD010000020.1 GCA_018064475.1 Candidatus Scatonaster coprocaballi
TCGGATAAGATCATGATCGACTGTGATGGCCGATTCTTCCCGTGCAACCACTTCATCGGCATGAATGATTTCTCTATCGGAAATCTGGAAGATGGCGCGGATGAACCGCTGATTCATTCTCTGGATGCGCAGCGTGTGGAATCAGACACTTGCAAGGCCTGCGGTTATGCGGAACGTTGCCGCCATAATTGTGCTTGCGCCAATCATGGTCACACCGGGAATATGTGTGCGGTCTCTCGCTTACAGTGTGAATACGAGCAGGCTACGATTCGACTGGCTGATCAGGCTGCGATGAAGCTGATCTCGGAAGAGAATCCGAAGTTCGTGAAGCGGATGTACAAAGCCTAACCGAAATACACAATAAAGCCATAACAAAGCACTGGAAAATCGTTGATTTTCCAGTGCTTTTTCCTACTCTGGATGCATGTGCGCGTGTTATAATGCGAAACTGTGTGAAAAGTATTTGCTCGCGGATTCCGTGTTCCTGCGAGAGAAAATAGTGGGTGATTGAATGAATAATATGCTTATGAGCTTGGCGCTCATGTTCCTTCTCGGATTCTGCATCAGTGGAATTTTTAAGAAACTTCATATTCCGTCCCTGTTGGGTCTGATCATTACCGGCATTATTCTTGGACCGGAAGTGCTGAATCTTCTGGATGCCAAGATCCTCGATATTTCCTCCGAACTTCGTGAGATTGCGCTCATCGTGATCCTCTTCCGCGCGGGTCTGAATCTGGACCTGAGTGACATGAAGAAGATTGGTCGCCCGGCTGTGATGCTGTGCTTCGTGCCGGCTTCCTTCGAAATCGTCGGTGCGGTCGTTCTGGGACCCATGTGCCTCGGACTTTCCCGAGTGGATTCTGCAATTATCGGTGCGATGCTGGCGGCGGCTTCTCCGGCGATCATTGTGCCGAAGATGCTCTGGCTGATGGAGGAAGGCTACGGTGTCGACAAGCACATCCCACAGCTCATCATGGCGGGTGCTTCGGCCGACGATATCTATGCAATCGTTATGTTTACAGCATTCATCGGTATGAGTAAGGGCGAAGGAATCTCCGCTTGGACGGTGGCATCTATCCCACTTTCCATTGTGACCGGATTGGGTGTAGGTATCGTTTTTGGTATCCTCATGGCTTTATTCTTCCAACACGTTCATCTTCGCGACACGGTAAAGATCCTTCTGCTGTTCGGTATGTCCTTCCTCTTTGTTGGATGTGAAGACTTCATTTCTCAGTATGTACCATTCTCCGGACTTCTGGCCGTTATGGCGCTGGGAGGTACCATCTTGAACCGTCGTCCGAAAGTGGCCAACCGACTCTCTGCAAAGATTGCGAAGATCTGGGTCGGCGCGGAACTCCTACTGTTCATCATGTTGGGTTCTGCCGTTGAGATCAAGGCGCTGATGAACGCGGGCTTGGGTTCGGTGCTTCTGATCCTGGGTGCGCTGCTGTTCCGTTCTGTTGGCGTGGTGGTCAGCCTGTTGGGTTCTGGTCTGACCATCAAGGAGATCCTCTATTGCGATGTGGCCTATTTTCCAAAAGCAACTGTACAGGCAGCGGTGGGTGCGATCCCTCTGGGCGCTGGACTTGCTTGCGGCATGACGGTGCTGACGACTGCTGTACTCTCTATTCTGATCACTGCACCGCTTGGTGCCATCCTTATGGATGTAACGGTGAAGAAGTGGCTGACAAGAAGCAAGTCTACGCGAGAATTGTCCAGCCGCAATCCAGGCTTACAGCTTCCGCCTGAACCTGCGGTAGAGGGAATAGACAAATCCGATAAGTTATAAAAGCCTCGCTACATGTGAGAAAAACTTATGTTACAATGGCTCTGCAAAAGAAAAACGGGAGGACATCATTCATGGAAGTCGCATTAGGTTTTGGTAAGGAAAAAATCAACGTTACAGTTCCGGACAGTCAGGTCATGGCCGTTCTGAAACCAAATGAGTGTGAAATCGGATTGACCGGTAGTGATGAAGTTTATCGCTCCATGCGTGAACCAATCGGACTTCCGCCGCTTCGTGAGATCGTAAAGAAGGGCGAGAAGATCGCCATTATTACTTCTGATATTACCCGCCCGATCCCGAGCTACAAGGTGCTCCCGGCGGTGCTCGATGAACTTGCTGCGGCAGGGATCCCGGATGAAGACATTACTATTGTATTTGCACTGGGTAGCCATGGTGGTCATACTGAGGAGCGCATGCGCTACATGGTGGGCGATGCGGTTTTCGATCGTATTCGCTGCATCGATTCGAATGTGAACGACGCGGTACATGTCGGTACAACTTCCCGTGGTACACCGGTTGATATCTTCCGTCCGGTCGTGGAAGCAGATCGTCGCATCTGCATGGGCAATATCGAATACCATTATTTTGCCGGATACAGCGGAGGCGCGAAGGCCATCATGCCGGGTGTGTCCACTTGGAACGCCATCCAGCATAACCACAGTGCGATGGTCGAGCCGACTGCATGCGCCGGCCGTCTGGAAGGCAATCCGGTCCGTGAGGACATCGAAGAGTCCGGTCGGATCTTGGGCATCGACTACATCGTGAACGTAGTACTCGACGCGAAGAAGGAGATCATCCGAAGCTTCGCCGGTGACCCGGTTCTTGCCCATCGCGAAGGATGCAAGTTCCTGGATTCTTTCTATAAGGTCAGCATTCCCGAACAGGCAGATATCGTAATCGTCAGTGCGGGTGGTTTTCCCAAAGATATCAATATGTATCAGGCGCAGAAAGCATTGGATAATGCGAAGCATGCGGTCAAAGACGGCGGCATCATCGTATGGGTGGCCTCTTGCATGGATGGCCTAGGCGAGAAGCACTTCGAGGAGTGGCTCACCGGACATGAGAAGGCTTCCGACATGATCACGCACATCAAGACAGACTTCGTGCTGGGCGGACATAAGGCGGCAGCGATTGCGATGGTACTGGAACGTGCGAGAATCTTCTTCGTATCGGATCTTGAGCCGGACTTCGTGAAGAAGGTATTCCTCGAGCCATATTCTGACATTCAGACAGCGATCGATGCGGCCATCGAAGCCAAGGGACCGGATGCGAAGATCGTAGTGATGCCTTACGGCGGATCGACCTTGCCGAAGGTAGAAGGATAATTCTCTCGAAATAATGCGATGTACGGCTAGGGAGCGGGGAACCGCGAATCTGGCCGTATTTTGTAGGCGCGATGTACGGCTGGGAAACGGGGAACCGCGAATCTGGCCGTATTTTGTGGGTGCGATGTACGGCTAAAAAAGAGAAACCGTGAATTTGACCGTATTCGGTCAAATATCACGGTTTGAGATCCATTATCGAACTTATAGCAGGAAGGACAGTCCAGCCAGTGCACCGTAAGAGATGAGCGTGACGATCACGGAAGCGATGACGACGCCAATGACTGCTGCGAGGACGGCCTTCTTGAAGGGTACGTCACAGACCGCTGCGATGCCGCTACCTGTCCATGCGCCGGTACCAGGGAGCGGGATGGCGATAAATCCAACCAGCGTCCAGAAGGCTACATTGCCTGCGCCAGCGACTTTCTTGGCAAACTTATTCTCGCAGAATACTACGATCTTGTTCAACTTGGGGTACTTGCGCATCCAATCGAAGATCTTGCGGATAAAGAGCAAGATGAACGGGACGGGGAGAAGGTTACCGATGATGGCCACAGAGATGGCCAAGTACCACGGCACACCCATCGCTGCGCAATACGGAATACTTCCACGTAATTCGATTACCGGAATCATTGATATGAATAATGCCCAAAGAACATGCTTGACCATGCAATTTCTCCTTTATTGTCTGCGGATACAGTTGTTTGACAACGGGTATTAGGATACCACGTTTACAGGGTTCCCTTCAAGATAAGCTCGCAGATTAGAAGAAGCGACATCCATGAGACGGATGCGTGTATCCTTCGGTGCCCATGCGATGTGGGGCGTAAGGTAAGTATTCGGTGCAGTAAGAAGCGGGTTGTCTTCGCGAATGGGTTCTACACTGACCACGTCCGCACCGAAGGCGGCAATCTTGCCGGAAGTTAACGCATCGGCGACGGCGCTTTCATCTACGACCGGTCCGCGGGAAGTATTGAGAAGAATGACACCATCCTTCATCTTGGAGATGGTCGCCGCGTTCACAAGTCCAGTCGTGGCCGATGTGAGCGGGCAATGGAATGAAAGAATATCCGACTTGGCCCAGAGCGTCTCCTCGTCCACAAATTCTACTTGCGGATCTGCTTCACGCATGGCGTCGGTAATCTCGCTTCGACGGCAGGCCAGAACCTTCATGCCAAGATCAGCGGCAATGCGGCTCACGCGGGAAGCAATCTTTCCGAATCCGAAAATTCCCAGCGTCTTGCCCCAGAGTTCGGTAAGCGGGCCATCCCAGAAGCAGAAATCACGGCTTTGCGACCAGACACCCTGATGGACGAGGTCACTGTGGTGACCGACTTTACTTGCAATCTCCAGAAGGAGCGCAATCGTCATCTGCGCGGTGGCGAAAGTGGCGTACTCCGGGATGTTTGTCACGGTAATACCGTGTTCACGACAGTAGTCCACGTCCACCACATTGAAGCCCGTAGACAGACAACCGATATAACGAAGGTCCGGAAGTTTCTCGAGCACTTCTTTCGGGAAACATGTCTTGTTGGTGAGGCAGACGGTCACACCCTGCAGACGAGAGACCGTCTCTTCCGGTGCAGTGTAGTCATAGGTGACAAGTTCACCCAGGGCCTCAAAGGGCGCCCAGGAAATATCTCCGGGGTTCAGTGTATATCCATCCAGTACGACGATTCTCATGATTTTCCATTGACGCAGATTTGTACCGCGCCTTCCTCTCTGTTATTGATTCTTCTCTTTGATGTACGCATCGATTGAAGTGGCGGCAGTCTTGCCGGCCCCCATGGCCAGGATAACGGTGGCCGCACCGGTGACGATGTCTCCGCCGGCAAAAACACCCGGCCGTGAGGTCGCCATCTTCTCATCGGCTACGAGGCAGCCGCGTGAGGTGGCATCGAGACCGTCCGTAGTATTGCGGATCAACGGGTTCGGGGAAGTACCGATTGCCATGACGACGGTGTCCACTTCGATCTCGTGATTGGAATCCGGAATGGCGACCGGCTTTCTTCTACCGGAAGCATCCGGCTCACCGAGTGTCATCGAGACGACTTCAATGGCACGGACTTCACTTCCCTCTGTGCCAAGAATGCGAACAGGGTTGTTGAGACACATAAACTCAATGCCTTCTTCCTTGGCATGGTGCACTTCTTCGGCACGGGCCGGCATCTCGTCCTCAGAACGACGATACACGATGTAGACTTTCTTGGCGCCGAGGCGCTTCGCCGTACGTGCGGCATCCATGGCAACATTGCCACCACCGACCACCGCGACAGCCTGACTGTTTCGAATCGGCGTATCGTATTTATTGCTATAAGCTTTCATGAGATTGACACGGGTGAGATACTCATTGGCCGAGTAGACACCGATGAGGGATTCACCCTCGATGCCCATGAAAGAGGGAAGACCGGCACCGGAACCGATGAAGATCGCCTCATATCCTTCGGCAAAAATCTCGTCAACGGTCAGGGTCTTACCAATGACAAAGTTGGTGCGTACTTCTACACCTAATGATTCCAGGTTCTCCACTTCCTTCTGCACGATCGACTTCGGCAGACGGAATTCCGGGATGCCATATACCAGCACACCGCCGGCTTTGTGAAAAGCTTCGAACACAGTCACCTCATATCCGAGACGAGCCAGGTCACCGGCACAGGTCAGACCGGAAGGGCCGGAACCAATGACGGCCACGCGGTGACCATTCTTCGCCACATTTGATTGGACGGTTTCGGCGTGCGCCATGTGATAGTCCGCCACGAAACGCTCGAGACGTCCAATGCCGACACTCTCACCCTTGACGCCACGTACACAACGGCTCTCGCACTGACTCTCCTGTGTGCAGACACGTCCACAGACCGCAGGGAGACAGTTGGTCGTAGAGATGATCTGGTACGCTTCTTCGAAGTTACCCGCCGCAACCTGTGCGATAAAGTCCGGAATGCGGACATTGACCGGGCATCCGCTGACACACGGACGATTCTTACAATTCAGACAACGGGTGGCTTCTTCCTTCGCCATCTCTTCCGTGTAACCGAGGGCTACTTCCTTGAAATTGGTGATGCGTTCTCCCGGATCCTGCTCCGGCATCGGAACTTTGTTCAAAGACATATTTGCCATCTTACTGTCCCTCCTTCTTACCGGATTCCGCCGATATCGCCGCATCGCCCATCTTGATGATACGGCATTCATGGTCACGCGCGTGCTCCTGCTCTTTATAGTAGGAATTACGACGCATCAATTCGTCGAAGTCCACTTCATGTCCATCGAAGTCCGGACCATCCACACAAGCGAAGCGGATCTTCCCACCCACCGTAACACGACAACCGCCGCACATTCCGGTACCATCGATCATGATAGGGTTGAGGCTGACCAGCGTCTTGATCCCATAAGGGCGTGTGACCTCAGCGAGGAACTTCATCATGGGAATCGGACCGATGGCGATCACCAGATCATACTGGTTGCCGGCGTCGATTAGGGACTGAAGTTTATTAGTAACGAAACCCTGCTCACCATACGAACCATCGTCCGTGGTGATGTAAAGGTGATCGCTGACGGCACGCATCTCTTCTTCGAGAATGACGATGTCCTTGTTGCGGAAGCCGGCGATCATGTCGACGTGAGCACCTGCCGCATGCAGCGCTTTGGCCGACGGATAAGCGATGGCACATCCCACTCCGCCGCCTACGACGCAGACGTTCTTGTATCCTTCAATATCGGTCGCATTACCGAGTGGCCCGACGAAATCTAGGATCTCATCGCCCTCGTTCAGTTGCGCCAAAGCCTTGGTGGAACTGCCCACCGCCTGAAAGATAATGGTGACGGTGCCGCGTTCGGCATCGTGATCGGCAATGGTCAACGGCACACGCTCACCATATTTGTCGATACGGAAAATAATGAACTGGCCGGCACGAGCCTTGGATGCGATATAAGGCGCTTCCACTTCCATCAGTGTCACGGCTGAATTTAACTGCTTCTTGGCGACGATTCGATACATATTCCCCAAGCCTCCAAATGAAAATCATATCTCTACTTATATACCTTGGAACATGGAAAAGCAATATAAAAGTATATATGGGAAAGGTCAAATATTAACGACATGCAAAAAACTTGAAATAACAGTTAATTTTTCGTTTCAGCATGCAAACATGAATAGCGGAATGCTTGAAAAAATGCTAGACTAATCATGGTTATTTATCAAATTGCAGGGGGACAAGCATGCTTCGCGTCACAGGACTTACGAAACGCTTCGGCAAGAAAGTTGCCAATGAGAATATCTCGCTGTCTCTAAATCCAGGCGAGATTGGCATTCTCCTTGGACCGAACGGCGCCGGTAAATCAACGGCGATCAAGTGTATTCTCGGTCTTCTGCGCTACGAAGGTGAAGTCTCGATCGGAGGTTATCCGGCAAAATCACCCGAAGCGAAGCGGATCTTGGGCTACGTTCCGGAGTTCCCTTGTCTCTATGAGATGCTCACAGTGAAAGAGCATTTCGAATTCATTATTCGCGCGTATCGTCTGGATCGCGTTCGTGCTACTTCCTATGCAGCCGAGTTGATGGACCGCTTACGTCTGACGGATGTACTGGATACGCTCTGCAAAGACCTGTCCAAAGGTATGCAGCAGAAAGTCTCCATTATCTGCGCGCTCCTCCCACGTCCGAAACTAGTCCTACTGGATGAACCAATGTTGGGTCTTGATCCTCATGCGATCAAAGAACTTCGCTCCATCGCGATGGAGCTGGCGGAAGAGGGAGCGGCAGTACTCATTTCTACCCATATGATCGCCACCGTTGAAGGAATCTGGGAGAAGGCCTACATCATGAATAAGGGTCATGTCATCTCCTGCCACAGAAAGAATGAGATGATCGGTATGTGGGCGGATTCACTCGAGCGTATCTTCTTTGCCGAGACCGAGTCTTATGACCCGTCCTGGCAGATGCCGATGGAACCTGAGGAGTTCACCATTCGTTCGGAAATTGCCGCCCAGGCAAATGCTATGAAGAAGCAGAGTGGACCGCCGAAAAAACCGCAACAGAGTGGACCGCCGAAAAAACCGCAACAGAGTGGACCTCCGAGGAAACCACAACAGGTTTCTACGCCGAAGACTGCTTCGAAGAAGACGAAGAAGTCGAAGAAGAAATAGTCATTTGGAAAAGTACTACATTACGCAGATCATACGCAGATTAGAGAGAAGACATCATGCACGCGTGCAGTTACATGGCAATCAAGAAATGTAAGAACACCCTCTACGAGAAGGTGAAGCATCCTCAGTTCTGGCTTGAGGTGCTGGTCGTGATTGCGTATTTTGCACTTTGCTTCTATCAGGAACTCTCACATACCGGTATTTCCGGCGTAATCGAAGACCCGATTCCAGCCTTTCAAGGCGGTGCAACATTTATATTCATACTGACGGCATTTATCGGTATGGGCATCGGTCTATCCCACGGTAATTCTTTCTTCAAACCCGCAGATATCAACCATCTGCTGGTCTCGCCGATTCGACCGGAGAAGATTCTCCTATACGGATTAGGCAGAAGACTCGGCGCCATTCTTCTGGCTACGCTTGTTCTTCTGACACAACTGATGAATCTTAGATTCTACTTCGGACTGGGCCTTCAGGAGTTACTGATTCTCATGGCTGCATGGTTTATGTTGACCTTCGCGGTATCCTTCCTTTCATTGGGAATCTATTCCGTGACGGCCACCCGTCCATGGATCCGTCATCTAATCCGATTCTTCATCTATGCGACCCTCGCGGTCGTGGTGACGGGCGCGGTGCTGGCGCTGTGGCGAAGCGGACGACCGGTCCGTACTTCACTTGATTATCTCAATCGTACCTACCTGCGCATGATTCCAATCAGCGGTTGGACATCCGGCTTCTTGGTCGAGGCGATGGCGGGGAACTGGTATCAGGCCGCAGTGTATGCAGCGATGCTTCTCGTGCTTCCATTCATCGGACTTCTCCTCGCCTTTGCAAGCCGCTCCTCGTACTATGAAGATGTTGTCCTCTCGATCGGTCATACCTATGGCAGCATCGAAGAAGAACGCACACCTTCCCGTGGCGATGTAAGAAGACGTTCCGGCAAGCGAAGCAGATCCCGCCTCCTTGGAAGAAGGACCGGGGAAGTCGTGCTGATGCAGCGCCAATTGACTGAACAGAAGCGAAGCCTGATGGTGCTGTTCGACCGAAGTTCTCTCGGCATGCTGGCCATTGCTGTGGTGCTGGGTGCGATCCTCCGTTCGCTGATGCGCAAGGGCATGTATCCAATCATCATGCAGATCATCGGACTTCTCGTGCTCTGCTACTGTATGCTTTTCCTGATTCCAATGGGCAGATTCGTTGAAGAACTGAAGAAACCGTTCATCTTCCTGATGCCGGGAAATGCTTTCCGCAAACTCTTCTATGCGTCGTTCTCCTCTGTGGTCAAAGCACTCGTCGAGGGGGTCGTCTCGCTTGCCGTGCTGGCCTTCTTTGCAAGGTTGAACCCGGCATATGTACTTTGCGGGGGATTCTTCTATACCTCGGCGGCGATGCTCTTCTGCGCCGCCTACCTCGCGTCCATACGTGTATTAGGACTTTCCAATTCCAAGACCTCTCATATGGTGATGGCCTTTGCCATCATGACGGCAGTCTTCCTGTTCGAAGTATTCATCGGTGTAGGAATAGGTACCCAGTTCTATGAGATCTCCGAACTACTGTTCCCACTTGTGTTTGTCGTGACCGGTGCGGTCAATCTGGTCGTGTCGATGTCCTTCTTCTACAGTTCACGAAGCATTTTGATGTATCGCGATTAAGAAAGATGACGAAGTAGTCATTTTTACCGTCCGTTCCATACTGTATAATCATAATCGGTAAGTAATGTTCTGGAGGGGATGTCTATGAGTAGAGTTGCGCAACGCATCTTGTCGACGATTCTAGCTGTGTCGATGATGATTCCACTTGCTGGTTGTAAGCATAAGAAAGCAAAGAAGACTGTTGATGCTTCTGACCCATATTTCGATAGATCCGAAGCCGAACTCGTTCTGGAAGGTGACCCTGGGAAGACCATGGATCGATTCTGGATCAACTCCGCAACGATTATGGGCAATACGGTGGCGGCCGACTATACGATCACATATAAGATGACACCGGAGATCGAGGCCGAAATCGAGCAACTATACTCGGAAGAGCTGACGGAAGAAAACTACGAACGCATGTATGAGATCACGAAGGAATACACGGAAAATGGTATTGCATTCTTCGATTTAGCAGGAAAGCAGATCTCCAAGATCAAGCTTGACGTGACCGACTATATCAATATCGTGAAGACTGACGGTAAGGGAAATCTGCTGCTTCTTATGGACCATGTGAATGAAGGTGATCCATTAACATTCGAGGATCCATCGTTCGAGTGGAGCATATGCAAATATTCTCCGGAAGGCGAACTCATCATGAAGACGATTCTACAACCACCGGAGTCGGCCTTTAACGAGATGATTCCATTATCGGATGACTCCTTCATCATTACGGAATACGACAGGATGATGAAGATCGATGCAGATGGCAAACTGCTTTGTGAGGAGAAGATCGAGAACGGCACCGTGCTCCAGTACGGAAATCAGATCTACCTCAATAACTGGGAGGAGTCTGGTGATACAACGAAGAACTACATCTCAGAGATTGACGTCAATACACTGAAGGTCAAAACGTCGACGAAGAAAGATGTGAGTTTGCGCGAATATACATACTTGGGATTCAGTAACTGTGATGACAAGTGCTATTGCTGTGGGACGAATGGAATTGAGATCGTCGACCCCATGGCGGACAAAAGTGAAATGTTCATGGAATGGGATAGTGTCGATATCAATTATGACCGATTAATGAGTTCCGTATTCCAAGTGAAATCCGAAGATGAAATCGTATTTGTTAATATGGAGTATCACGAAGGTGGAGAGAAGGGTCCGGTTGCGAAAGTGATTCACTTGACCCGCGCGGAGTCCAACCCACATGCCGGCAAGACATATATCGATATGGGTGCTTTTCAATTACCTTCGTCGGAATTCGTCGACTACATCGTGGAATACAACACCAGTAAAGATGGACTGGCACGCATACGCCTCCATGACTATGCTTCAGAAATGGCCGGGGTATCTGACGAGAATATTGCGAAACTTTCCGAGAAAGTCTATCTGGATCTCATGAGCGGTAGTGGACCGGATATTCTTCTGAATTTCTCCGAGTTCAGCCAGTTCAATTCAGAAGAGGTGTTGGTGGACTTAAATACATTCATCGACGGTTCCAACGGACTGAACCGTGATGAGTATTTCGATAATGTTTTCCGCGCTTTCGAGAAGAACGGAAAGATGTTCCAGATTCCGGTCTGTGTAGATATCTCAGGACTGCTTGGTAACAAGGAGATGATCGGTGAGCGTACCGGTTGGACCTATTCGGAGTTCACGCAGATCGTCGAGACTTTGCCGGAGGATGTGTCGGTCTTTGAAGATATGAAGTATGAAGACCTCCTCAAGTTGCTTCTCGGCCATTCCATGAAAGATCTGATCGATTACGAGAAGAAGGAAGTCTACTTCGACGGTGACGAATTCAAGCAGATCCTCCAGATCACCAAGAAGTACGGTCTGGCAGAACTGCCGGATGAGAATCTTGAAGGCTGGGGCATAGCCGAAGCAGATTCTGATGCGATCATATGGGTCGGTGATGACATCATGCCGCAAATGGGCGATGGTGGATATATCTCCCCGGAAGACCGTATGAATGAAGGCCTTCTGGCTTTGAGAAGTGCCTATGTCTATTCATTAGACAGTTACGCCTGGATGACCTCTACTTGTAATGGCAATGCCATCTATGTGGGTGTTCCGTCGCCAGATGGAAGTGGTGTATCGGCAGTCCCGATGATGACTTGCGCCATCTCTGCATCTTCGAACAACAAAGAGGAGGCTTGGGACTTTATCCGACATCTCTTTGATGAAGATGCCCAATATAAATACACCACATCCTGGTTTTCGATTGCATTGAACCGCAAGGCCTTCAATCGGATCAACGACGATGCCATGGCGGAGAATGCCAAGTATGCCCAGGAGATTGAAGAGGGGTATACCGATGGGCTGTGGGACTTCCAGCGGATTACTCAAGAAGACCGGGACGGATTCCAAGCATTGGTCGAGAATATCAGTTCCATCTCATCAACGGACCAGGCGGTCATGAACATCATTCTGGAAGAAGCAGCGGCGTATTTTGCTGACCAACAGAGCCTCGAGACAGTGTGCAATAACATCCAGAACCGCACAGCGAATATTGTCAGAGAACGTTGAACGTAATAAAAGAAGATGACAAAAATGTCACCCAAGGCCGTGTCAAAGTGACACGGCTTTCATTTTCTTTATAGGTGCTTCTCCTATAATCTACTTGAACTTAGAAGTGGAGGTTTTAACATGAAGCACGTAGCAGAAAAACTGTTGACGTTAGTCTTAGCGAGCGCGCTGATCCTGCCAGTAACAGCATGTAGCAAAGGAAAATCAGCGAATGGCGGTTCTGGCGGAAGTAATGACCATAGTACGCCTTTGAAGACAGGTACGATCAAGGAGGATGATCCATTCTTTCAGTGTACCGAGGCGAAGCTTGATACAAATGTCGCAATCGATCCTACTAGAAAGGCAGAATATACATATTTCGGTGACTTTGTTTTCGCTGGGGAAAATGTACTTCTTAATTATTCAATTTCCTATGTTGTTCCACCTGAAGTGACGAAACGTATGGAAGATTTCTGGTTGAGCCCCGATCCTCAGACCGATTCAGAAGAATATCTGAAGCTTCAGAAGGAATATAACTCATATTATGATACGGGCATCCTGATCTTCAATCAAAATGGCGAACTGGTGAAGAAAATGGCTTCCAGTGGCGATGTTGTCGTGGAGTATCAACTCTTGGCCACTTTGCCGAATGGTGATGTCTACTTGACAGAACAGAAAATGAATCCTGGAGAATGTTGTGGCGACACGTCTGTGATCTGCATAGATAGTAATGGTGAGAAGAAGAATCAACTCAAACTTGATGAGGAAATCATGTATTCCGGTGTGACGAGTATTTTCCCAGTAGAGAACGGGAATCTTCTTGTTGGTACATGGGGCTGCATATATTTGGTCGATGAATCCGGCAAAACACTGACTAAACAGGAAATCGCGGACTGCTCCGGTCGCATTCTCAAGCAGGATGGGAAATACTATGTACTGACAAATATCTTCGATATGAAGAATTATGAAAATATATGCAAGCTCCAGGAGATTGACCCGAAGGAACTCAAACTGATTGGTACGTCTTACGATGTATCGTCGGATCTGATGTTTTCGATTCAGAGCGAGGATTCAACCTATGTACAGGAATTGGATGGACTCAAGCGCTACGATCTCGAGACAGGTGACAGCATTTCAATCATGAATTGGAATGATGCAGATGTGAATCGTCTCTACTTCAACGGTGAGTGTCAGGTTCTTTCAGAAAATGATTTCAGCATGATTGCTACGAGAGTATTCAAGGGGAGCGACAGAGAGTATACATTTGAGTACTCCATTGCTCATTTCACACGTTGTGAGAAGAATCCGCATGCAGGACAGGACATAATCAATGTAGCGGTTTTTGAAACAATGACCGAACAATTCATGGATTATGTGGTGAAATACAATACTGACTCGCAGGCAAAAAGCCGTGTGAATGTAGGATTCTATTACGATAGAAGTGTAGAAGGTGCGGATACGCTGGCAACTGGAACTGAAGTCGATAAGCTTTATCTAGATATGTTCGCTGGAGACGGCCCGGATGTATTGGTCAATTTTGCTTCTATGAGTCAGTTCAATACAGATGAAGTGCTGGTGGATATGAATCAGTTCATCGATGGTGCGAACGGACTGAATCGTGATGAATATTTCGACAATATCTTCCGTGCATACGAATCCAATGGCAAGTTGTACCACGTACCGACACTTCTAGAGGTCAACGCATATGCGGTGAACGAAGACCAGCTAGGTGGACGAACCAGTTGGAGTTACGATGATTTCAAAGCAGTAGCATCCAGCGTACCATCAGATATGTCTATATTTGCGGATATGAGCAAAGAAGACGTGATGCGCGAATTGCTGATGGTATCCGGCTCTGCTTTCGTAGATTATGAGAAGAAAGAGACCTATTTTGATTCCGAGGATTTTAAGAAACTTCTGGAAATTGCGAAGACATATGGTGAGGAACCAAACCCCAATGACAATATAGTGTCGGTTGGTGATGGTATGATGCCTATTGTTGCATATGATGAAGATATTTTCCCATCGGCTAAGCTGGATAATGATATGCTTCTGATGATGAGAGTCTATCTGAACAGTGTCAGTGCATATGCAGAGAACACGAGGTTTCGTAACGGCAAAGTGAAGATGATGAGCCTTCCGACCCCGAATCAGGATGGATATGCTGCATCTACGCTCATGAGCTTCGCTATCGCGAACGCCTCCAAGCATCAGGATGAAGCATGGGACTTCGTCAAATTCATGTTTGAGAAAGAACAACAAGTCACGATGGCTACTGAAAATGCCTATATCCCGGTACACAAAGAGGCGCTGAATCAAGTAATCGATGCGCAGTACAAAGAGTATGACTATCTCAAGAAGGTCGCAGAAGAAGCGAAAAAAACAGGACTGGATTGTTACTGTGAGCTGGAATATGACCTGACAGAAGGAATGCGCGGAGAATGGATCGCCATCGTTGAGAACATTGGCAGTGTGAGCCAGTTCGACTCGCGTGTGCTCGCGATTATCGAGGAAGAGGTGCCTGCATACTTCCAAGATCAGCGAAGTGTGGATGACGTATGCAAGAACATCCAGAACCGTGTACAGAATTTGGTTCAGGAACGTTAAAGTGACGATTTAGTCACTTAACGGTCACCCTATAGTCATTCTGAAATGAGAGAATGAAAATGTCGAAAGGGAGAACTCCTTACATACCAAATACTCCCTGACGATCAATAGATAGAACCTGTACTATCTTCTATTTACTTTCATACCCTGGGAGCGAGGATCACCCCCCCTCGCTCCCAACCCTCCTCAAAACTGAAAAGAGTAAAAAACTACGTCGCAGTATGATAAAATAATTTTGGTCATACTGCGAAATATGTGAAGGATACGAAATGGCAACGAACGACTTTAATGCGGATGAAATACGAAAGAGAAAACTGCGCGGAAAGCGAAGGAAAAGCATCCGTGAATGGTTCGTATTCACCGGATACTTAACGCCGAGCCTCCTGGGTGTCCTTCTTTTCTTCTTTGGACCGATGTTGATCGTGTTGGTCCAGTCCTTCCAAAGAAGTTCCACCAACACGGAATTCGTAGGTCTCAAGAACTATGAGACGGTCATGAACAATCAAGCTTTCCAGAGTGCCGCGAAGAACACATTGATCTTTGCCGGACTTGCGGTTCCGCTGGCCGTGCTGCTGTCACTCTTCCTTGCCTTGCTGCTTAGCTCGAAGATTCCAGGTAAGAGTGTGTTCCGTAGCATCATGCTGAACCCGATGATGGTGCCGGTTGCATCCATCGTGCTGATCTGGCAGGTCATGTTCAGTTATAACGGTGCACTCAATACCTATCTGGGATGGTTCGGTGTCGACAAGATCGACTGGATGAAATCTTATTGGTCAAGGTTCGTAATCCTAATCCTTTTCCTGTGGAAGAACCTAGGATACAACATGGTCCTCTTCATTTCCGCAATTGCGGCGGTTCCGCAAGAACAGCTGGAATCCGCGAAGATGGACGGTGCCAATGCGGTGAAGCGATTCTTCAGCATCAAGCTTCCATACCTGTGGCCGACCATCTTCTTCGTCGGTATCATGTCCTTGATCAATTCCTTCAAGATCTTCCGTGAAGTCTATCTTCTGTCCGGTGACTATCCGGTAGATGAAATCTATATGTTGCAGCATTTCATGAACAATATGTTCTCGCATCTGGATAATGCGAAGCTGACTGCGGCGGCCATCATTATGTGTATTGCGATGATCATCATCGTCGGCATACTCTTTATTGCGGAGTACCGACTGGGTAAGGATACGGAGGAGTAAAGATATGAAGAAGAATGAGATTACTCCACTGCAGACGTTAACGAAGGATACAGGTGCGAAGAACCAGAGTCCTTCGGTGCGCGAACCGGATACCCATGCATCGATCCGAGAAGTCCATGCCAATGAGATCGAGATCGTTCGTCTTTCAGATGAGGAACTGGCAAAACTTCATGAGAAGGGACGTTCCGATGCACGTCGTCGTGCGAAGGTACGCACGGTGCGTGAGAAGATCTTCGTTACGCTCGGCGTGATCCTTGCAGTCGTTGTGGCCATCTTTGCCTTGATGCCGATCGTCTTGACGATCCTCGATTCCTTCATGTCTACGGATGAGATCAAGACCAACTACAGTGCGGTCTTCAATAGCTTATCGTCCGCGTCTTCCGAGTCGAAAGTCTATCTGTCTTCTACACCAAAACTGAAGATGATTCCGGACATGGTCTCCTTCAGTCAGTACAAGACACTCCTGTTCCTCAGCCCAACGTATCTTCTGAAGTTCTGGAACTCTGTGGCCTTGGTGGTACCGATCGTGTTCGGACAGATCATGGTGGCCTGTCTGGCGTCCTACAGTTTCTCGCGATATAGAAGAAAGAGAAGAGAAGTTCTGTTCTTCTCCTATGTCATCTTGATGCTGATGCCTTTCCAGGTTACGCTTGTGCCGAACTACCTGATCGCGAACAAACTGAACATCTACAATACGTGGTGGTCGATCATCTTGCCGGGTGTTTTCTCCACATTTAGCGTATTCCTATTAACGAAGTATATGAGACAGATTCCGTCGTCATATATCGAGGCTGCGAAGCTGGACGGTGCGAACGAATGGCAGATCTTCACGCGCATCTCCTTACCGATGTGTAAGAGTGCGGTGTTTGCCATGGCAATCCTGTTGTTCATCGACTACTGGAACATGGTCGAGCAGCCACTGATCCTTCTTGAAGATGCGAGTAAGCAACCGTTGTCGGTATTCTTGTCGCAGATCAATGCGTCCGAAGTCGGCATCGCTTTCGCTGCATCGTTCATCTTCATGATCCCGCCGCTACTGATCTTCCTCTACGGGGAGCAATACCTGGTTGAAGGTATTTCCCGTTCGGGCATTAAATAATGACTTGATGGTATTTTAGGAGGTTTTGACTATGTCAGACACAAGCAAGAAAAAGAATAAGAAGAAAGTGATCATCAAGGTCCTCGTGATCTTCCTTGTCGCGATGGGATTATTGACCTTCTTCTCCAATACCATCATGAACATGACGTTGACGCAGGTCAGCACGCAACAGGTCTATGGTGCAACATTAAGTTCGATCAGCCGCTCGTCCGGTATGGTCCATGCCAATGTCGAACAGCAGGTCAAAGCACCGAGTGACCTGAAGATTGCGGGTGTCAATGTCTACCTCTACCAGGAAGTGGAAGCGGGCGACGTACTGGCTGTGCTGGATGTTCCGGAAGAACGGACAGATCTGGAAGAAGCACGTAAAGCCTTGGAAGAGGCGGAGAAGCAGATGGAGTATGACAACCGAAAACCATCTGAGAACAGTGACTTCTACGACATGGAGATGGCTGTCTACGATGCGCGTAAGGCAGTCGATGAAGCAAAGAAGAATCTAGAAAATGCGAAGAACAAGGATACACTGATTGCGCAGACCAAGAGCGATATCAGTACATTGGAAGGTCAGATCACATCTCTTAAGAAAGAGAGTGAGGTATTGTCTAACAAGCAGGAAGAGGCAGAGGGACAACGTTCGATGGCCTACGAGAACCTTGCGATGTATCAGGAGACTTACGATGCAGCCAATGCGACATTAAGTTCAGCAACCGCACAGCGCGATCAGGCACAGTCCGCATTGGATACGGCCAATGCGAATCTGGCTGCTTGCATCTCCGATCCGGCAGATCCGAATTTCAGCCAGGAGACACTGGACGCCTGCAATCAGGCAGTAGTCGATGCGCAGGAAGTATTGAATACAGCTTCTTCGGAAGTTGAATCTGCCCAGAGTGAGGTTGATGCGGCAAAGAAAGATCTGGATTCTGCACAGGCGGCCTACGATTCAGCAGATGCTACGGTCGCTTCCTATATCAGTCAGATCACGGACAAAGAGAATGCAGTCGCGGCCAAAGAGACGGAACTTCAGAACAAGCAGACGGATCTGGAAGGATACGAGGGCCTGCCGACGACGGCCGATGCGGAGCGCACACTGAAGGATGCACAGCATACGCTGACCGCTTCCGAGAAGTCTTTGAATGATGCACGAATCAATGCCGGCATCAGTAGCGATCAAGAGAAAGATGCGAAAGACGAGAAGGAGAAAGAACTGGAGAAGCTTCGCGATCAAGTCAAGAAACTGGAAGAACAGTATGGTGTGACGGAGGTCGTAGCGCCGATTTCAGGCAGTGTCATTGCCATCAATGTGGACCGCAATTCGCAGTGCATGAAGGACGATGTACTCTTCGTCATCGCAGATATGAATTCAGGATTCTACATGGAGTGCCCGGTAAGCAAGAATGAAGCGGCGAACATGTATATCGGATGTGAAGTGAAAGCAGATTATTGCGATAGTGCTTACGTTGAATCCATGCGACCGGATCCGATGGACCCGATGAATTCTGTGATCCTGCGTGTTGCACTGGAAGCACAGTATATCCAGCCTGGCGCGTCGACCATCAGTTGCACGATTGCAACCTCCAACCGAAGCTATGAGAATGTGGTGCCGAAGGGGGCAGTACAGGAAGATAGTGAAGGTAAATTCATCTATATTCTGGTGACAAAGAACAGCCCACTCGGTGAGCGATATATCGCGAAGAAAGTACCGGTCAAAGTCATTGCTGAGGATGCGACGTCCTGTGCAATCGAAGGTGCCGGTGTCAGCTTCGCCTACTGTATCATTCGTACAGAGAAGCCTATTCAGAACGGTGAACAGGTACGCCTTGCACAAGGAGAAGCAAACTAATGGAGATTCGGACTAAGCTGAAAAACTATGCTGTCCGTAAGTGGGGCGACATCTGCCGGCATACCCATTACGCGCTGCTGGGCATTCCTTTCGCCTTTGCGATTGGTGCACTGATGTTGGGTGTTGCTTCCGTGATCCGCATCAATCAGGTGCTGGACGGGCAAGCCTTCCAGTATGCGGCGGAGCAGTACGAGGCGTCATCTTCGAATTATCGCCAGTTGACGGTGCTGTCCAGTTCGCTTCGACAGGATGACGGTTCTGCACCGCGTGCTACGTCGGAAGGACTTAGTGCGCAGAAGGTACAGCAACTGCATGAATCATTGGAACTGATCGAGCGTTCCAATACAGGCGGCATGGGTGCGCGTCAGAACAACTTCGGCAGCAGTAACGAAACAGCGATTTGGAAGGATTGTTACTCCAGTACGGCCTTCTATCCGGCAATCGGTTCGATCAATGGTACGGAGACCGGTTCTCTGGAAAGATGTGAAATTGTGGGTGTGAGTGGTGATTATGCAACCATTCATCCGTTCCGATACGAAAGTGGCGGGTTCCTCTCGCCGGAAGGTGGAGACCGATATGCAATCGTACTGAATACGCAGATGGCGTGGAATCTTTTCCACTCTTTCCAGGTGACAGGTGCTTCCGTTACCATCAATGGCAGTGTCTACCAAGTATGCGGCGTGGTATGTGAAGGGGATGATGCAATCGCAGAGACGACCGGTGTCACCGATGCCCGTGCCTATATATGCTTCGAGCAACTGGCCAATCTTGCCAACGGATCTTCTGTACCGTCGAATTCGTTCGACCAGGAAAATGCAGTAACTGTCGATAGTCTGGCGGTCATGAGCTACGAAGTACTCCTTCAAGATCCAATCGATAACATTGCTTATAACGATCTCGTCGCAGCCATGGGTGAAGTCCTCGGGTACTCAGAGGGCAGTAAAGATATTCAGATCATCAACAACACCGGAAGATTCAGTGCATGGAAATTATGGAAGAAGTATTTCCCGCTGAAGAATGCTTATGCCGGCTACGATGGTATGTCGGTGCCGTTCTACGAACGAAGTGCACGACTTGCGGAACAGTATATCGTATTCTGGGCCGAAGTGCTGGTGGCGTCCATCGTGGTACTGATCGTGGCCGGGTGCCATATCTACGTGACCTTCCACGGAAGAAATACGAAACACGCGCAACAGGATGAGGAGGATGAGGATGAGATCATTCCGCAAATCCAGCGAGTGTAAGACTTCAAAGGAGAAGAAGAACTCTGCAAGGCGAGGCACTTGGATGCCCCGTATGTGGAGTTTTTTCGTTGTTTTAAGCCTTCTTGCCTCGCTTTCCGCTTGCAAGAAGAATACCCCCCACGCGTCGGTCAGCCTCTTCGCACTGGATACTTATGTGACGATTTCAGCAGATGGCCAAGAAGCGGAAGAAGCGGTCCAATGTGCATCCACGACACTTCATATCTATGAGGAGATGTTCTCTCGCCATCATGAGGGCGGCGAGATCGCGTTGCTGAATCAAGCGACAGCCGAACAGCCGGTCACGTTGTCAGAAGAGACATATCAACTGCTGTCTTTGACTTGCGAGTATGCAGTCCTGACCGATGGTACTTTCGATCCGACGGTTGCACCGTTGATGGATCTTTGGGGAATTGGTACGGAGAACGCACGGGTGCCGGGCGATGATGAAATCAGCGAGGCGCTCACGAGGATCGATTACCACAACATCCAGTTGCTGCCGAATGATCAGGCGTATGTGAAAGACGGCACACAGGTGGACCTTGGCGGTGTCGCAAAAGGCGCGATCGGCGACCTTCTGATGGCGAAGATGCGTGAGTTTGATGTGACCAAGATCATCTTAGATCTAGGTGGCAACATCTGTGCCTGGGCGAAGGACGATTCACTTCGTGTAGGCGTGATTTCACCAAAGAAAACGGATGCCCAGGATCCGCAGTCTATGTGTGCCATCGTAACGATCACAGATGCGGATCTGCCGATGTCTGTCGTGACCAGTGGTGCGTATGAGCGATTCTTCGAACAAGATGGTATCCGCTACGGACACATTATGGACACCCGAACCGGTGCCCCGGTTCAGACCGACCTTCTTTCCGCCACCATTGTAGGCAGTGACGGGACGGTGTGCGATATCCTGTCGACCACGCTATACGCGATGGGGTTGGAACGGGCCAGAGACTGGGCCCAAGAAAAACATATCGACTGTATTTTGTGCGCAGAAAATGGTACATTATGTGTATCTACATCGCTAAAGGGGCGCGTCGATGCCGAAGAAGGATGGACAATCGAATACTTCGGATAAACTTTCCACACCGCATCAGGCGTGTGGGCAACATCTGCCGCCCCGACATTTCCGATTCGCTTCCGGAGATGTGTTCCTGATCATTGCAATCCTTGTGTTCTGCGGCATCCTGATTACAGGTATGCTGGTGCGAAGACACACCTTATCCAAGAAAACACCATACGTACGGATCACCGTAGACGGAAGCGTCGTCATGAACCGAGCGTTGAGTGCTTTTGCCGACGAAACGGAATACCGATTAGCGACCGAGAATGGGGAAGTCGTGGTCATCCTCAACGACCACGAAGTCTATATTCAATCCAGCGACTGCCCGGACCAGATCTGTGTACAGACAGGCAAATTAACGAAGCCCGGTGACGGCGCGATCTGCCTCCCAAACAAGATTGTGGTGCAGATTGTGGCGGGATCTTCCGATTCGGGAGAAACTGACGGAAAGGTGGATGCGGTGGCAAAATGAAGAAACACTGGACAGCTTTCCAAATTACGAAACTTGCGATCCTCCTGGCGCTTGCGTTGATGTTGAGCATTCTGGAGGCGTGGCTGCTGCCGAAGGGCATTCTACCGCTTCCAGGCCTGAAACTTGGCCTGGCCAACATTGCTATTCTGGTGACGCTTTATACGGTGGGGAAGAAAGAGGCGCTGTTACTTGCCATACTCCGCTCACTTGTGGTCCTCGTATTGGGCGGTAATTTTGTCGGATTCGTATTCTCGATGCTCGGAGGCGTGTGGGCTTGGTGCGCCATGTGCCTGCTTTGTGAAAGAAAACACGTGTCAATATTCGGAACCAGCATCGGCGGTGCGGCCTGCCACAGTATCGGTCAGATCATGGCGGCGATGCTCATGACACGGACCGTCTATGTGCTGGTCTATCTGCCTTATCTGATACTTGCCAGTTGCGCGATGGGCGCTGTGATTGCTTTCCTGACGATTCCGGTGGTACGTGCGCTCGACCATTTGGGAAATCCAGTGATACAATAGAGGTGTGAGTGCATGTGCGACATGGAAAAGCGTGGCCGTGAGAAGTACGGTCGATACGCGAGAATAGGGAGGTAAGTCATGAGAAGAAACGAGAGTCCTTTCTGGCCGAGAAGAAGTATCCTTCATCCGGCTCCTCCGAAGACCCCGGTGGAACCGGTGCGTCGTGTGCGCATGACCTTAACACGGGAAGAACAACGCCAGATCGATAGCGTTGCGTCCAAGGATTATTCACTTAGTATTTCCATCTTAATGGAACATGCCGGACTTGCTTGTGCCAACGTCAGTGCAAGTCTTGCCAAAGCCACGACTACGCCGATCCATATTTTCGCCGGCAAAGGAATGAACGGCGGCGACTCTTATGTGGCGGCCAGACTTCTGAAATCCTGGGGATTCCATGTGACCATGTGGGATTGTTTTCCCGCTGAGTCACAGTCCAATGCTGTACTGGCCAATCGCCGTGCAGCAGAAGCTTTCGGTGTGAAGATCCGCCCGGCAAGCGAATTTGATCCGAATATCTGGCAGGCGGGCATCTCCCGTATGATTCATGAAGAAGAACCCGGTATGCCTTGTGTACTGGTCGATGGCATCATCGGCAGCGGTTATGAATACTCACGTCCGCTGCCGCCGTCTCTGGTAGCGATCACAAGTCGGATCGAAGAAGGACACCGCCGCGGTGCGAGAGTGCTCTCCATCGATATTCCGACCGGCGTGGATTGTAATACAGGAGAAGTTGATCCAGGCGCCGTATCGGCAGATGTTACGGTGTCGTTCGTACTGCCGAAGAAGGGCATCACGGTTGCACCTGGCCGCTATAAAGCGGGACAGATCAAAGTGCCGACCCTGGGACTTCCCATCAACTTTGCAGATATCGTGCTGGGTCCAGTCGAGAAGCCGTAAGGACAGTTGAGTGATTTCTAGAAGATCGGGATCAGTATCTCCTTCGAATTTATCCAATTGATGAATATTTTCAGAAAAAGAGTAGCACTCTTTCCATCTGGTTCGTATAAATAGACGAAATCAAAATGAAAGGACGAGCCAGAAATGGGAACAGGTTTTGTACTCGGAGTATTATTTACGGGCGTGGTTGTGTATATTATTCACTACACAATCGAATAAGCCAGATGAAAATTAAAATTAATAAATGAGAACGAATAAGAAGGAGATTTGAAGATGCTTGTTGGATTTATTCTAGGAGTTGGTGTATCGGCTGCAATTACTGGATTTATCTATGCCACATGGTGGTGCTTGAACCCAAAGGGTTGATCCTCGAGATTGTCAGACACATAATCTGTCTTGAAAATACAGGAATAGAAAAATAGTCGTCGAAGCGGTAATCATGCCGGTTCGACGACTATTTTTAGGTTCTCATGTATGTAGTAATGGAAAACAGACTGAAATGAAAAAGACGGCAGACTTCCTAACGAAATCTTCCGTCTTTCTTGGTGGAGCATAGGGGACTTGAACCCCTGACCCCCACACTGCCAGTGTGATGCGCTCCCAACTGCGCTAATGCCCCAAGTTGAGTGGTTTGAACAAGGAAAATTCTATTATGAAACGGTTGCGTTGTCAATATTGTGTCGCGTGTAAATTCGCGTGCGAAAGCATGTATCCGGTGGCCTGAAAATAAGGGAAAAGTCACTTTGGTTGAAAGGAAACGTGGATTGTTGTAAACTTGTTTCATGATTTTTTGATAGGGAGATGCGGATGAAGAACAGACGCTTTTGGACCAGTTTAGTAGCAGTTTCTGTCATGGTATCCTGTTGTGGATGCCACAGAGGGCAGGGCAAAGAAACCAAGGAGACTCCGAAGGAGAGCACCACTGCTTCAAGTACGACAGAAGTGACGAGTGTGCCGACGAGTGATCCGAGTATTTCTGTGCCGACGGCTACGCTTCCACCCCCTACGAGTGTAGTAGATGAATCGGAAGATACCATTGTGATCTACGGATATGACAAAGCTTTTCCACAGTTGTTGGATACATATATGCCAAGCCTTGACTACGACTATGTCTACGTCAAACCAGACGATTACTCCAACAAGTTGTTGGACGCGTTGAATGGTGATGAACGTGTGCCAGACCTTTTCCTAATGGATAAAGACCACCTACAGACATGGGCGCTGGGTGGACAGACATTGGACATGGAACAGCTTGGAATTAGTTCCGCTGAACTACAGAATCAATTCCCGTATACTTACGAAGCGGCAAGTGATGCCAGTCAGTCTGTCTATGGTCTGGCCTATGACTTGGCGCCAAGTTGCGTATTCTATAACCGCCCTTTGGCAAAATCAACGCTGGGTACATGTGAACCCTCTGAAGTGGCTACGTTGATTGCGGACTGGAGTGTCATTCTCGAGAATGCACGCAACGTCAACATGAATACCGAAGGTGCGGTGAAGTTTCTTGGCTCAGATGCCGAGATTCAGCCTATCTTCTGGGCGATGCGTCAAGATCCATGGGTGGTTGACGGCCAGGTAAATGTAGGCAGTGAACTGAAGCAGTATATCCAGATTCGCGAAGCTTTCTTTGTTGAGAATCTGACACATGGAAATGCTTGGGGAAGCGGTGAATGGGAGTATAACCTCAATAACGACAAGACGGTGATGTTCTTCGGTTCATTGAATACAGCAGAAGACCTGATCGGCTACGTACCGGGTCACGAGGAGAAGGCTGAACCTTCTGCTACGGAGCCTGGTGAGACGACTGTTGTGATTCCGGAAGAGACGGGATGGAATGTACTTCCAGCGCCAAGTGCAACATACGACGGTGGCACGTGGCTCATGGTTCCGACCTCAACCGATAAACGCGCAACTGCTGCGCAGATCATTCGCACCCTGACACTGGATGAGACCGTCATGACGGAGATGGCTGTGAAAGGTTCATTCGTGAACCACATAGGCATCATGGAACAGTGTGCGCAAGACCCGAATTTCTCCAGTGATTTCCTCAACGGACAGAATCCTTATGCGGTACTGGTTCCGGTGGCCAAGGAGATCAAGGTATCGACCGATCTGGAGACCGAGCGTTGTGTCGAGACAGAGATCCAAGCCCTGTTGGATGCGTATCTCAATGGAGACATCAAGACATATGAGGAACTGGAAGTGCAATTTGTGGTTGGACTTCAGGAACTTCTGGGACTTGTCTGATCCGAAATACACGAAACCGTTTTCGAGTTCGCATTTCTTTGCTTTTTCCCGATAATACTTGAAAAACACCCGCTTTTATCGCTATTTTGCATGGGCGAAACGTTCCGTTTCTCAAAGAAGTATTGTATGATATATGTACCTGAAATTTACATATTAAGGAGGCATATATCACATGCAGTTCGGACATTTTGACGATAAGAACCGTGAGTATGTAATTGAAACCCCAAAGACGCCATATCCATGGATCAACTACCTCGGTTCGGAGGACTTCTTCGGTCTGATTTCCAACACCGCCGGTGGATACAATTTCTATAAGGATGCGCGTCTCCGTAGAATCACCCGTTACCGTTACAACAACGTACCGATCGATCTGGGTGGACGTTACTTCTACATCAACGACAATGGCACGATCTGGAACCCAGGATGGTCTCCTGTGAAGACAGAACTTGATGCGTACGAGTGCCGTCATGGTATGGGCTATACCATCATCACAGGTAAGAAGAACGACCTCAAGGCTGAAGTGACTTTCTTCGTACCACAGCACTTTGCCGGTGAGGTGCAGCAGGTCGTATTGACCAACGAGGGCAATGCACCGAAGACTTTCAAGTTCTTCTCTTTCGCAGAGTGGTGTCTGTGGGATGCACAGGATGACTGCACGAACTTCCAGAGAAACTTCTCTACCGGTCGTGTAGAAGTAGATGGTTCTGTGATCTACCACAAGACCGAGTACAGAGACAGACGTGATCACTATGCTTTCTATTCCGTGAACGATACCATCGACGGTTACGACACCGATCGTGATGCCTTCATTGGTATCTATAACGGCTTCAACGATCCGCAGGCAGTTGTGGATGGTAAGGCTACCAATTCCTTCGCAGACGGTTGGTCTCCAATCGCTTCTCACTACAAGGAAATCACACTGGCTGCAGGCGAGAGCAAGACACTGATCTTCGTTCTGGGTTATGTTGAGATGCCGGTCGATCAGAAGTTCGAGGCAGACGGCAAGACCATCAACAAGGTCAAGGCCAAGGCCATGATCGAACAGTTCAACACACCGGAGAAGGTTGCAGCAGGACTTGCTGACCTGAAGGCTGCATGGGATAGTCTCCTGGGTATTCTCAGTGTGAATACACCGGAAGAGAAAGTCGACCGTATGGTCAACATCTGGAACCAGTACCAGTGCATGGTTACCTTCAACCTCTCTCGTTCCGCTTCCTACTTCGAGTCCGGTATCGGCCGTGGAATGGGCTTCCGTGATTCCAACCAAGATATTCTCGGCTTCGTACACCAGATTCCGGATCGTGCGAAGGAGCGTATCATCGATATCGCTTCTACACAGTTCCCGGATGGCGGATGCTATCACCAGTATCAGCCACTTACCAAGAAGGGTAATGCAGATATCGGTGGTGACTTCTCCGATGACCCGCTGTGGCTGATCCTCTCTGTTTCCGCTTACATCAAGGAGACAGGCGACTGGTCCATCCTCGATGAGATGGTTCCTTACGACAACGATATGAGTGTTGCACAGACGATGCTGGAGCACTTGAAAGTTTCTTTCTACCACATCGTAAAGAATCTTGGTCCGCACGGATTGCCGCTGGCTATGCGTGCTGACTGGAACGACTGCATCAACCTGTCTTGCTACTCCGATACACCAGGTGAGAGCTTCCAGACCTACACCAACCCGAAGTTCAAGGCAGAAGGCGGTTACTCCAAGGTTGCAGAGTCTGTCATGGTTGCAACACTCTTTACCTACACAGGTCCGAACTATGTTGAGATCCTGAAGCATGTCGGCAAGAACGACGAAGCAGCAGCTGCACAGGCTGAGATCGACAAGATGAAGAAGAACATCATGGAGTCTGCTTGGGATGGAGACTGGTTCCTCAGAGCTTACGATGCAAACGGCGAGAAGATGGGTTCCAAGGAATGCGAAGAAGGTCAGATCTTCATCGAGCCACAGGGCTTCGCCATCATGTCCGAAGTTGGTAAGGAACAGGGCGCAGACCTCAAGACATTGGCTGCGATCGACGAGAGACTGAATACACAGTATGGTCTTGTACTCAACAATCCGTGTTTCTCCAAGTACTACATCCAGTATGGTGAGATCTCTACCTATCCGGGCGGATACAAAGAGAACGCCGGTATCTTCACACACAACAACGCTTGGATCATCTGCGCGGCTGCTTATGCCGGCCAGGGCGATCAGGCTTTCAAATACTATTCCGAGATTGCTCCTGCATTTACAGAGGAGACCTCTGATATCCACAAGACTGAACCGTATGTATATGGTCAGATGATTGGTGGTAAGGACGCAGGTTCCGATATCGGAAAGCCGGGTAATCACTTCGGTCAGGGCAAGAACTCCTGGCTGACCGGTACAGCAGCATGGAACATGGTGGCAATCTCCCAGTACATCCTGGGTGTTCAGCCTGACTTCGACGGTCCGAAGATCGATCCTTCGATCCCGGCCGCATGGGATGGCTTCACCATTACCAGAAAATATCGTGGTGCAGAGTATGCAGTTACGATCAAGAACCCCTCCCACGTATGCAAGGGTATTGCAAGCGTGACGGTGGATGGCAACGCAATCGAAGGAAATATTCTTCCGGTATTCGACGGCGGCGTTCATCAAGTAGAAGTCGTAATGGGCTGATAGAGAGGTTCTAGTACCAAAGTGGCAAAACGTGTTTTAGTCGCGATGAGTGGAGGCGTGGACAGTGCAGTTGCGGCTGTGCTGTTGAAGGCTCAAGGGTATGACGTAGAGGGCGTCACCCTTGAACTTCTGCCGGGTTGTCCCGGTACATCCTCTTCCGCGGCGGACGCGAAGGCCGTAGCCGATCATATCGGCATCCCTCATCGGGTGTTGCACTACGAAGATTCCTTCGAGCAACACGTGGTGATTCCGTTTGCGAAGTCATATCTCCGCGGCGAAACGCCCAATCCATGCATATCTTGCAACAAGCATATCAAATTCGGCCGTCTGTTTGAGGAGGCAGTGCGGGATGAATTTGATTATGTGGCAACAGGGCATTATGCCAAGGTATGTGCGGACGAAACCGGAAAGTATCATTTGTACCCGGTCAGCCATCGTAAAGATCAGACGTATGTGCTGTACCAACTGGGCCAGGAACAGCTCAAGAGGCTGCTGTTGCCTGTTGCGGACCTTCCCAAGGAAGAGATCCGCGAGATTGCTCGGGCAAATGCACTCCCGGTAGCGGAAAAGGCGGATAGTCAAGACATATGCTTTGTACCGGATGGGTCGTATGCACCGATTGTGGAAAAATTCGCGCACTCTCCGATTGGGGAGGGGGAATTCGTGAATCTAGAGGGTGAGGTGCTAGGCAAGCATCGTGGATCCATCTATTACACAATCGGGCAACGCAAGGGAATTGGGATCGCTTACGAGCATCCCTTGTATGTGCTCGACATCGATGCGGGAAACAACCGCGTGATTCTCGGCACAAATGAGCAACTATTCTCTTCGCGCCTTGTGGCACGGGAGATGACCTTCCTGTCCGGCGAAGTCCCGGGGGAGACTTTCCAAGTGGAAGCGAAGGTTAGATATGCGGCTCCTGCCGTCCCTGCAGAAGTACGTATGACCGCCCACGATCAATGTGAGGTGGTTTTCCAATCGCCGATTCGGGCCATCACGCCTGGACAGGCGGTTGTGTTCTATAAAGAGGGAGAAGTCTTGGGCGGCGGCGTGATTGACCACGCGGTCCGAGAACAATGAATGGGTCAATACGATTCATAAAGTGTGGTGCGTGACATCCTTTGTGTCACGTAGATTAGGAGGTTCTCTATGTCTTTTAAGAATGAACGAGCAAGATCAGTGATCGCACCGGCTGCGGATGTCTTGACGAAGCGCTTCGCCGGTAAAATAACAGAGGGCGCAGTTGCTGCGCAGTATATCTCGACTTTGAACGGCGGCATCGTATTCGGTGTATCCGGACTGCCTTTTGCAGCGCCGGTATGTGCAGCACTTCTGGCATCTGAAGAAATCTGTGATTTCGTTTCCGCTGCGGCGGCGGACGGTGCTTCCGTACTGATTTCCAGCAACAATGGTACGCTGAATCTCTATCAAGAGAAGCAGGGCGTAGTCACTGATCTTTCTTCCGAAGAAACTGGCGAAGCACTTACATCAGTGGCAGCACCCATCATCGCGTATGCTTCTGAATGGGGCGGAAAGCTCAACGAAGGCGGCGAGCTGATCTGCGATCTGGCCTCTCCGGCTCCGGGTCCGCACTACTACACCAATTTGCTTATCGGTAACCGTATTGGCTTCGACCATCCGCTTCAGAGCACGCCGAAGAGTGCCATCGACCGTCTGGGTGGCGGATGCTTCCGTTCTCACGCAGACACACAGGTGCTGGCTACCCGTTGGGACTATCTCCCGGAGCAGAACGGCTTCCCGGCCAACCGTCAGTTCTACTTGGTGGAGAATGGCAAGGTGATCTTCTATTCAGGTTCTGCTACGCAGGATTCTGTGGAGAAAGCGGTTTGCCGTCATTCCCAGAATCGTACCGTTATCGAATATAACTTGAAGGACGGACTTACTGTTCGTCGTACGATCTTTATCCTTCCACAGCAGGAAGGACTTCCGGTTGCAACCGAAGCTCAGTTGATTGAGATTGGCAACAAGGGCACAAAGGCTCGTGACCTTCGTATCGTTTATACCGGCATGTTCGGCACCCAGGAAGTTCACGCTCTCCGTGAAGATGTTATCTTCTCCACAGTTGTGGCCCAGTCCGAAGTCTTCTATGGTGACAACGACGAGATTCGTGCGATCTCATTCAACCCGAATCCGAAGTGGACCAAGGGCAACATCCGTTACAATACCTTGATGGTACATGAAGGTGAGAAGACCATCTTCCCGGATCAGTTCTGCGCACGTTATGCAGATTTCGTAGGCGCCGGAACCTTGGAGAAACCACAGTTTGCAGCTGTACTTTCTAACGCACACTCCCGCAAGGGCCCGGGATTCTTTGCTGTATCGGCACCTTTCTCCGTGGCCGCAGGTGGAAACGTACAGGTTGATAACTTCACCTGCTTAAGTTCTGATTGCGTCAACGAGCAGTACAAAGAAGACGAAACCATGAAGGAAGAACTGGCTGCCTTGATCGATCATTTTACCGATGCCAAGGCACTCCCAGCAGCTCTGGATAAAGTGATTTCCTTCGCCAAGAACTATTCTTCCTATATGCAGATCAAGCATTCAGATAAGAACTTCGAGGCGTATGTGAATAACAACCTCCCGTTCCAGGTATTCTACCAGACCTTCGTTTCCCGTTCTCTGGACTGGACACAGAAGGGTTATCGTGAGATTGGTTTCCGTGAGATCCAGGACATCTTCGCATCCATGTATTACTTTGCCGGTATGGGTGAAGTGGAGTTCATCAAGAAACTCCTCCGCGAATGGATTGCTAACATCTATCAGGATGGTTTTGCCAACCATAACTTCTACTGGAAGGGTAAGGAACCCGGCTGGTGGTCCGACGATGCGTTGTGGCTCTTGCAGGCACTTGACCGTTTCATTAGCCTGACCGGTGACTATGACTTCCTCAAGGAAGAACTCCCGATTGCAGGCGGTGAAGGGGAGAAGCGTACGATCCTCGATACCATCAAGGCTGTATTTACCTATTCCTACCAGATTTCCGTCGGTGCACACGGTATCCCGTTGATTGACCGAGCAGACTGGAATGACTGCCTGCGTGTCGATCCGGATTGTGTGGGCGGTATGGATAAGATCGAAGCCTACAAGGCACAGCTTGAGGCTTCCGACAAGGCATATGGCGAAGTACCATATGAGTCGGAATACTCTGAATCCGTCATGAACGGTTGCTTGCTGAAAGTTGCAGTGGATGCGGCCATCGGCATGTTCCGTCACTGCGGTGATGAAGCATATGCTCAGTTCTTGGAAGGCGCTTCCAAAGACCTGAAGACACGTATCAATGAATATGCTTGGAAGGGCGATTACTTCGCACGTGTTCTCTTTAACCGCAAGAACAAGCCAAACCTCTCTTACCTGGGTGCGCAGGGTGATGGTCTGGTCATCGAAGAAGGCAAAGTAGGTACATACTTCTTGAATTCCTTCAGCTGGGCCGTACTCGCAGATTGTGCATCGGAAGAGCAGATCTCGACCATGCTCGACAGTCTCGACAAGAACCTGCGTACACCATATGGTTTCCGCCTCTGCACGGGCGTGGATTATCCACAGATTGCACCGAAGATCGACGTTGCACTTTACTACGCCGGTGACCGTGAGAATGGTGGTATCTTCAAGCATGCCAACATGATGGCGGCTGCTGCGATGCTCAAGGCATCCAAGGCTGTTGAGGATAAGGCATTGGCCGAAAGACTGGCGAAGACCGCATTCTGGGTCATCGACTGCATCTTGCCGTATCGTACACTGAAGTCGCCATTCTCTGTTTGCGGTAACCCGAGACTCTGCACTCAGTACAACAACTCGGATACAGGTGAGAACATCGGACCGACGCTCTCAGGTACATCCACCTGGTTGCTACTGTGCTTGTTCACCAGCTTCGGCGTAGACTTCACCAGCGACGCATTGATCGTGGAACCGATTTTGCGTGCGGAAGATACAAATGAAGACATCATGGTTTCTTCCGGTAAGGCAAAGTATCACATCACAGTCAGCAAGCCGGAGGGCTTTGCAAGAACCAAAGATGGCGTGAAAATCTCCGTAGATGGAGCGCCGATTGAGGGTGTACGCGTACCAATCTTCGAAGATGGTGCAGTACATGAAGTAGAAGTCACTTTCTGATTTCAACCCTTTTTCAAATTCATAGGATCTACCAAGGGGGTATCTCATCGTGGTGTAAATCACGGAGATACCCCTTCAAAATGCCCCGATTCTCGACCCGCTTTATCGAAAAAGGGAAAGGTTGTATAATATATTTGTGAAATGCAATGGAAAAATCGAGGATATCGAGTAGTCAATACTTGGAACCAGGAAGGTAGATGTTTAATCAGGAGGTTCGGGATGAAAGTATGTAAGAGAATAATTGCGACGATATTAGCGACTGCGATGAGTATGTCAGTTGTGGCCTGTAAGTCAGATGAGACCCAAGATACAACGACGGAGAAGGCAGTCGTAACGGAGACAACAGAAACAACGGCACCAACGGAGACCACGGAAGCGACGACTTCCGCGGCGAATGGCGCAGTTATCTATTCATACCCTGAAGGCAGTTACATTGGATTAGAGTCCATCTCCGTCTATGAGGATCATGTCGATGTGGTGTTCGATCAGAATACGCTAGATCAATCCATTCCGTACATAGTAAAGAATAGTGTTGAGTTTGGCTACTGTGGATTATTGGTGAATCCATATACGTCCAAGTATGTAGAATGTGACTCGCAATTAGTCTGTGAAAATGGGAAGTATGTGGTATCAGCAACCGCTCAGTCTCTCGACTCTAACTTAAGTTTAACGAGTTGTTTTGCTGGACTTCGCCTCTCGTCGGACGGTTCTAATCTAGAAATAGAAGTAGATCAGACATCTACTCACGTCTATTCGTACGAAGGATTTCTCACTCAATCAGAAGAGGAACAGACCTTCAGTTCTTATCGCTGGAGTGAAAAAACGGAACGTGTGTGGCGACCGGAGCCCAATTGCCTTGGATCGGGTGATATTGAAATAATGGTATATGCTGTGTCTCACGAGGTTCCGAACATGATTATTCAGTTCATGAACCAGAACCCGGACATGGAAGCAAAGTACATAGTGAAGTATATGTACTGCAACAATGATGGTCAGGCTTACGAGACAAGGTTGAACGCATTTCTTCAGGCAGGTGAAGGTACCGCTCCGGACCTTTACATTGCCGAGGCCGACTATATCTTCCCGTATACACAGGGTGAGTTCTCCCAATATGCTGCTACATACGAGGATCTTCTTGGTGCGGACGTGATGAATCGAATCAAGGAGGCGGGAATCGCTGATTACTCTGTTAACCTTGGAACGAACGCTGACGGTAAACTGGTTGCACTTGCCTACCAGAGTACCGTGGGTGCATTTATCTATAGAAGATCGATCGCAAAGGAAGTATTTGGTTCCGATGATCCGGCTACTGTGGAAACTGCAATCGGTGCGGGTACACAGAGTTGGGACAAGTTCCTCGAGGCTGCTGAGACGCTAAAGGGAAAGGGCTATGCGATCGTTTCTGGCTTGGATGATCTCTATCAGGTATCGGATAAGGCTTGTAAAACACCATGGGTGGTGGACGGGAAGTTCAACATCGATAAGGAAAGAACGGCATACATCGATCTCGCTGAGAAGGTGATTGCCAACAATTACTCCAACGACACTGATTCTTGGCAGCTTGAATGGTATGCTGACATGAGCGATGAGAACGAAAGAAAAGTATTTGGCTGGTTTGGCCCTTGCTGGTTGATCAACTACATTATTGCTCCCCAGTGCAAAGATAAGGCTGCTTTCGGTGACTACGCTGTATGTAAGCCGAACCTCGGTTTCTGGTGGGGCGGTTCCTGGCTGTTTGCTAACGCTCAGGTTCTTGACGATGCAGACAAGAAGGAATTCTGCGCGAAGTTCATCGAGTGGGTCACACTCGATACAAGCGAGACAGGTCTTCTCTACAACTTTGCGAATGGTACTTATGACTGGACATCTGCTAAGGATACAGTTTCTTCCAGCGTAGTATTGGCTAAGTCTTACGGTACAATGGATTTCCTCAGCGGTCAGGACCCATTTACGATCTTTATTGATGCTGCATCCTCTACTACATCATCAGGAGTGTGCTGGGCTGACGCGGACATGAATGCTTTCTTCACAGAGAAAGTAAGTGAATATGCACATGGCAAAATCTCTAAGGATGAACTGATGGAGCAGTTGTCGCGTAAAGCGGAAGAAGCAGGCATCGAAGTATAGAATTGCTCACTTATCTGATATCGTAAGAATCAATGCATGAAAGTAGAATGACAGATGCTGAATCAGGGGGACAAGATGAAGGCATATAATCGAATCATATCTCTATTTATGGCCGTTACAATGAGCCTGTCTTTCGTAGCTTGTAAGTCGGATGCGACAGGCAGTACGCTACCAACAGAAAGTACAAAGGAAGAACCAACAGAATCTTCTGAATTAGAGGAATGGTATACAATGTGTGATTCGGAGACATTCTTGTGCGATGAGAATCAGGCTGTGAAAGTATATTCATATCCGAAAGACAACCTGTTGGGACTGGAGAGAATCGAGTTCTTCGAGGATCGAATCATCACGGTATTTGATCAGGAAATCAACGATGCGTCGGAGTGGCCAATAATGGGAGACAGCGTTAAGCACTGGGAAGTGAGACTGAAACCCAATGAGGAAGAAGTTGAATGGGACACGTTACTAGCATGTGAGGACGGGAAGTACATTGTGGCCTCAGTTGTTACCGATCCTAACATGGATTTGGATTTGCTGGATTATTTCATGGAGATTTTCTACGATGAATATCCTTCTGGTATTAATTCCGCGAGTATTTCACTTGAAGAAGATGCAACCGTCTTAGATACACGTGCTGATCGAAATTGGAGTGACTGCATGGGCGAAAAGTTCCTACAAGTCTTCGATCATGTGATTGGCCGTTGGGAGTCACCTCAGAGCACTGCAGATTCTGCTTGGCCACCTTCTTCAGTTGGTTATGGAAGAATTAATATCGGAATTTTTGCCACTATTCCATCTTATGAAGTATGGTGTATGATGTGTGATTTCATGGAACAAAACCCTGAATTGGAAGAGAAGTACAGCATCTCCTACTTTACAAAATCACTTACATTTCAAGACAGAGAAATGAGAGATATTAAGAAGGGAAAGTATAGTAGTGATGGCGCAGAGATGTATATCATTTGTGCAGATGAAATATCTGAATACACGCAGGAAGAATGGTCTCAATATTTTGCGACATACGAGGATATTCTTGGGAATGACGTGATGACTAAGATACAGGAGGCAGAAATCCCAGATTACGTGGTAGACCTTGGTTCTAATAATGAGGGAAAGGTAATTGCACTCAATTATGAGAATACAACCGGTGCTTTTATTTACAGAAGATCCATTGCTAAGGAAGTATTCGGTTCCGATAATCCGGCAATTGTTGAAGAAGCAATCGGTGCTGGGACAGGTTCTTGGGAGAAGTTCTTGCAGACCGCTGAAATAATGAAGGAGAAAGGATATGCAATGGTCCCAGGTTTGGGTGACCTCTATCTTGTAGCGGATAAGACAGTTCAAGTACCATGGGAAGTTGATGGAAAGTTTAATCTGGACGCACAACGAGAAGCATATATCGATTTGGCTGAGAAAATGATTGCTAACGATTATACCAACGATCATGAGTATATGTATGAAGAATGGTGGCATGACGTTCAGGATGAGGGGGAAAGAAAGGTATTTGGCTGGTTTGGTACGCAGAGTATGGTCAACGGAGTTATTAATAACGACTACGGAAATCCATCTTATTTTGGTGACTATGCGGTATGCAGACCGAATATGAGTTTCTGGCAGAGTGGCTCATGGTTATTTGCCAGTCGACATATTTTGGATGATCCCGATAAGAAAGAATTCTGTGCAAAGTTTATCGAGTGGGTTACGCTCAATACTAGCGAAAAATCCTTTCAGTATGGAATGGCGAGTGGCACAATCTATGAAGACAAATGGGCCGTTGCTTCAGGGAAAGTGATGTCTGTTGCGGACGGATCAATGCGATGCCTTGACGGTCAGAATCCATATCTAATATATATAGATGCTGCAACTTCCATGTCGACCACGGGCATATGTACCTATGACAAATACTTTAACGAGGTGTTCGTTGAACAGGTGAACAAGTATGCTCATGGTGAGATTTCGAAGGAAGAGTTGATGGAGGAGCTATACCAACTTGCGGAGAAATTGGGTATAGAAGTATAGTCTTACGGACCGACTGACTCCGGTGGGACGGGCGGAACCGGTTGATTCGGGTCCGGTGTAGGTGTCGGAGTTGGTGTTGGAGACACGTGGAACGTACACTCATCTTTAGAAGGTGTGAGATAACTGTCTGTTCTGAAATAATCTTCAATGACAGTACCCGCCTCATTACAGTATTGATTCGGTGCCATGCCGGAGGACGTGCAGATGGTCTTCCATGTGATGGTTTCCGGTTTTTCGAACTCCGCAGCAGGCAGATTCATGTGAATCCGTTGCATGACGTAATTCCAGATGTACAACGCATTGCTACGATCATCTTTCGGAATCTCAGTGGTACGTAGACGGTTATCATATCCGTACCATACTGCGGCAGAGTAATAAGGCGTATATCCACAGAACCACTTGTCAACGTTATCATCGGTAGTACCGGTCTTGCCGGCTACCGCGATGGATTCACCATCTTTGTTCTTGATGGGTTCGACTTTATTTGCTGCAGTACCGTATTTGATAACATCCTGAAGCATACTGGTCATGAGGAAACATGTCTCTACGCTATATACACGATGCGAATTCATGACATGCTCAAGTACGATATTTCCATCGCTGTCCAGAACCTTGGTATAGGCGTAAGGCTCAGTGTAGATTCCGCCTGCGGAGAATGTGTTGTAGGCGGAAGCCATCTCAAGTGGTGACATACCAATATTGAAACTTCCGATGGCGGTCGATGGATACTGTTCGGTGAGGCGGTTGATGCCGACCTCATTGAGGAACCATAATGCCATCTCACCGCCGACATCGTTCCATACCATGACGGCCACGGTGTTGATGGAAGACGCGACAGCCTGACGGATAGTGACCGGTCCACGATAGCTCTTGGAAGAGTTTCTTGGCCATACAGCATCTGGATTCGATGGATCTAGATAAGACTCTTTATCGTCGTAGATCATGGCGGGGGTAATCAGATTTAATTCCAGGGCCGGGCCATAGGCGATCAGTGGCTTGATGGAAGAACCTGGTTGGCGATGTGCATCAACGGCGCGATTGGTACCGAGATTGACCGTCTTCTCGCCATATCCGCCTTGCATCGCAGCGATGGCGCCGGTCTTGGAATTGATGACTACCATACCTGCCTGCGGCTTCTCCGGGTAGTCTTCCAGCGCTTCAGGGTCTGCCATGAAGAGTTCTTGATTCATGAACGCATCGTCCAGAACGGCCTGAACATCCGGCTCAAGTGTGGTATAGATGTGATAACCACGGTTATAGACTGTTGTTGCAGCCAGAGAGCGGCTGATGTTGCGCTCCTGCTGTACGTCCGAGATTACTTCGGAGACGGCATACTCGACGAAATACGAGTTGATGGTGGTGGCCGAAGATGTGGTACGGGTGCGGAAGACAAGCTCTGTGTTCAGCGCGTTATCATATTCGTCCTGCGTGATATATCCGAGCTCATACATCTTGCCCAGTACGATACGCATACGACGCATGGCGTTTCTACGACCAGATTCGCGAAGTGGGTTGTAATAGGACGGGCTCTTCGGCAGACCTGCCAGGAAAGCACATTCAGCCAAGGAGAGCTCCTTCGCATTCTTGCCAAAATAGTTCTGGGCACCGGCTTCAATGCCTACATAGTTGTTTCCCATTGGCGCGAGATTGATGTATAGCTGCATGATCTCGTCCTTCGACAGTTGCTGTTCCAGTGTCATGGCGGAGAACCATTCCTGTACCTTACGCTGTGTGGAGCGTTGGTCCTGACCGGTAATCAGCTTGACCGTCTGCTGCGTAATCGTAGAACCACCGTGAGAGGCGGTACCGCCGTTAAACAAGGCGGAGAGGATGGCGCTTCCGATACGCTGGACGTCGATACCGGAATGCTCGAGGAAACGTTCATCCTCGATGGCCATGATAGCTTCGTCGATATAGGTACCCTTTACATCGGTAAAAGGTACGTAGATGCGGTCTACATTCTCACTACCTGTGAGCTTGGCGATGACCGTGCCGTTGCTGTCGTAGACGAAAGAAGTCTCTACCGAGTCCGTCATGGAGATGTCAGAGATCGAGAGCGGGGTTGTAGAAGAAATGTAGCCAATCAGCATACCTGCACCAAATCCTCCAATCAGGAAGGAGAAACAGAGCAGGATGATGAGAAATGTTTTGATAATGCTTAATACAGCACTGATCAGTTCAATGTACCAGTGACGATTGTGGGCGGCACGAGTAGGCTTACCATGAAGTCGAGCGCGAAGCTCTGCGGCCAATGCGGAATTCTCCGGCGCACAGGGCACAGTCGAGCGGGGCGCATTGCCATCTGCAGAGGCTTTCTGGCGCTGCTGTGCGTAAACCTGCTCGCGCGAGTAGCCGGAAGTGGCGCCACGCGTAGGGGTGCGGGGCATTGTCGCTTCATCGGGTGTATGTCTTGTCGAACCGTTGGAACGAGCGTTCTCGTTGCCATTTCGGTTAGAATTTGCCATATTCTGTACCTGTCACAATCAAGTTTGTCGTGGACCGATTAAAATCCACCCATATAATACCAATTATAAGGAGAAATGGAAAGACGACACGCAATAGGTTATAATGGGAAACGAGGAGAGTGGTAGAAGAAGTATGGTTTTCCCAGATTTGCGAAAAGGACTGAACGCGAGGTGTGTGGGTCTTGCCAACGATGGTCTTGGCGTGGCCCGAATCGAAGACGAGAAGGCCAAAGAGAATGGCATGAAGGTCTTCGTAGAAGATATGCTTCCGGAAGAGCGTGGCCGTGTTCGAATCACCCGCAAAGAATCGGGTCGTACTTTTGCTGAGAAACTAGAAACCACCTCTCCGTCTCCGTATCGAGTCGAGCCGGCCTGCCCCGAGTTCGGTGTATGCGGCGGCTGCCAACTCCAGCATGCAGATTATGCATGCCAACTTCGCATGAAAGAAGCCATGGTACGGAACTGCCTCGTCAGGATAGGTGGTTTTTCCGAACAAGAAGTGAGAGATTGTATGGAGCCGATCCTCGGTGCGAATGAGACTAATTTCTACCGCAATCAGATGCAGTACCCGGTGGAGTACAACCGGGACAAGAACTGCGTGGAGATTGGATTGAACCGCAGAAACAGCCACAAGATCGTCGAACATGAGAAATGTTATCTGGCACACCCTACGGCGGAAATCGTGCGTAAAGTTGCGCAGTATTTCTTCAGCGCACCGAGTCGTCTGGAACAGGCTCGTGCACTCCGTCAGGTCGTCGTTCGCGTAGGGACGGTCGCCAAAGAGATGATGATCATCTTCGTCATTCGCAAACAAGTCCGAATCGATGCGGATGATTTTGCATTGGCCTGTGCCAAGGCATTGAGCCAGGCCGGGAAGGGTACCCGACTGGTCAGTATGTGGACAGAGGAACGTCCGGAAACCACCAAGTGGAAGAATCCGAAAGGGGTCTGGACCAATATCTGGGGTGAACGCTATATACACGAATTCCTCGAGAATCGAATCTTCCGCATCTCGCCGGAGTCTTTCTTCCAGGTGAATACCAAGCAGGCCGTAGCCCTCTATGGGAAAGTGAAAGAATATCTCCGCATGGACGGTGCATTGCCACGACTACTTCTGGATCTCTATTGCGGTACCGGAAGTATTGGCATCTACTGCTCCGACGCCTGCCATCACCTGATCGGTATCGAGTCGGTCGAATCAGCCATTATTGATGCACGGGTCAACGCGGCCACGAACTATATCGAGGACACAGAATTTATCTGCGGCAAGGCAGAAGACTATGATTTCGGCGTAATCATGCCGGACGCCATTATTGTGGATCCGCCGAGGAAGGGCTGCGACGAACAGCTGCTGAAGAAGATCCTCAAGCTCGCACCGACACGCATCATCTATGTCTCATGTAATCCGGCTACGCTGGCTCGAGATCTCAAGACATTCTTCCAACTCCAGGAGACCGCCGACGTTCACTATGGCATCAAGAAGATCTGCCCGGTGGACATGTTCCCGATGACGGCACATGTTGAGACGATAGTCGTTCTTTCCAAGGGAATTGACATATCTGCTGGAAAGGTTCAAGTTGAGTTTTTAAGTTGAGGATATGGATCTTTCAGCTGCTCACGGCAATGCATCGTATAACAAGATAAAGAAACATGTATATAAAAAGACCGGATTGCAAGTTTCTAATCTTAGTATCTGAGGTTAATCGTTAGACAGGAAAATCAACAGTATGGTGGGATAAGGATAAATGGATAACAGCAGAATAGAGAGTTTTATCAGAAAACAAAATGTGGCATTTATATGCTCAGTTGATGAGACAGGGTATCCCAATGTAAAAGCGATGCTCAAGCCGAGAAAAATCGACGGGGTACGTCAGTTCTATTTTTCGACAAACACTTCTTCTATGAGAGTAAAACAGTATATGAATAACCCGAATGCATGTATCTATTTTTATCATAAGGGACTGATCAAATACACGGGTGTAATGCTTAAGGGCACGATGGAAGTACTGACTGACCAAAAGACGAAAGACATGATCTGGCGCAAAGACGACACGATGTTTTATAAGGGCGGTGTTACAGACCCTGACTACTGTGTTTTGAGATTCACTGCAGAAAGCGGAAGATACTACTGTGATCTTGAGACAGAAAGTTTTACGATAGAATAATAGCAGGATTAATTATCAGTATACTGTGCTTGCTATCTGGTGATAACCTGCCAAACTATGTACAAAGGGCCGGTTTTATGAGGTGACAGGTGTGTCTGCCTGTATT
>JAGHVD010000060.1 GCA_018064475.1 Candidatus Scatonaster coprocaballi
TTTGACACTGCTTTGATCCACAGACTTGTTTGTTCCTACGTAACCTCGTGCTAAATGAAACGTCATGCGTTATCTAACTAATTACCGCTTAAACAAACGGCGGTGGTTATTGCCTTTCTTAAAACGTCAAAGCTTTAGGAGGTGAAGACTAATCCACAGCGTCTGATAGCAATTATACGACCTTGATGAGGGTCTATAAAAACTACAAATCTAATAATACGAGGAGGTGACGAAGATGGACAGTACTGATGGCAGTTGTCGAAGGTGTTGCTGTTTCTTAGAAAACGATTCAGATGAGAACCACTTATGCACCGAATCTTCGTCAACCGGTTCCAATTGATTCTAATCTGAATTGTTTTTCACGAGACGCTTCTTCTTTTGCAGCGGCAGGATAGTGCCGATTAAATCTAGCAAATGGAGGCGATTTTCGCATGGATAACGAAAATGAGACAAGAAATGTAGTCGACGAACTCGTGGCCTTGATCCGACAGGATATTCCTGACACGGAACTTCGCGAGAAACTGGAAGACTACCATGAGAGCGACATCGCTGACGCGATCGAGCTGATCACCAAAGAAGAACGTACGAAGCTGTACCATATAATCGGAGCGGAGAAAGCATCCGATATTTTCGCGTATTTAGAAGATCCGGAAGAGTTCGTCAGTGAACTGGATATTAAGAGTGTCGCGGAGATCCTCGAGAACATGGATGCCGACGATGCGGTCGACGTCTTGGAAGAGGTCGACGAAGAGACACAGGAGAAGATCATCTCCTTGATGGACGATGAGAGTACCCGTGATATTCAGTTGATCCAGTCCTACGATGACGATGAGATCGGTAGCAAGATGACGACAAACTTTGTGGTCATTCATAATCAGTTGACGATCAAGCAGGCGATGAAAGAACTCATCCGCCAAGCCGATGAGAACGATAATATCTCTACGATCTATGTTACGGATCAGGAGGACAAATTCTATGGCGTCATCGATCTGAAGGACCTGATCCGTGCCAGAGATTATGCACAGTTGGAGTCCTTGATCGCTACGAGTTACCCGTACGTACTGGATCATGAGAAGATCGATGCTTCAATCGAGAAGATCAAGGACTACGCCGAGGATTCTATCCCAGTCCTGAATGAAGAGAATCACGTACTTGGGGTCATCACTTCTCAGGATATCATCGAAGTCGTCGACGATGAGATGGGTGATGACTACGCAAAACTCGCTGGTTTGACCGCAGAGGAGGACTTGAAGGAAACTTTGTCCCAGAGCATGAAGAAGAGACTACCGTGGCTGGTGACGCTGTTGCTTCTTGGTTTGGGCGTCTCAACTGTGGTCGGACTCTTCGAGACCGTAGTATCGGAACTGGCCATTGTGGTCTGCTTCCAGAGCCTTATTCTGGATATGGCCGGTAATGTCGGTACGCAGTCCCTCGCTGTTACGATTCGTGTCCTTATGGATGAGCAGTTGAAAGCCAGTGAGAAGGTTAAATTTGTGTTCAAAGAGATGCGAGTGGGCTTCTTCAACGGCCTACTACTCGGCGCGCTGGCTTTTGCCGGAATTGGCGTCTATGTCATGACGGTGAAGCACTATTCCCCAGGATTCTCTTTCGCTGTGGCAGCGTGCGTCGGCGGCTCACTGTGGCTGGCGATGATCGTGTCAAGCCTCGTGGGTACACTGGTGCCGATGTTTTTCCATAAGATCAAAGTCGATCCGGCTGTTGCATCCGGACCGCTGATCACCACCGTGAACGATCTGGTAGCGGTCATCACCTACTATGGATGTGCATGGATCTTCTTGATCAATCTCTTCCATACTGTGGCGTGAGTTTCTCTTCCCTACCAAGATAAGTTCTACAGATAGAAAGAAGGGCCGTCTCATTGTGATGCTTCACTTCTGAGACGGCCTTCCTGGCTTCTGTTTGGATGTAAATGGTGGTGATCAGAGAAGGATGATACCGAGGATGTCCTTCTTCAGGGACTTGATCTTCGTGATCTCTTCGGAGATGGAGTCTACGCGGGATTCATTTCTCTTCTCGACCAAGATAACAGTCTGACTCTTCTCAAGGGATGCGACGGCTTTGGCATCAGAAAGGATGTTGCCGGCGAACTTCACCTTACTATTCATGGCATCCTTCAACGCAGAGAGTGAAGGATCGTCTTTGGCGATGGTACCAATCATGCAACAATCTGTGCCTTCAGCGGTGACAAGTGCGAGTGTACTTGCTGCGGTTGCGGAGATCACATCGCTATCGGTACTGAGGGAATCGCCTTCGAGCTTCTTGATGGTCTTTCCGAAGATATACTTCTTCGAAGAAGGAACTACACCGAGAATCGGGTATGGGTAACGAGAGATAACTCCATATCTGTTTCTGATCTTTCCGGAGAGGATCTCTCGTACATAGACAAAACCACATGCTAATACAAAGCCGACGATTACACCAATCAAACCATATTTGATGACGGCTTTCTTACCGGAACGAACATCCTGAGCATGAGCCAAGTTGTTCTTTGCACTCTCTAATTCTTCGGTAAGCTTAACAACCTCTTCATTGGCCAGGTTGATGCTATTCGCATTATCTTCCAGATTCTTATTTAAGTTGTTGAGTGCATCGTTATCAGAAGATAAGTTCTTCTCCGTGGAGAGAAGGCTATCTTCATAGCTGGTGCGCTGATTATACATGTCCCAGTTGATCTCGAAACCGTTAAATGTATTGACGATCTTCACCTTGTACTCGGGGTTCATCTCGGCAAGAATCTTCTGAATCTCTGAGAAAAGATAGTCGGCAGCCTGCTGCGCAAGTGCAGGATCTTGGTAGTAAACATCCAGTCGAACGAGCTGGTTGTCGATCTTGGTGACGGAGATCAATTCTTCGATATAACGAGTCTCGACATCTTCACCGAGAATATTACGGACATTCTCAAGAATCGAATCAGAAAATGGGTTCAGTGCGGCACATACATTAGCGATGAGTCTCTGTTCGTTCGTGAGATAGTCTGCATACTGTTCGTAGGCCTGTTCAGGAATCTGTGTCTCAACAGTGAATGTAATTCTTGCTGTGCCACAGTTGAAAGGATCGATGGTGTAGTAGATGCTGTTCTCGAGGTAGGATCTACGCTTGTCAAGGAGTACGGTATCTCGTTCGATCTTGCGGTTATAGTATGGAATGCTGATATTTTCCAGAGTCTGGTTCTTCGTCTCCAAATTGCGAATGGATAGATTCTTCGTATCTATAGATTCTTGTGTCGTATCAATTGTTGCCTGAATTGCGTTGGTGTCGACGGTCGTATGCTTGGCCTTGTAATAACCAAATGCACCCAAAAGTGCGCCGCAAACTGCAGTAATGACAGCGACTGTAACGATTGATTTCAGAAACGAGGCAAAAATATCTGAAATTCTGACTTCGATTTCATTGTTTTCCATAATCAAACTCCTGTGTCTTACCCTTCTCCCACATAAGAGAATACTAATGAATTTCTTATCCGTTAAGTAGTATATCGATTAGAAATGGCGTGTCAATGGACATACTTCAAACATTATACCATATCAATAGAGCAAACCACGTGGATTCTCCGAATTGCTTTGTCATGGGAAATGCAGGCTTTGCTACGAATGCTTCTGGTATAGAGGGGTTGACAAACCCATTTGTGCAGAGTAATCTAACTTCGAAATTGAATAGTAAAAGCGATGACGAAGAGAAGTAGCCTGTTTTATCGTTTCCAGCGAGTGGGGGAGAGTGTGAGCCCTGTAGAGTGAATACCGGTGAATAACACTTCCGAGCTGCGAAATGAAATGCGTGGGTCCTGAGTGATGAGATGGTCCCGGAAGATTGCGAAGACTGTGATGAGCGGAATTTGCGGTGATGAGCAAAGTAGTGGAAGCCGATAGCCACGCGTCAGGTGGCAGGGTTTGTTGGAACCCGATAAGGTGGCTGGTCATACAGCAATTCAGGTGGTACCGCGATTGGAAAGTCGTCCTGAAGCAGAAGTTGCTTCGGGGCTTTTTTTGTTTTCTGGAGAATTTCTGGAAGAACGAGTAAACCGTAAAACGAGAACAAATGTAAAGGAGTTAGAAAGATGGACTTGATTGATGTAAGAGAGATTTTCAGAAACAGAGAACAGTATTTGGGCAAAGAGATCACTGTTGGTGGTTGGGTCAGAAGTATTCGTGATTCTAAGACCTTCGGCTTTATCGTACTGCACGACGGTACATTCTTCGAGCCAATTCAGATCGTATATCACGATGCACTTCCGAATTTCGAGAAGATCTGTAAGACCAACGTAGGTGCTGCATTGATCGTTACCGGTACGCTGGTTGCGACACCGGAGGCGAAGCAGCCATTCGAGATTCAGGCGACCGAAGTAGTTCTGGAAGGCGATTCCACGCAGGATTATCCGCTTCAGAAGAAGCGTCACAGCATCGAATATCTCCGTACGATCACACATCTTCGTCCGAGAACGAACTTGTTCCAGGCTGTATTCAGAGTAAGAAGCCTCTGCGCATATGCGATTCACAAGTTCTTCCAGGAGAGAGACTTCGTCTATGTACATACTCCGTTGATCACAGGTTCAGACTGTGAGGGTGCCGGCGAGATGTTCCAGGTCACTACACTTGACCTCAATAACCTGCCGAAGACGGAAGACGGCAAGATCGATTACACGAAGGATTTCTTCAACAAGCCGACCAATCTTACTGTAAGTGGTCAGCTAAATGGTGAGACCTATGCGATGGCTTTCAAGAACATCTATACTTTCGGACCAACATTCCGTGCCGAGAATAGTAACACGACACGTCACGCTGCAGAGTTCTGGATGATCGAGCCGGAGATTGCTTTTGCCGACTTGAAGGATGACATGATCCTTGCGGAGTCCATGATCAAGTACATCATTAACTATGTACTCGAGCATGCACCGGAAGAGATGAAGTTCTTCAACGAGTTCGTGGACAAGGGACTCATTGAGAGATTACAGCATGTAGCGAACTCTGACTTCGGACACGTTACCTACACCGAGGCCATCGAGATCCTCGAGAAGGTCAACGACAAGTTCGAGTATAAAGTATCCTGGGGTTGCGATCTGCAGACGGAGCATGAGCGCTACCTCACAGAGGAAGTATTCAAGAAGCCTGTCTTTGTCACGGATTATCCGAAGGAGATCAAGGCGTTCTACATGAAACTCAATGAGGATGGCAAGACGGTTGCTGCGATGGACTGCCTTGTTCCGGGTATCGGTGAGATCATCGGTGGTTCTCAGCGTGAGGACGATTACGATAAGCTTGCTGCACGTATTACTGAGCTGGGTATGAATCCGGATGATTACGGATTCTACATGGATCTTCGTAAGTTTGGTTCTGCACGTCATGCAGGATTCGGTCTGGGATTTGAGCGTTGTGTCATGTACATGACCGGTGTGAGCAACATCCGTGATGTCATCCCATTCCCGAGAACAGTTAACAACTGCGAGCTTTGATAAAGGCGAGTGTTTTTGCCGGATATAAAGTGAAGATAAGGAGAGTTGTAAATGGGTACGATTTATATTCCTGATGGGTACAGAAGCCCACAGACCATTCGCGAGACGGAAATCGCGATCAAGGAAGTGAAGGACTATTTCGAACATGCTTTGGCGGATGCGCTCTGCCTGACGCGTGTGTCGGCGCCGTTGTTCGTGAAGCCGGAGTCGGGACTCAATGACAACCTCAATGGTGTGGAGCGTCCGGTTACTTTTGGCATCAAGGAGCAGGGGGAGCAGCGCGTGGAGATCGTGCATTCTCTGGCGAAGTGGAAGAGACTTGCGTTGAGCGAGTATGGCTTCCAGCCGGGTGAGGGCCTGTATACCGATATGACGGCCATTCGTCGTGACGAGGAGACGGATAACATCCACTCCATCTATGTGGACCAGTGGGATTGGGAGAAGATCATTACCAAGGAGCAGAGAACGCTGGAGACGCTGAAGGAGACGGTGTTCCGCATCTATATGGCAATCAAGCAGACGGAATATTACATTTGCGGCAAGTACCACTTCATGGATCCATTCCTGCCGAATGAGATTCACTTCGTGACGTCTCAGGAATTGGAGGATCTGTATCCGGATGCGACGCCAAAGGAACGAGAGAGCCTGATCACTAAGAAGTATGGTGCAGTGTTCCTGATGCAGATCGGTGGTGCGCTGAAGTCTGGTAAACCACACGATGGCCGTGCACCGGACTACGATGATTGGTCACTGAACGGTGATATTCTTGTGTATTACCCAGTTCTGGGTTCCTCTTTGGAACTGTCTTCGATGGGTATTCGTGTGGATGAGGAAGCGATGGCTCGTCAGTTGAAAATTGCGGGTTGCGAGGATCGAGCGGAGCTACCGTTCCAGAAGAGTGTTCTGGAAGGCCGTGTACCATATACGATTGGTGGCGGAATTGGTCAGTCCCGTATCTGTATGTTCTTCCTCCAGCGTGCGCATATTGGTGAAGTACAGTCTTCGGTATGGCCGGACGAAGTTGTCCAGAAGGCAGAGGCGAACGGTATCAATCTGCTTTAAGTGTAAGCGGTAAATGAAACATTGCAAATGTAAAGCGGACTGTCTCATATGTTGAGGCAGTCCGCTTTGTATTCGATGCTTGTTTTCGTTGTCACTATTTGTCGCGCCAATTGAGAAGTAAGCTGTGGCGAAATCAGTCGTCATACCATTTCAAGGGATGATAGAGGAAAACAATATTTCCGTCTTGGTCAAGGATGCGCGTAGCGAAGATAGAATATAAAAAATAATCGGATGTCCGGCCCATCTGGACCAGTTTTCCATCGTAGAAGTCTTGAATGATGGTGTAAGAAACATCTTCCCGCATCATCGGGATGGTGGTGACGGTTTCACCGGTGGTGATGCTTACGATCGTTCCATCTCCCGCGTGTTCGTCTGTAGGGAAAATCATTAGGTAGCAGATGTTGGTTGCCTCGTCCACATATGGACTAGCAGATCCACTTCCCTCTGCGATGAGGTGATAATCTTCACTATCTAGCAGTCTCCAAAATGGATGTTCCCATTCTCCGTAAGTAACCAGAATTCGATCCGGAAGCAAGGTAAGGTTTAGATCATTCTCGAGGGTAGTGTTTGTCTGGTTATCCAGATTATGAAGTTCAGTCCGATCTGGAAGGGACAGTAATAAGATGTCATCGTAATCGAATTCGTATCCATATTCCTTAAGGAGGTAATTCGGTTCTAGGAAACTGGCATATGAGAAGGAATCAGGATCGGTAGCAACGCTCTGGATGAGGTTGAGCTGATCATCGAAAATCGCTATTTCACCGTTATCTTTATCTTCAACGATGTAGTTACCATAAATAGTAATTTCATGAGGGGGCATGTCTTCCTTCGTTATCTGAATGAGCGGTTGGAGATTTACATCCACTATCATGTATTCGTCTGCTGTTTCCAGAAAACATTTGCCATTTGCGAGTTGCTCGATGCAATAGAATCGTTGATCCGATACAGGTTCAAAGTCCTGATCCAGCAGAGTATAGAAAGTATCCATGTCTTCCGGGGCAGATTCGTCATATGACCGATAGATAATGAGATCTCCTTCTGGTTGAAAGTATGAATGAGAGTCATCACTCCCTTCGATATCCAATTCAATCCACTCCCCAGTGCTTCCATCGCAGATCAAGTATTCGTCCATCAATTCTATGACCACATAACGATTAGACCTGATGTCGAGGAGATTGTATAGCAACTCTTCCTTGCTTATCCCTCTGGGAGAATGGTTGACCAGAAGATCATAAGACGTATCGAATTGAAGGCTGGTGCAGTCAAATGGGGAGACAGTGATTCCTGTATCGTTGCAAGAGATGAAAAGAATCTGTTTCTGTTTGGAATCATACGTACATTCATCAAAAATCAAACCCGTATAGAACGAACCATCTAGTGAGACGAAACCGCACTTCCTGTCTCGATTGAGAGTACTTGTCTCGGAGGATTTGGAAAGAATGTAACCATTCGTGACAGGAAAGATACCGTCAAATACAGGATCACAGACGATTCGACCACTCACATCAACCAAGCCACTCTTGTTATGATATGAGTTTTCGCCTCGCAAATAGATATATTCTGCGCCGACAAATGGGAAAATTGCCCCGTATTCATCGGAAGGCTGAAAATCATATATGGTCTGATCTGAAAGACGTGTGTACACATCCTTCTCCTGAGGTTTAGGTGTGTACTTGGACCAGTCGGTCTTTACTTGAATCGAGGCGGAATTTTCGGAAGAACTGGTGTTTTCCGAAGAAGATTCGGTCGCTTGGTTGCTGGTGAGATCTGTAGATTCCGACGGGGTGTTCGATCCTTGCTGGGTATCTTGCTTCGAAGTGCGACAGGCGCTTCCCATCCATGAGGTGCCAATCAAGGATAGGAGTAGTAAACAGGAAAGTATACGACGAGAATGATTCATTACGATTCCCTCCTAAAGTTGCCGTGAAAAGATGTGCGTCGGACGTGAAGGTTATGCTGCAATTTACTTGACCGGCACGTATCCTTCCATCTCGGCGAGTTTCTGTCCCTCTTCACCGAGGATCCAGTTAAACATGATGCGCGCGGGAGAGTCAGCAGGTTCTTTCTGATTGATGACGACATAATATGAGGTAAGGAATGGGTACTCCTTGCTGGCAATGGTATCTGCCGAGGGCTCGATACCGTCGATCTTAAGGAGTTTCAGGCCATCGGCCATCTTCATATTCGTCGCGTAGTAGTAAGGGGTATAACCGATTGCGTTCGCGGAATTGTCGTAGGTTTTGACTGTTTTGATCAAGTCTGACATGCCACCCGGTACCATCTCGGTGGGGGCATGCATCATTTCAAGATCACCCATCACGACATGGTGCATCATGACCTGGGATCCTGAGGCTTCATTGCGCTGGATTGCTGCAATGGGGCAATCCTCGCCGCCGACTTCTTTCCAGTTAGTGATCTCACCTGTATAGATCTTCTGAATTTGTTCAACTGTGAGGGAGTCAACAGGATTATTCTCGTTGACGACAAATACCAGACCTTCGTTTGCGAATGGTTCCATCTCGTAATCGAATTTCCGCTCGGCCATACTCTCAAATACGAAGTCTGCCGGTTCTGCGACGATGAGAATATCTGCTTCGCCGTTCATGAGGTAGTCAAATGCATAGTCTGTCATATGAAATTCCAACATGCTGTCTGCTTCTTCGCGGCTAATGCCGAGCAGGACAGAGGTGACAGCGACGCCCATCGGCTTGTTCGCGGTAGAGCCGTCAATCGTGGGGTAGTTCTCTTTGGTGAATTCGAATGTTGCTACTTCTGTTTCAGATGATGTAGCCGAATCAGTGGCTGAAGTTGCGTCCGTTGTTGGGACTGCGGTCGAGGTTGTGGTGGATGTAGAAGAGGCGTTGGTTTCGCTACGCTTGCAACTGCTTAGTGTACCTACGGATATAGAGGTGATGAGTGCCAGACTCATCGTAGTGATCGTTCGTCTTGTTTTCATGATTTCCCTCACTTTGCTAATTGATTCTTGTATGTAGATACTATCGAAACGGAGTGAAATTGTAAACAAAACTTGTGAGAGAAGGCGGGGGACTGGACGCGGACGACCTGAGGAAAAGTGATTGAAATTTTCGATAAAAATGCAAATCGCGCTTATATCATATTGATTTTGCAGGACAAAAAATCGTTCAATAAGCATACAGTTCTTTTACAAAGGAGGAATGAGCATGATGGATCGTTTTCAGCGTGAAGTAATGAATCGAAGAATATGCCTTGAACGGGTGATTCGTTCGGCGGAGGACAAGCTTGGCAAAGCGCCACCAGGCTCGCTTCGTGTCGATGGAAGTAAGAAAGTTCCGGTATTTTATGTGCATGGTGATGATATGAAGAAGCGTGTCTATATTCCTCGGGACAACATGGAGTTGGTGGAGCGTCTTGCGCAGAAAGCATATATGCAAAGTGTGTGGGAGAAGGCCAACAAGGAATTACGAATCCTAAAGAAGTATGAGTGGTTTTTGCAGAATCAGCGGGCGGATCTTGTGTATGCTGATTTGAGAAAGGTGAGACAGGAACTTGTGACACCGTTGATAGTGGATAATGAGACGTATGCGAGGGCGTGGGAGCGGGAGAAGTATCCGACGAATCCCTTCCGTACAGAAGAGTTGAAGTACGAGACCAAACGTGGAGAGAAGGTGCGCTCAAAGAGCGAGACGTTTCAGGCAAACATCTATTATGAACTGGGAATTCCGTATCGGTATGAATGTGAGTTGAGACTTCGGAATGAACACATGTGTTATCCGGACTTTACACTTCTCGATGTGCAGAATCGGCAGGTGATTTATCATGAGCATCTCGGGTTGATGGATAATAATGAGTATCGAGAGCGGGCTTTGCGGAAGATCCGTGAGTATGAGCGGAACGGGATTTATGTGGGGAAGAACCTGATCCTTACTTCGGAAACGGCGGAGTTCCCGTTCAATCCTGAGATGTTCCGGCGGCGCATGAAAGAGACGTTCCGTGTCTGAGTAGACTGGGCTTGGTGAAGACGTTGGGCAGACGAAGGGAAGGAGAGTACGACTATAATCGGGAACTTGCGAAAAAGTCGTAGTGTGGAGGATGCTGAGTGGCGGAGATTTACGACTTTTCTAGAACAGTTGTAAAAAAGTCGTACTACAAGTTGCGACGGAGCGGGCTTCCGTACGACCAAAATTAAGAAATCGTAAAAAAGTCGTACTAATGGAGGCACATAAAGAAAGCAAAGTGCGACTAAAATCGGGAACTTGCGAAAAAGTCGTAATGTGGAGGATGCTGAGCGGCGGAGATTTACGACTTTTCTAGAACAGTTGTAAAAAAGTCGTACTACAAGTGGCGACGAGGCGGGTTTTCGTACGACTTAAATTAAGAAATCATGAAAAAGTCGTAATGTTCGAGGTTGTGAGAGGTTTATTGGTACGACGTAATTCGAAATAACGTGAAAAGTCGTAGTGCATGAATTTGTGATGAACCTTACACCACGATACGGATGATGATGTTGACGGCGAGCTGGGCGAGAATATAGAAGATGAGATAACTGACGGCCAGCATGTTGAAGGTGGCGTTGTCACTGAGCGCCAATGTCTGTCGAATGGAGACGAAGTGGGCAATGCCCATGATGACCAGCGCGACAAACAGGAGTGTGAAGGAGCCACGAGTGCCAAATAGAATCGAGATGAAGATGAGGATGTCTGCGAAGCACATGTAGATGGAGGAGATGGATACGGTATCCAGGGCCTTCAAGAAAGAGAGCTTGCGATTGGCAAGCCTTGAGATGACGGAGAAGCATCCGGCGAGAATGAGCACGCTGATCCATAGAATCAGGAACATGACTGCAAACGCTAGGATATGGTGAGAGGAGAACAGGTCGGTCTTTCCGAATATCAGTGAGATCAGCATGCCCAGGAATGGAGAACTGGTGTGGGAAGTAACGAGTACCATGCTGGAAGTTAATGCGGCGAAAAGACTGTTCACCAGTAGGCATTTGCCAACGGATACAACATGCGGACGGTTCTGTATAGTGGTCACCGGGTGCCAGATGTAGGCCATGACCGGATGAAGGAGTTTCGAGAAGGACGGGAAGGCAGACCGAACCTGGGTGATAAATGTCGAGAATGTGAATCTCGGCTTGGATTCGGAAGAACCCTGATTCCAGACCTGTTTGCCTTCCTTCTTCTTCTGTTCTTTCTCTGCTTTGCGAGCGGCTCTTTGTGCTTTCTTGTCGACAGGGTTGGATTCTTTACCAGCGGAAGATGAAGACGAAGCATCATGCGCGGTTGATGTGGAGGACGTAGAAGTTGCGCTTTGTTGCGAAGAGGTGGATTGTGACGCAGTGGTCTGCGTTGAAGAGGAGTTTCCTCCGCCGAATTTTACGCTTGAACCGCCGCGACAACTGCAACGTTGTCCCGGTTCTAGCTCTCGGCCACAATAAAAACAAGTCTTCATATTGGTAAACCTCTCAAATGCCCCATATATCAGCCGTTGTCAAAACAGACATTTTGCCAGAAATCCGTGAAAAATACAATGCTTCCCAGAATAATTCCTCTTTAGTTGGAGATACAATCGGACAGACTTATTTTTCATTTTACGGACTATGACACATTAGGTATAATACTGAATAGATGTTATGAATTTGTGTCGGATTAAAGACTTTTTTACCAACACATACATTTTTCGAAGTATTTTCATCACTTGATCAGATAAAGGCGGCGTACATGCATACGAAGGAGAAAGACGAACTGGATAGAACACCAAAGTCCCGTGTTGAACGTTCATCTGACGGACAGCCTGACTATGGACGCAAGCCTAGCTTCTTCTGGTACAAGATATTCGGAACCGGACTTCTCATCAACGCGACAAGATTATTCTTCCACGTGAAGATCAAGACAGATAAACGAATCAAGAATCTCGATGGCCCACTGGTTCTGGTTGGCAACCATCCTTCCTTTATTGATCCCATCATCATGGGTACAACTGTGTATGGACGACCGATCAACTTCGTGGCGGGGGCGTTCTTGTTCCGCAACAAAATCATCAGCCATGTGTTGACCAAAGGCGGATGCATTCCCAAGGCGCAGTATCGTAACGACCTGCGGACTGTGCGTGCAATGTTCAAAGTAATGAACCGCGGCGGGGTGCTGGGCATTTTCCCAGAGGCTACACGACTCGTAGATGGACACTCGATTCCTTTCGATTCTGGACTGGCGACGCTTGTCAAACGAAGTGGTGCGAACATAGCTTTCCTTCAGACCCATGGTGCGTACATGACGTGGCCGAGATGGACGGAGAGCGGATGGAGACGCGGACGGATCACGGCGGAATATGTACGTGTCATGACGAAAGAAGAAATCGCAAATATGTCCGTACAGGAATTGCAGGATGAGATGCAACGGACCATGGTCTACGATGAGTACGCCTATTTCCGTGAGCACCCACAGGTCTTCCGCTCCAAGAAGCCCGCGGCGGGTGCCCAGAATGTAGCGTGCATCTGCCCGAAGTGTGAAGGGATGAATACGATACACTCGGATGGACATGATTTGACGTGCGAGTCATGTGGCAACCACGTGAAGATGACCCCATACGGTTTCTTCGAAGCGGCGACAGAGAAAGATCGATGCTTCGAAGATCTACACCAGTGGAATGAATGGGAGCAGGGAATTTTTGAACGCGAAGTTTCACGTCCTGGATATATGTTGGAAGAACCGGTTGTCGTGCATCATGCACTGGGCGAGTATGACCATGCGAAGACCGGTAGTGGGAAAATCACGATTCGCGATGGTTATCTGACTTTCGAAGGGAAGCTATGCAAGCCGGAGGAAGGCATCATCTACAAGAAGGGAAAACCGATCCGTGCACATCGGAATCGTGATATTGCGGCGGTGGCCCAGCCGGTTACCAAGTCATATAACACGAGGAAACTGAAAGGCGTGGTGTACGATCTGGGTGAGAAACTTGAGCTTTACGATTCGGATGGGCAGGTCATCTACCTCTACCCCGAGCATCCGCAACGCATCCATGAAATCTGTAGTGTGCTGTCTGCGATGCGTAAACTCGAAATAGGCAACGCCGACACAACGACACCAGATTAAGTGATTCACTTTGGATTTGCCGGATAGTGCGTGGAATCTACAGGAATCGATCCATCAATTCTTCTAAGATACAGTCAACATTCTCGTCTGAATATTCGATTTCCGATGAGAACATCCGGACAAGTTCAATCTGATCCGCCAGAGTGAAGGTTGAAGCCTCGTGATAGTGCGCGGCCCCCATCCATTCAATAATTGAGACGGCAAGAACCCCAAACAGAACACGAGCCGTCATCTCATCCGGCGCGGTGTTGAGATGTCGGAAAAGAAAGTATTCGAGAAGATGAATGTATTCTTCCGTTCGACCTTGATCATGCATGTAATGCCGGAATGCGAAGAGGACATCATCCGAGTTTTCATTATCCGATGCCTGGTTGGTCGAAGCACCTGACTGGATGAGCCGTGTCAGTTCATCGTCCCAAGTTGGATCGAGACGTTCCAGTGTCAGTAGGAAAGTTCCCCATTCAGCCGGATCGAACGTGGGCATGGGAACATCGATGGCGTCACAGATCTGGTTTACGCGCAGGGTCCAGTCGGCGCGCGTGTTCGCTAGGATCTGAAAGAGCATATTGCGGAAAGCGAAGAATTGCGACTCTTCCTGGGTGACCACTTCCGATGAGGTCACCGGTTCCAGAGGAATGAGCTGAAAGGGTGACTGCTGGGTGAGAACGATCCGCGCGGCTTCTTCACAACAGAGACCGAGACCGAGTTCTACGCGGTCGGAATAGAAGTTGCGGAAACGTGGATGGTCACGGCAGATGTTGCAAAGTGAATCTTCGCCAAGATTGAGGATCAGTTCACAGAGATTTCTCTCATTGAGAAAAGGACATCGCTCGGCTTCGCCTTCGAGCATGAAGTGCGAAGTGGGACCATCTTCTGTGTCTTCGGTAGCAATGCATTGGGCCAGCTTCTTACCGAGCGGACCTTCGACCTGCTGATATCGTTTCAGCGCCGCTTCGTCTACATCAATCTCCCAGCCGATGCAACAGCTGTGACGGCATCGGTCGGCGATGCAGTGAAATTGAGGATAGAAATCAGGAACGAATACGGACATGGAGCCACCTTACAAGTTTTTCTCCATTATACACTTTCACATGGAAAAACGAATGGAGACGGCGACCGGGATACGATTCACCACGCGTCCAAGATATTTCGCTCCTTACTAAATAGAAAAATGAAATTGAAACACAGCGGATTTGTTTGTATAATAGTAAGGCTTGGAAAACAAGTAATTTTGCTCAAGGAGTGTGAACACTATGGCTATGGTTCAGAAGAAGAATGTCGAAGACTTAAACGTTTCCGGCAAAAGAGTAATTGTTCGCGTGGACTTCAACGTACCGCTCGACAAGAAAACAGGTGAAATTACAGACGATAAGAGAATCAAGGGAGCTCTCCCGACGATTAAGTATCTCGTAGATAATAATGCGAAGGTTATCCTCGTTTCCCACTTGGGTCGTCCGAAGAATGGACCAGAAGCTGCTTTCTCCATGAAGCCGGCTGCTGACCGTCTCGCTGAGCTCATTGGTAAGCCGGTAACACTGGCTGCTGATGTCATCGGTGAAGATGCAAAGGCTAAGGCTGCTGCCCTCAAGGAAGGCGAGATCCTGATGCTGGAGAATGTTCGCTTCCACAAAGAAGAGACAAAGAATGATCCGAAGTTCGCAGCTGAGCTTGCTTCCATGGCTGACCTCTATGTCAACGATGCTTTCGGTACAGCTCACCGTGCACATGCTTCTACAGCTGGTCTTGCAAACTTCCTGCCGTCTGCTTCCGGTTACCTGATCGAGAAAGAGATCAAGTTCATCGGTGGTGCACTGGCAGATCCGAAGCGTCCGTTCGTTGCAATCCTCGGCGGTGCTAAGGTTTCCGATAAGATCGGCGTAATCACAAACTTGATGGATAAGGCGGATACGATCATCATCGGTGGTGGTATGGCTTACACATTTATCGCTGCACAGGGCGGTTCCATCGGTAACTCCCTCTTCGAGGCTGATAAAGTAGATCTGGCAAAAGAACTCCTCGCTAAGGCTGCTGAGAAGGGCGTAAAGCTCCTCCTGCCTGAGGATACAGTTGTTGCTGACAACTTCGCTGCTGATGCAAACAGCCAGGTTGTTCCGACAATGGAGATCCCGGACGGTTGGGAAGGTCTGGATATCGGACCGAAGACCATCGAGAAGTTCTCTGCAGAGATCAAGGCTGCAAAGACCATCATCTGGAACGGTCCTGCAGGCGTATTCGAGTTCGAGAAGTTCGCTGTTGGTACAAAGGCTTTGGCTCAGGCTATTGCTGAGGCAGATGCAATCTCCATCATCGGTGGTGGTGACTCCGCAGCTGCTATTGAGAAGCTCGGCTTCGCAGATAAGGTTACACACATCTCCACAGGTGGTGGTGCTTCCCTCGAGTTCATCGAAGGTAAGGTTCTCCCAGGTATCGATTGCCTGAACGATAAGGAAATCGGCAGAACATTTGCTGCTGGTAACTGGAAGATGAACTGCGGTATCCCGGCAGATGCAGTAAAACTCATCGAAGAACTGAAGCCGCTCGTAAAGGACGCTACAGCAAAGATCGCTCTCGGCGTTCCGGCTACTGCTCTCGCTGCTGCTGTTGAAGCAACTGCTTACACAAACATCAAGATCGCTGCTCAGAACTGCCACTTCGAAGAGAAGGGTGCTTTTACCGGCGAGATTTCTCCACTCTGGCTCGCTAAGATGGGCGTAACATACTGCATCATCGGTCACTCCGAGCGTCGTGAGTACAACGCTGAGACAGACGAGACAGTCAACAAGAAGGCTCTGGCTCTTCTGAAGTACGGCGTGAAGCCGATCATCTGCTGCGGTGAGTCCCTGGCTCAGCGTGAAGCAGGCGAGACATTCGACTGGATCAAGAGCCAGATCGTTGGCGCTTTCAAGGATATCCCGGCTGACAAGCTCTGCCAGATCACGATCGCTTACGAGCCAATCTGGGCAATCGGCACAGGCAAGACCGCGACCGACGAGCAGGCTGAGGAAGTTTGCGCATTCATCCGTGGCGTTATCGCTGAGCTCTACTGCGACAAGTGCGCTGCTGCAATGACCATCCAGTATGGTGGATCCTGCAACGCAAAGAATGCAGAAGGCCTCTTCGCTCAGAAGGACATCAACGGCGGTCTCGTTGGTGGTGCATCCCTCAAGGCTCCGGACTTCGCAGTTATCTGCAACGCGGGTAAGTAATTCTTCCCAACAGGAACCTGAACGTAAATCAGTAAGTCAAGAGGATGTCCAAGAAGTGAATCAATCACTTCGCGGACATCCTTTTACATACCTAGAAGAAAAATCGAATCTTTAGTTTTTTCTTTAATATTTCTTAATCATAATTTGACTACTAGCATGTATTCTATAACTATAGAATTCTCAGTCTGGGAGGGGTTGGACATGGGTGATACGTTTTCAAATCCAATGAAGAAAATTTCTATTATTCTCTTCGTGGTGAATCTATTGTTGGTGATTTATCTAATTGGCTTGCCGGAATCCTACACAAACGCTGAGGAATTCCATGAGATCAGAGCGTATCCGACCCTATACACACCGAGAACAGACATGACTGTGAAGGATACGCAGGGGAAAGACGTATTGTTGACGTCGTCTTCCGCACTGACCCGCGTTGACGAAGTGGATATGTCTTTAGAATCACACCACACAGGTGAACCGATACCAGATTGTATGGTATGCGTATATTCGTACGAGGATGCTGTCGTAAGCGTGAACTTGAATATGTCTAGCAGGGAATTGGCAGATGAAACGAGATTCCAGCGCCGTGAGGACTTGGAGGAAATCACAAGGAGAAATGTACGCGCTAGGGAAGATGAGGAGTTTGACACATACATGCTCCATGCGAGACTGTGGTTCCTGTTTCCCCAGGAGCAATCAGTGTATTTCTTCAAGTTTCTTGGCCTTGCTCTCGTTATCATGCTAAGCTTCGATTTTATCATCGCGTGGCTTTTCTTCCGAAAAAAAGCCTATGTAAAGATGAATGTCTTGTTTGCAATTCTGATTCTGTGCAAGGTTGCATTGATGATTCAAAGACTCGCATTTCCTTCATTCTGCTTGTAATGAGCGTACTTTCGTTTCTCAAGGAGGCTTGGATATGAGTGATAGTAAAGAGAAGAATATGAAGAAATTGAGTATATGGTTTGGGGTCATTACATCGATTCTCGTTTCGTGGGCAGTTGGCGTAGCATTGATGAAGTTATCCAATCATCCCATTCCCCTCGAAATGAAGGAACCTAGTTCTATCACCAGAACGGTATATTCTCCTTGTTCGAATATAACGGTAACTACTGTAGATGGGAAGTCCGTCACCCTGACCACATCGTCTCGACTTTGTATTTCGTCTTTTGATCAGGAACAGGGTGACGTATACTTTGTGGTGGATCTTGATACTTCTAATAAGTTTAGTTTTCCTAATAGAGAGCTTAAAGATACAAATCGATTTGTGACTTCGGAAGAGTTGATCACAACCGAGAAGGAGATGGAGAAGGCTAGGCGTGAAGCGGAGGAGCGATATAACGCGAAAGTGAACAAGCGTGTGTATAGATGCAGATGGTGGATTCTGTGTCAGCCAATACTCCTCATGTTCACACTTCCTGTAGGGGTAGCGCTTCTTCTGATAGGATACGAGCTTGGCAAGAGAGATTTATACTGGTGGATACTTGGAAGTTCATCTCTTCTGTCGATCCTCTGTTTGTGCGAGATTATCTTCATCTAGTAGGCGAGGGTAAATTGGATCGAACACGAAAAGATTGAGTCTACTGCTGGGGATTATCGAAGGAATATGAGAAGAAGTTGACGATGGTCGGAACGTGGTATTAACGTGATATAATAGTACTACTATATGCGTACTGATATATCCGCGTGGCGGGTGCAAATGAGAAAGGAATGACACGATGGGCTTTTGGGATTTCATTTATTCGTTTGGTATTATTCTCTCTTTGATTATGATGGTGGTCAGCTTGATCATCAGTGCGAGATGCAAATCTGCGTTCAAAAAATACAGCAAAGTAGCGACCAGCAACGGGATGACCGGTGCCATGGCGGCACAGTACATCCTTCAGGCTTATGGTGTGACGGATGTAAGCATCCAGCACATCAGCGGTGACCTAACAGACAACTATTCTCCGAAGGATAAGACACTGAATCTTTCTGATTCGGTGTACAACACGGCCTCGGTCGCAGCCGTTGGTGTTGCAGCCCATGAGTGTGGACATGCGATCCAGCATAATGTTGGCTTCATGCCGAACAAGATCCGTTCCCTCCTAGTGCCATTTGCCAATATTGGTTCCCGACTTGGGCCATATGTTGCCATTATCGGTGCTGCAATGATGGGATACTTGAATAGCAACTATTCAGACAACGCACTCGGATCAACGATCTTCTGGGTGGGTATCCTCATGTTCACTTTTGCCGTGCTGTTCTATCTGGTGACACTTCCGGTCGAACTCGATGCTTCCCGCCGTGCGCTGAAGATCCTGGAAGGTAATGGGCTTCTTCAGGCTCAGGAGATGAAGGGTGCAAGAAGTGTTCTTTCTGCAGCAGCCATGACCTACGTGGCCGCAGCGGCTTCCGCAATCCTGACACTGCTCCGCCTGATCTCTTACGGCAAGCGTAGAAACTGATTACGGATCGAATCGAAACTGTTGAGAAAATGAGGGCTGTCTTCCGAAGTGATGGATCACTTCGAGGCGGCCCTTCTTCTTAGGAGGAAAAGCCGATCGGAAGAAACGAACGAACTGTCGGTTATGGTCACTTTATTTTCTAAAAAAGGGCAACTACTCATATAAAATATAGATTTACATTTCTCTTCGCAAGTAAGATACGAACACATTCGAAAAATGCTTAAAGGAGAGAACGATCATGACACATTTTCAATCGACCAAAACACTGAAATCCAAGCGTTTTCTGGCATTTCTGCTACTTGTGTTCTTCTTGTCCTCGGTGCTTCCATTTGTATGGTTCAGCCGAGCCCTTCGGGCAGAGGAACCGTTGCCGGAAACCAACAATCATGTCTTCCACGATTCAGAGTATTTCGAACTCTACCATGTGGTGAACGGCGAGACGGTTCCGAAGAAACTGGAGTATCTCTTTGCCGAGACGACAACGGCAGGGAAGATGACCCCGGTCTATTGCGTGCGCGCCGGTGCGCCGACACCGGAGAACGGAAGCATCCAGCCTGCGGTGATGCACGATTCGGCCGCGGCGGCGCTTCTTGGAAAGATCCAGTATATCATCGAGATGGACGAGTCTTCCTTCCAGCTTCCCGACACGGTGAATAATCACCCGCACATTCACTATTGCGTGCGGCAGATCCTCATCTGGAACCTGATCCATCTTTACGAAGGCAGCCTGAGCAGTAGTTCCAAGCAGTACTTCAGTGGAATCGACATTGACACCTTTGTAGATGGGGAAGGGAGTGGTCCGACCGCGGTAAAAATACTTGCGGAGGCGAAGCGGTTGTGGTCTGTCTACAATCAGGCAGGACGTCCTTCGAAGGCCGGTGCCTATGTGCCGAACTATCAGGCCAAGATCGAGCAGGCATCGTCGCTCACCTACGATGCAAGTACGCACAGCTACTTCGCGAAATTCTCTGTACAGGTGGAAGAGACGGTGCGCGGCAATGCCGGTGGTTCTTTCCGATTCTCTGAAATGACAGGCGGAACTGTCTATCTCACAGATGCTACCGGCAAAGCGGTGCGAGTAGTCACGACCAACGAGACATTTCCTTCCGGCAGCACCTTCCAGATTCGGGGAAAGTGGAGTGAACTTCACGCGAACGGCCAGTCTCGTGATATGGGCGTGACGGTGGAGGCCGTGGACAATGCTTCTAACACACGATCCCAGCTGATGTATGGTTACTTCTTCGACTCCAGTCTGACGGCCAGTGGCTTATCACGGCAGACCTATGTGGGCTGGCACGAGAGTTCAGACAAGCGATTCACTGGCACATCTAGAAAATGGGAAATAGGAACTAATCGCGTGGAGCTATCCAAACGAGCGGTTTTTCAGGATATGAAGGTGCCGGAAGAAGGCGCGACTTTCGAAATCTATCCTGCCGACTATGCTAATCTTCAGCAGGCCCAGGCGGACGGCATCGGCTTCCGGTGCGTCTCCAATGCCAAGGGCGAGATCGTCGAAGAGAAGACGGGCACGGCGTTACAGCTTCCTAAGGGCCAGTACACGATCCGCCAGATCAGCACCCCCACCGGCACAAAGACCATGACCCCGAATCCAAGTGCTTTTACCGTAGTAGATGGGAAAAGCACCTCGGCCACTTTCGAAGATGAGATGGCGGCGGGAAGACTGGCGATCCTGAAGAAAGTACAGACCGGGTACGATGTGTATGCGGAAACGGCGTCGGAGGATCTGGCGCCGGAGTCCAATGCGGAATTTCAGGTGTGGAATACAGCCTATGATTCCTATGACCAGGCGCCCGCGGCGTACCGCGATGTGCTGGCCACAGATGCGCATGGATATGCGATGTCGAAACTCCTTCCTTATGGCGAATATCGGGTTCACCAGATCGAGTCGGAAGCAACGAAGTACACCTATACATGCGAAGACTCGACGGTGAGCATTCGTGGAACCGGTTCGCCGGATTCACCGGAAAAAACACTGACGCTCATCGATCGGCAGTATGAGTTGAAGATCCAGATCCGGAAAGTGGATGAGCGCACGGGTGAGGTGATCCCTGCAGCGGGTGTGAAGTTCCAGGTCCTAGATCAGGAGGAGAACGTACTGAAAGATTGGGACGGATGTGATACATTCGAGACCACCTCGGACGGCACGGCAAATATTGAGAAACTTGGATTGGCTGTCGGTACCTACTTCATACGTGAAGTGGAAGCGCCTCGAGGATTCGTACGTTCAGATGAACTGATTCAGATTGACGTACGGAAAGGAGAATCTTTTGTCGGCGTAGGACCACAAAGCGACCTCAAAGCAGTTGATTTTGCCGATGATGAAGTGGAAGTGTCCGTGGCGCTTCTGAAGAAGGGCGAGGTGCTGACAGGTGCGACCCCGAAGGCAATTGATTGCACGATCGACGTGGACGATAATGGGCAGAACAACGATTGGGCGGAACTGACCGGGTACACCTTCGAGTATACCGAGGTTCCGCTGGAAGGCGCTGTCTATGAACTGTACTGCGAGGGTGATGTCCTGGATTTCTACCGTGACATAGCGCTGCTGGATCCGGCGAAGTATCCAGAGGGTGCAATCGTGATGAGCGAAGATGGAACTACATTTGCACCCTATAAGATGTTTGATACAGACGGGGACGGCGAGCGAGAGACACCACTTCGCGCCGGCACGAAATTGGGTGATTTTACCACGGATGAAGATGGTCGGATTCAGGTGGATGGACTTTCACTGGACGCCAAGTCGGGCGAAGCCACCTATAAAATGGTGGAGACGATTGCGCCGGAAGGTTTCCTGGTCGATTCCGAACCGGTCATGGTTCATGTGACGGATGATCGTGAGGACCAGACGATGGAAGTGGTGAGTGTGTCGAAGGAGGTCACTGACCGACGCCAGAAAGCCACACTTCTATGCGAGAAAATCGCTCGCGACTATGTGTTCGATTCAGGAAACGGTGAGTTCGTCCCGAGTGAACGAGCGCTTGGGCAGGCGGTGATCGGCATCTATGCGGCCTCGCCGATCTGCGATGCTTCCGGTGAAGTGATTGTGGAAGAGGATGAGCTGATTGAGGTGATGGTTTCCGGTTCAGACGGTCGGTGCGAGAGCCGAGAAGATTACCCGTTAGGTGCTTCCTTCTATATCCAGGAGATTGCGGCGCCTAAGGGATATGTGTTAGATACGGAGAAATACCCTGTTGCGACAGCGACGGAGCCTGGTGACATGACGACGGAAGTTTTCGTCTTTGCACCGGAGGATGAGATCATTAACGTGCAGTCGAGGGCACATCTGCGTGTGTTGAAAACGGCGGCGGACACGGGACTTCCGATGGAGAAGGTAGAGTTCGAGGTCTACACGCAGGATGGTCATTTGATCGAGAAACTGGTGACAGATGAAGAAGGCATCGTGGAGACTTCGATGGCATATCCGTATGGTACGAAGATCATACTTCATGAGACCAAGACAGATGAACGCTATGCGCTCGGTGAGGACATTGCGGTAGATATCGCGCAATCGCAAGAGACACAAGTGCTTCTCCCATATCAGGAAATCGATGTGCTGAACTATCCGCTTTCTGAAATCAGGATTGAGAAGCATTGCGGAGATGAGTCGAAAACGCCGATGGACGGTGTGACGTTCCAACTGTGGATGCGGGGAAATGGTGACGAACCGGATCACCTGATTCAAGAATTGAAGACCGATGCAGAAGGTTTTGCAAGTTTTTACACCGGACCCGGCGAGTACTACGTCATCGAGACGGATGTCGGAACTTGGACACGATTCCGCACAATGGACGAGCCGATCTTTGTGACCTGTGAAGAAGAAGGCAGGCTCTTCCATTACGAAGTGGTCGACGCGCCCACCGAGACCATCGCCGAGAAACGCGCGGCGGCAACCGGTGAATTGCTGGGGCATTGCGGCATCTCGGTGAAAGATGCGGCGGGTCAACTCTATGACTTTGTCTGGAACGAGGAGACCGGCAGCTACATGAATTGTGCGCCGGATACAGAAGGTGCCACGCAACTTCTCTATACCGGAAATGATCCGGAAGCGCCACAGTTCGGCAAGGTGACGATCCTGGGACTTACGTCCGGTGACTATGAGATCTTCGAAGTGGAAGCACCGGAGGGATATCGCAATGACAGTGAATCCATGCCGGTCAAGGTTCAGAACACCAAGGTGCTGGGCGCCACACGCTTGTACGATACGGTCAAGACGTCTGAGACCGACCTGATCCGAGGAATCGGCTGGTGTTCCTTCTTCGGCCTATCGAGTAGCACATGTTTCGGTCTCGCCGTTTTGGAGTTTATCCGGATCGGTAAGAAGAGATGATTCCAATGGAAGGCTACTCATCCGTAAGAAGGTGACCGCGGAGAATGAGCCGGTGCGATCCAACGCCGGTCGGTGTACAGGTGACGAGGGTGATTCGAGAAGAGTCGCCCTCGTTCTGTATGTAGCGGGAAAGATCCGCGGGAGAGATGGTCAGGATCTCGTCGACGACGTACTCATAGGACTCGCCGCCGTGCGACACCAGGATGAGGCTCCCCAATTCCACCTCGCCCAGACGGTTGAAGAGTGAGCCGTATTGCTTCATGCGATGCCCGAAGATCACGAGGTTGCCAAATTCACCGGCATCAGCGGAGAGCGGCATCCGTCCTGCACCATAGCGGAGTTCCACCACGCCGGCACCGTCCAGAAGCGGAAGTTCGCAGTCGATCGAAGGAATCGAGATCGTACCGTAGGCAACAAGGGTATAGCTATCTTCCGCTTCAGTTGAGGGAGAAGAAGCACCAGGCTCGGCGTCCGGTGCGGGGACGGTTTCATGTGGCCGAACGGTGGTGGAAGGCCCTTCGTATTCGTCTTCTCCCGATACGGCAAAATCACTCGCATCCACAACAAAGTGGGCTTGGTTTTCGAGGCGGATCCGGTCGACCATGTCTCGGACCACGGCTTCTCGCTGGCGCTCGATTCTGTCGTGACGACGTTGTTGCAACCCTAGCAGGCCGGATAGTAGGGTGGCGCCGAGAAGACCGAGTAATAAGATTCGTGGGAAGATTCGATGAGCTTTCATAGGGGACACCTCCTTCTTGCCACCAAGCATATCGACAGTCGCGGAAGTAAATCAATATGATATATGAGTAGTTGCATTTCTGCGGGTGATTTTACCAGATAGACCGAACGAACAGTCGGTAAAACCTGAAATGCGGAAGCGGTTGACTTCCAAGTAGGTTTGGAAGTAGAATAGGCAAGGCTTTCGTGGCAATTTAACGAAAGTATTTATAAAATATAGGAGGAAATATTGATGTCCGAAGAAACGTACCAAAATGTATTTGATGTGTTGGAGGCACGTGGTTATATTGCGCAGACCACACATCGTGAAGAGATCTACAATCTGTTAAGTAAGCCGGGTGTCACCTTCTATATCGGCTTTGACCCAACCGCAGACAGCCTGCACGTCGGCCACTTCGTCCAGATGATGGTTATGAGCCACATGCAGAAGGCCGGCCACCGTCCGATTGCCCTGATGGGTGGCGGTACCGGTATGATCGGTGACCCGACAGGACGTTCTGACATGCGTCAGATGCTCACGAAGGAGACGATCCATCACAATGTTGAATGCTTCAAGAAACAGATGGGCAAAGTCGTTGATTTTTCCGATGGCAAAGCACTCATCGTTGATAACGGTGATTGGCTCCTGGACCTGAATTACATTGATTTCTTAAGAGATATCGGCCCGCACTTCTCTGTCAACCGTATGTTGACTTTCGAGTGCTACAAGCAGCGTCTGGAGAGAGGCTTGTCCTTCCTCGAGTTTAACTATATGCTGCTTCAGAGCTTCGACTTCCTGCACCTGTATCAGACATATAACTGCCAGCTCGAGCTCGGCGGTGATGACCAGTGGTCCAACATCCTGGGTGGTGTTGAGCTCATCCGTCGTAAGGAACAGGGCGAGGCTTTCGGTCTGACATTCACGCTTCTGACCAACAGTGAAGGTAAGAAGATGGGTAAGACTGCAAAGGGCGCGGTATGGCTCGATCCGAATAAGACAACACCTTTCGATTTCTACCAGTACTGGAGAAATGTAGAAGATGCAGACGTCATCAAGTGCCTGAAGCTTCTCACATTTGTACCGCTTGAAGAGATTAACGAATATGCAAAGCTGACTGATGCAGCCATCAACGAAGCGAAGAAGAGACTGGCCTTCGAGGTTACGAAGATCGTTCACGGTGAAGAGACTGCACTGGCTGTGAAGAAGCAGACGGAAGACCTCTTTGAGAAGGGCGGACGTTCTGACGATATGGCGACTACAGCAATTGCTGCGGATCGTCTGGCCGGCGCTGGACTTTCACTTCTGGATCTTCTTTGCGAAGCGAAGCTCACTCCTTCCAAGGGTGAGGCACGCCGTATGATCCAGCAGAAGGGTATCTACCTGAACGATGTTGCGGTGGAAGATGTTTACTACATGCTGACCGAGAAAGATTTCACGGATGGCGAAGCTTTCTTAAGAAAGGGCAAGAAGGTTCACCACCGTCTGACGATTGCTTAATATAGCAGGAGACGAAGATATGAAGACATGTCGATTCTGTCTGAATCAGCAAGAAGGCGGAGAATACTGTGAGGCATGCGGTTCTCCGATGACAAGTGATTTTCCGGATCCGACGATGCCACTGCCACCCATTACGCAGACGGCACCGGAGACAGTTCCGCAAACTTCCGCTACGCAACCTGCGCCGGAGGCAGCTACGCAGGATTCCGCTACGCAACCTGCGCCGGAGACAGTTCCGCAAGCTTCCGCTACGCAACCTACAGCTGAAGCAGTTCAGAAGGCTAAGCCTACCTCGAGTAATCAGGTGATGTACTCGGCAAAACAAGCCGGTGAGACGGTCTATACGAAGAATAAGGGTGTCTATCGTCCGAGTGCCAATGTGCCTTGGCCAATCCCGGGTATTCCGTTCCAGTCAACTGCGCCAGGCGAAATCCCTTCCGCTCAGGGGTTGCCATTGAGTTCAGGTGCGCCTTCGTCAACGCCGATGATGGGTGGCACTTCTGTACCGAACGTTCTGCCGAATCCGCCGCAAGAAGTACTTGCTGGCAGTAACAAGACGAGAACTTTCTCCCTGATAATGCTTATTATCACATCTGTTGAGATCGTCTTGTGTTGCGCGACAAACATCGTGTCTCTGATCACAGCTATTCTGGCCTATAAGAAGATCGACAAAGTGGTGAAGCATACTTCTACAAATGAGGAAGCGGACAAGCACTCGGCTGATGTACTGAACTGGGTTACATTTGGGATTACGATCCTCCACTTCATCTTATCGGTGGTCTTCCTCACTCTACTTGGCCTAGATATGATATAAGTCTCTACATCGTCGATTTGGTTGCGAATGAAGGTTTTTTATTATATTATTATTAGTGGTTTCACAAGAAACGAGATTATCTTGTAAATTCGTAGTAAGGAGAGAAGAACGATGAAAGTATTGAAGAAATTTGCAACAACGATTCTGGTTGCAGCAATGGGTCTGTCTTTGGTTGCATGCGGTAAGTCTGCAAAGAAGATCACAGGTAAAGAGTTCAAGAAAGCTTTGAAGAGTGATTACGCTGTTCAAGAGAACGAAAATGATGACTGCGAAGAAGAGTATATCGCGGTGAACGAAGATGGTACGATCATGATCATATACGACCTTTTCGAGTCCAAGAGCGATGCGAAGGCATTCTGGCAGGATGGCTACGATACGATCGATGCAGCACTCGACGACGAAGAGTTCGATGGTGACCTCGAGAAGAAGGGCAACAAGATCACTGCGAAGGGTACATTCGAGGATAACGATTATTTCGACGGCGATGCTTACATCGTAGTGATTCGTGCAGAAGAGATGGTTATTACTGCATATGCTCAGGACACAAGCAAGTCTACGATCAAAGAAGTTGACAAGGCAATCGAGACACTGGGTTACTAATATAGGTAACAAAGATCGAGTAAGACAAATGACAAATCGCACCTCTTTTGTGATACACTTCACGGAAGAGGTGCTTTTTCATTGGGAAAAGCACCTGCACACGCGTGAGAATCGTGTGTTGCGTGTTTATACACTCAATTGTAGTAACAGGAGAAGGAAAATGAAGAAATTAAGAAAAGTAATCGCAGCAGTGATGATCGCATCCATGGGTCTGTCCCTGGCATCATGTAAATCATATAAGAAGATCTCCAGTGATGAATTTACGAAGATCATGGAGGAGAATGACTACGAGGTATATGAAGAAGACTTTAGAGGATATAAGGAATATCTCTATGCAGTCAACGAAGATGGTACGATCACGTTTGAGTACTATCTGGGCGAGAAGAAATCAGTTGTTAACGATTTCTTTGATGCTGCCCACGACAATCTTAAAGCGGAAAACAAATCCGGCACGATCAAACAAACCACGAACAAGATCACCTTTAAGGGGAAAATGGATGAAGACAGTTCCCTGGCCGATCTGGAGTATGTGGTACTGATCAAATCGGATGATATGCTGATTGCAGCGTATTCCACCAGCAAAGACAGCGATTATATAGATGAGGTGGACGACCTCATGAAGGAAATGTGCGGCTGAGTTATAATGTCGCAAAAATTTTATTGCCAACTTGAAGTTCCGGTGCTATACTACTGAATTGCCCGACAAAAACGGGGCGTTCTTTTTGCGCGCTTTTTTTGCCGAGACTCATAATTACGAAAGGAGATGTATTGATGCCTACGTTCAACCAATTGGTTAAGTCCGGAAGAACATCGAAGATCTACAAGTCTTCTTCTAAAGCTCTTCAGAGTGGACTGAACACCTTGCGCAAGCAGGAAACAGACGTTTCTTCCCCGCAAAAGCGTGGTGTGTGCACTGTCGTTAAGACTGTTACCCCTAAGAAGCCGAACTCAGCTTTGAGAAAGGTTGCAAGAGTACGTCTGACGAATGGCTACGAAGTAACTGCATATATTCCGGGAATCGGACACAACTTGCAGGAGCACTCCGTTGTATTGATCCGTGGCGGACGTGTGAAGGACCTTCCTGGTGTTCGTTATCACATTATCCGCGGTACTTTGGATACAGCCGGTGTTGCAAATCGTCAGCAGGGCCGTTCTAAGTACGGTGCGAAGAAGCCGAAGGCCGCTAAGGTTAAGAAGTAATTCTTGATTCCTGCGGTTGGACAGATTAAGTGATCAGTACACTGTCTATAGAATATGGAAAGTCGGAACCGAAGTTCCTTCGGGGAAGGCCAACCATGACGGGACATGTGACTGGCGCTGACACGGTCCAAAAAGAACTATTTTTTACGTGAGTACCTATGGTTTCAGTTACTTTGCTGAATATCATGAAAAGGAGGGAAGACTAGTGCCAAGAAAAGGCAATGTCCCAGTTAGAGAAGTGCTCCCGGATCCGCTTTACAATGATGTAAAGGTCAGCAAGCTGATCAACAACATCATGCTGGACGGTAAGAAGGGTGTTGCACAGAAAATTTGCTACGACGCTTTCGACATGATCAAAGAGCGCACAGGCAAGGAGCCGCTCGAAGTATTCAATGCGGCTCTTGAGAACGTAATGCCGTTGCTTGAAGTTAAGGCTAGACGTGTTGGTGGTGCAAACTACCAGGTTCCTATGGAAGTACGTCCTGCTCGTCGTCAGACACTGGGCCTTCGTTGGCTCGTTAAGTATGCTCGTGAGAGATCTGAGCGTACAATGAGCGATCGTTTGGCTAACGAACTGATCGATGCTTCAAACAGCACAGGCGGTGCATTCAAGAAGAAAGAAGAAATGCACAAGATGGCAGAAGCTAACAGAGCTTTTGCACATTACAGATGGTAAGTTGATGAAGGAGCAATTGACACGATGAACAAGAGAGAGTATTCACTCGAAAACACAAGAAATATCGGTATCATGGCTCACATCGACGCGGGTAAGACAACGACTACTGAGAGAATCCTCTACTACACGGGTATCAACCGTAAGATGGGTGAGGTTCACGAGGGTGCCGCTACAATGGACTGGATGGTTCAGGAGCAGGAGCGTGGTATCACGATCACATCTGCTGCGACAACAGCTCCATGGAAGGGTCACCGTATCAACATCATCGATACCCCCGGTCACGTTGACTTTACTGTAGAGGTTGAGCGCTCTTTGCGTGTACTCGACGGTGCAGTCACAGTTATGTCCGCTCGTGGTGGTGTTGAACCTCAGACCGAGACAGTTTGGAGACAAGCTGAGCACTACGGTGTACCGCGTATGGTATACGTAAACAAGATGGATATCTTGGGTGCAGATTTCTTCCACGTAGTTGACATGATCAAGGATCGTCTGAAGAGCAATGCTGTTGCAATCCAGATCCCGATCGGTAAGGAAGACAACTTTGAAGGTATCATCGACTTGATGACACTCCGTGCAGAAGTTTACACAAGTGAAGACGGTATGCAGTATGAGGACCGTGAGGTTCCGGCTGATATGGTTGACTTCGTAAACAAGAAGCGTGAAGAGATGGTCGAGGCAATCGCTGAGTCTGATGAGGAGCTCACCATGAAGTTCCTTGAGGGCGAAGAGATCACAGTTGATGAACTCAAGACTGCACTTCGTAAGGCTACCGTTACCTGCCAGATTATCCCAGTTATCTGCGGTACTTCCTTGAGAAACAAGGGTGTACAGATGATGCTGGATGCAATCGTTGATTACATGCCTTCTCCGCTGGATATCCCAGCAATCAAGGGTGTAAATCCTGACACAGAAGAAGAGGAAGAGCGTCCGGCTTCTGATGAAGGCCCGTTCGCGGCGCTCGCATTTAAGATCATGACTGACCCATTCGTTGGTAAGTTGTGCTTCTTCCGTGTTTATTCCGGTGTTCTGGAAGCAGGTTCTTATGTTTCCAACGCCACAAAGGGCAAGAAAGAGCGTATTGGTCGTATTCTTCAGATGCATGCTAACGACCGTAAGGAAATCACTGAGGTATACTCCGGTGATATCGCTGCGGCAGTTGGTCTGAAAGATACAACAACAGGTGATACGCTGTGTTCTGATGACGCACCAATCATTCTCGAATCCATGGAGTTCCCGGAGCCGGTTATCGAAGTTGCTATCGAGCCGAAGTCCAGAGCTTCCCAGGAGAAGATGATCGTTGCACTTCAGAAGCTTGCTGAAGAAGACCCGACATTCCGTACATTTACGAACCAGGAAACAGGTCAAACCATTATTGCCGGTATGGGTGAGCTTCACCTCGACATTATTGTTGACCGTCTGTTCCGTGAGTTTAAGGTCGAGGCTAACGTAGGTGCCCCACAGGTTTCCTACAAAGAGACAATCAGAAAGCCGGTCAAGGCAGAAGGACGTTTCGTACGTCAGTCTGGTGGTCACGGTCAGTATGGTCACTGTATCCTCGAGCTCGAGCCTCAGGAGCCTGGTAAGGGTTACGAATTCGTCAACGCAACAGTCGGCGGTTCTATCCCGAAGGAATTTATCGGTCCTATCGATGCCGGTGTTCAGGAAGCTATGCAGAGCGGTGTGCTCGGTGGCTATCCGGTAGTTGATGTTAAGGTTACCGTTGTTGACGGTTCTTACCACGATGTCGACTCCTCAGAAATGGCATTTAAGATCGCTGGTTCTATGGGCTTTAAGGAAGGTATGAAGAAGGCAGATCCTGTTCTTCTCGAGCCTATCATGAGAGTCGATGTTGAAGTTCCGGATGATTACATGGGCGATGTTATCGGCGGCTTGAACGCTCGTCGTGGTGTCGTTAAGGGTATCGAAGGTCTCAACGGTACACAGAAGATCCAGGCAGAGGTTCCGCTCTCCAACATGTTTGGTTATGCAACAGCTCTGCGTTCTACGACACAGGGTCGTGGTACCTTCGTGATGCAGATCGGTCACTTCGCTGAAACACCGAAGAACATTATGGAAACGATCCTCAAGAAGTAATTCTTGAAGACCAAACAAGCTTCTTGTTATTTGCATCTTGCGATTATGAAAAAACATAGTAAAATAGATGTATCTGACGCGTAGAAGCGAAAACTAAAAATTTTCAGCACAATATGCTGAACAAGGAGGAAATTTTAAATGGCAAAGGCAAAATTTGAAAGAAACAAGCCGCACGTTAACATCGGTACCATTGGTCACGTTGACCACGGCAAGACTTCTCTGACAGCTGCTATCACAAAGGTTCTGTCCTTCCAGGGTAAGGCACAGTACGAAGAGTATGGCAACATCGATAAGGCTCCAGAAGAAAGAGCACGTGGTATCACGATTAACACAGCTCACGTTGAGTACGAGACAGACGCTCGTCACTACGCTCACGTTGACTGCCCTGGCCACGCCGACTATATCAAGAACATGATCACTGGTGCTGCTCAGATGGATGGTGCTATCCTCGTAGTATCCGCTTCTGATGGACCGATGCCTCAGACACGTGAGCACATCCTGCTCGCTCGTCAGGTTGGTGTTCCTTACATCGTTGTATTCATGAACAAGTGCGATCAGGTTGATGACGAAGAGCTCCTCGAGCTCGTTGAGATGGACATCCGTGACCTCCTCAACCAGTACGAGTTCCCAGGTGACGATACACCGATCATCCGTGGTTCTGCTCTGAACGCTATCGAGTCTTCTTCTACAGACGTTAACGCTCCTGAGTATGCTCCAATCATGGAACTCATGAAGGCTGTAGACGAGTACATCGCTACACCTGCTCGTCCGACAGATCTCCCGTTCCTGATGCCTGTTGAGGACGTATTCACAATCACAGGTCGTGGTACAGTTGCTACTGGCCGTCTCGAGCGTGGTATCGTTAAGGTTGGCGACGCTGCTGAGATCGTTGGTCTCCAGGATGAGCCAAAGAGCACCACAGTTACTGGTGTTGAAATGTTCCACAAGCTCCTCGATCAGGCTGAGGCTGGTGATAACATCGGTGCTCTCCTCCGTGGTATCGACCGTAAGGAAGTTGAGCGTGGTCAGGTTCTGGCTAAGCCGGGTACAATCACACCTCACACAAAGTTCACAGGTCAAGTATACGTACTGACACACGACGAAGGTGGCCGTCATAAGCCTTTCTTCAATGGTTATCGTCCGCAGTTCTACTTCAGAACAACAGACGTTACCGGTGTTGCTCACCTTCCGGAAGGCACAGAAATGTGCATGCCTGGTGACCACGTAACCATTTCTGTTGAGCTCATCACTCCTATCGCTATGGAGCAGGGCCTCAAGTTCGCTATCCGTGAGGGTGGTCGTACAGTAGGTGCTGGTACAGTTGCTACAATCATTGAGTAATCTTTGATTGAAATAGCCCACTAAACTGGTTATTTGAAGACTCCTGAGGATTTTCCTCAGGAGTCTTTTTTCGTTCGAAGGAAGGCAAAAAAGGATATGTAGGGATGAGGAAACAGATGCAAAGCAAATCAATGAAAGCAAACGATTACACTTGCTCTTGATACAATCAAAGATACTAACCAAGAAAAGTGACAGATTTTCGAAAAATCATACGGAAATAGTAAAGACATATGCAGAAAAATGTTATATACTATTCAAGTGGAATTTTCGATTTCCGTTCATATTAAGGTTTTTCCCAGATATAAATTGAGTCGATGATTCCGAAAATCTAGAGAAAAGAGAGATATTTTATGGCACAGGTAGATTTGACCAAGTATGGCATTACAGGCACAACAGAAATCGTCTACAATCCTTCTTATGAGCTGCTCTTCGAAGAAGAGACCAAAGCTGGCCTGGAAGGTTATGAAGTAGGCAAGGTAACGGAGCTGGATACTGTCAACGTTATGACAGGTATCTTCACAGGCCGTTCTCCGAAAGATAAGTACATCGTTATGGATGCAAACTCCAAGGACACAGTTTGGTGGACATCCGATGAGTACAAGAACGACAACCACCCGATGTCTGAGTCCACATGGGCTGCTGTAAAGGATATCGCTAAGAACGAGCTCTCCAACAAGAGACTGTTCGTTGTAGATGCTTTCTGCGGTGCAAACAAGGACACCAGAATGGCTATCCGCTTCATCGTTGAGGTTGCTTGGCAGGCTCACTTTGTTAAGAACATGTTCATCCAGCCAACAGAAGCTGAGCTCGCTGATTTCGAGCCGGATTTCGTAGTTTACAACGCTTCTAAGGCTAAGGTTGAGAACTATCAGGAGCTGGGCCTCAATTCTGAGACATGCGCAGCTTTCAACATCACATCTCGTGAGCAGGTTATCATCAACACATGGTACGGCGGAGAGATGAAGAAGGGTATGTTCTCCATGATGAACTACTACCTGCCGCTCAAGGGCATCGCTTCCATGCACTGCTCTGCAAATACAGACCTCGAGGGCAAGAACACAGCAATCTTCTTCGGTCTGTCCGGTACTGGTAAGACAACATTGTCCACTGACCCGAAGCGTCTCCTCATCGGTGATGACGAGCACGGTTGGGATGACAACGGCGTATTCAACTTCGAGGGTGGCTGCTATGCTAAGGTTATCAACCTCGATAAGGAATCCGAGCCAGATATCTATAACGCAATCAAGAGAAACGCTCTGCTCGAGAACGTAACTGTTGCTGAAGACGGCAAGATCGACTTCGCTGATAAGTCTGTTACAGAGAACACACGTGTTTCTTACCCGATCAACCACATCGAGAACATCGTTCAGAAGGTTAACCCTGTATCTGCTGGTCCGGATGCAAAGAACGTTATCTTCCTGTCCGCTGATGCTTTCGGCGTTCTGCCACCGGTTTCTATCCTGACACCGGAACAGACAAAGTACTACTTCCTCTCAGGCTTCACAGCTAAGCTGGCTGGTACAGAGCGTGGTATCACTGAGCCGACTCCTACATTCTCCGCTTGCTTCGGTCAGGCATTCCTTGAACTGCACCCGACAAAGTACGCTGAGGAACTCGTTAAGAAGATGGAGAAGACTGGTGCAAAGGCTTTCCTCGTTAACACAGGTTGGAACGGCACAGGCAAGAGAATCACAATCAAGGATACACGTGGAATCATCGACGCAATCCTGAATGGTGACATCCTCAAGGCTCCAACAAAGAAGATCCCGATGTTCGATTTCGAAGTACCGACAGAACTGCCGGGCGTTGATCCGAAGATCCTCGATCCTCGTGACACATACGCTGATGCTTCCGTTTGGGAAGGCAAGGCTCAGGATCTCGCTTCCCGCTTCATCAAGAACTTCGCGAAGTACGAAGGCAACGAAGCTGGTAAGGCTCTCGTAGAGGCTGGCCCGAAGCTCTGATTTCTGAATAAGAATCTGACTGATGCTTAATCGAATCCCGATGTGGAATTACGCCACATCGGGATTTGTTATTTCAGTTAGTTGACAGACGGGAAGGGCCATGTTAGGATTGTGATATCTTAAGAAAAGGCGCAGGGACGAGAATCGATGCACTGGATCACAGTCAATATTCATCTCATGAATGGTTATGATGTAGTCTCCCAAGGGGTTACTGCGTCTTTTTTCAGAAAGTAAGGTTGGATGATTAAGTCTTAGAGAGACTTTCATATACGACTTGCGCAGAACTCCGATGAACGATGAAATACGTTATAAGGAGATTTTTTATGTCTAAAAATAATTCAAATCCAATAAATATCGACGAACCAATGGAAGGGAAGACGCAAAGCCGGGAAGCGAGTCTGCGTTCGGTGAGAAGTCAGCTTCGCAAACTCTATGGTTCGAATTTTCTAAGTAATATTTCTATCGCGGGTGCCGCCTGGGTGGCACTTCTGGCATCGCGTGGATTCTCGATGCAGGCCATTATGGGCGCGGAGACGGTGTTTCATATCGTGAGTCTTCTAAGTGAGATTCCATCCGGCATACTGGCCGATGTAGTCGGGCGGAAGAAGTGCCTGATCCTGTCCTGTCTATCGGGTATTGCGAGCGCGATCATCATGGCTTTTGTCGATTGTTATGCCGGTGTGCTGCTGTCGATTGGATTGAGCGCGTGGGCATATAACTTCGCATCCGGTTCCGATGCGGCGCTGGCCTTCGATTCTCTGAAAGAAGTGAATCAGACGAAAGAATATGATCACTATGCTTCCATGCAGTCGATTTTCTACCGTGTGGCCAATGGGCTCGCTTCTCTTTCCGCCGGTCTTGCCTTGTGGATGGGATATGTGAAAGCGGAGATGATCTCGGTCGGACTGGGGTTGATCCAGCTTGTGATTCTTTCCACACTGAAAGAGAATAAGGTGGTCCTCAATAAGCGGAATGATTCTTTCGGTAAGCGTGTGCTGGATTGCTATAAAGAGAGTCTCGGTTTCTTGCGGACGCATCACGATGCGACTGCGCTAATCTTCCGAAATGCAGTGGTCGGGGCGGTGGATGTGCTCCTACTGTTTGCCCTACAGGAGAAACTACAGGAGGCCGGTGCCGGACTTCTCGTACTTGGGCCGATGCTCTTCATCACGTACTTAGGTGGTGTATTTGGATCGCTGATGGCGGAGAAAGTGAAGAATGTGAAACTGATACGGATATTCTATTTCTCGCTCATTATGGTACTTGCCGGAGCGGCGTGTGCTTTTACCAATTATCCTTGGTTCATGACGTTGGGCGGATTCATCGCGGCCTTCTCGGATGACCTGATTCAGATCCGGTCTGACGTGACACTGAATAACATGGTGCCGGAGCGCGCGCGTGCTACGTTGATCTCGGTGAACTCGTTCTGCTTCTCAGTGGTCATGATCGTGATGTCGCCACTTGCGGGAATCGTCTTCGGCTGATTACGAAACATCGAAACTTTTTGCAAGAATGCGTGATTTTCGTAGGCTCGTGGGCTACTAGACAGCAGTGAATTGTGATATCATAAAATAGTTAAAGATATTACGAAAGTGAGATTCGGTATGAAAGAAAGAACACCACTAGTAACACATATTTTTACTGCAGATCCTTCTGCTCATGTTTTTAACGGTAAGATCTATGTCTATCCGTCACACGATATCGCTCATGATGGCGAGGACAACGACGATGGTGATGAGTACAGAATGGAAGATTATCATATTCTTTCTCTGGATAACCTCGACGCAGACTGTGTCGACAACGGTGAAGCACTTCACATGAAGAATGTACCGTGGGTCAGCAAGCAGATGTGGGCACCGGATTGTGCCTACAAAGATGGCAAGTACTACCTGTATTTCCCAGCACGCGACAAGGATGGCATCTTCCGTGTAGGTGTAGCGGTAGGTGATAAGCCGGAAGGACCTTTCGAACCAGAAGAGAGTTATATCCCAGGTTCTTACAGTATTGACCCGGCTGTACTCGTAGATGACGACGGACGTGCATATATGTACAACGGCGGACTCTGGGGCGGTCAGCTCGAGATGTGGCAGACCGGCAAGTTCGATGAGAATACACCGCGTCCGGCCGGCAAGGATAAGGCTTTGGGACCAATCTTTGCAGAACTCAACGATGACATGAAGACATTCAAGACAGCGCCGAAGATGATCACGATCTTGGATGAGAATGGCGAACCATTGAAGGCAGAAGACGAAGACCGTCGTTATTTCGAGGGCCCTTGGATGCACAAGTACAATGGACTTTACTACCTCTCTTATTCAACCGGTACGACTCACTATCTCGTATACGCAACGGCGGAGACACCGGACGGACCTTTCACCTATCGTGGAAGAATCATGGAGCCGGTTATCGGTTGGACGACTCACCACTCGATCGTAGAGTATAACGGCAAGTGGTATCTGTTCTATCACGACTGTGAACTCAGTAAGGGTATCAACCACCGTCGTACAGTCAAGTACACCGAGTTGAAGTACAACGAGGATGGAACGATTCAGACGATCCATCCATACGAGAAGTAATCTTCTTTCTCGACACCATTTAAGTTTCGTAAAGAAAGCTGCCTCAAAACGATTATGTTTCTGGGGCAGCTTTTCTGCGCATCTGGGATTGCAGTTCGAATATTCTTGTTGCGCGTTCTTCAGCGTAGTATATGTGACGGAGTGTGACACGTTTCCCGTGTTCTGGGTAGATGATCAGGTGGGCGTACTTGAAGAATCGGGTGCCAAGGGTCGCGCGAATCTCGAGATCCTGAATCTCTTCCAAGGAGAACTCGATCTGACGGGAAGAAGGACGGAGCTTGAAGTGTTGCCCGTAGACACGGTATTTCGTTACCAGGACCAGTGTGCTGCGCCAATCGATCATGGCGAGAAAGAAAGCACATAGGGCCAGCGGTGAGAGTCCGATTGCCAGAAGACGGATCAGATAATGGAAACGGTTGTGCTGATGGAAATAGAGCATGAGGAAGACGAGAACGATACATAGGAAGAAGTCAATGAAGATCGGAATCATGGACGCGCGAAGAGAGAACTGAACCGAAGTGTCTCTTCTTTCATCATTCTCAGTAGGTTCAAATTTCACAAGGATACTCGCTTTCTGTTTTTTCTGTTCCTATGATATCAGATTGGAAGAATGGGAAGTAGCCGTGAAGACAGATTTTTGGATTTAGACAAGAAAAAAGCTGCCTTGGGATCAAGACAGCCGGAACTATATTATGATCAGCAATGTAAGTAAGATGTTCGTGAAAACCTTTAACAAACAAACTCAACACTCAGGTCTCACATCTGCCATACATAGAACCGGTCTCTCCCCGCTTCCATGGTTATTGTACCAATCATGTTCAGATAAAAAAACCATTATTCTGTAAACGGTTGCGGAGGAAAAGTGAAATCTTTGCCACAATTGAACACAATTCGGACTAAATTTGTCAGTGAACCCTGATTTTATATTAGTTCGTCCAAGCAGGTTCTTTGGCCACAGAGGGAACAAAGAGTGTACCGATATCGTCACCCTCGAGAATTTCTTCAAGGATCTGGGACTGTGAACCTTCTGCAATTACGCCTGCGATGCCGTGACGCATGAGCATGGACATGGCCGTGATCTTGGTAGACATACCGCCGGTACCCAGTGCAGAACCGGCACCGCCTGCTCCTTGAATCAGGGCTTCATCTACTTCTGTGACAACGGAAATGCGCTTCGCATCCGGATTCTCGCGTGGATTGGAATCATATACAGCATCAATATCCGAGAGGATAATGAGCAAGTCTGCATTGACCACACGTGCGACCAAGGCAGAAAGTGTATCGTTGTCACCGAATGTACCGGCATGAGGGATCTCGGCGGTAGATACGGTGTCATTCTCGTTTACGATTGGGAGAATACCCTTCTCGAGAAGAGACTCCATTGTGTTAGAAATGTTTGCACGGGTACGTGGATCGTCGATGCCATCCTTCGTAAGCAGAATCTGTGCCACGACACGGGAGTACTCGGCAAAACAACGGCTATATACATTCATCAGTTCGCACTGACCGACTGCGGCGACGGCCTGCTTGTCACGCATCTCGCTCGGTCGCTCAGGAAGATCCAGACAACCGACACCAACGCCGATGGCACCGGATGTAACCAGAACCACCTCGCGGCCGGAATTCATCAGATCGGCAATGGCTCTTGCCAGACGATCCATATTACGCATATTCATACGGCCATTCCCGTATGTAAGTGTGGATGTACCAACTTTCACCACGATGCGGTGTGCATTGGTTACAAGATTGCGGCCCTGTTTCTCTTCCTCGCTCATGTTTGCTATAACTCCATTTAATATTGTCGTGAAAACCACAGATAAGAATAACCCCTATATGGGGAAAAAGCAAGAAGGTGTCCCAGGACGAGCCTGAGACACCTAATTGTTTCGATTGATTCTAGTTGTGGGACGAAAGAAGATATCGATTACTTCTTTGCAAGTTTACCAAGCCAGGTAGAGAGCATGAGGTACGCCCATGCAGCCTCGAAAGGCATGTCGTAGAGTGGCTTGATCTTCGCGGCCAGAATTGCCTCCGTCGAAGCCGAAGGAACGAGTTTACTATCGATCGGTGCGACGAAGATCTGCTTATCGTAGCGTGCACATGCATTTCTCAAATAGAGGATGGAGAAAGGATTCTCTTCGGAAAGCGTGTTGACTGTTCCATCGTAATGCAGACGCTGCAGAACGTATTTATAGTCGGATCTTGCTACACTGAAGTTCGCATAGTTAACACAAACCGGAGCGTCAATCGTCAGGATGGTGTCTTCTTTCGGAAGTGTCATGAGTTTACTCAATGCGCGAAGATTCTTCATGGCATTTGGACATTCATCCGGTACCGGCACATCCTCTGAAGGGACAAACTTCTTTCCGGAGATCCTTCCTGCGACACGATTCTTATAACTTGCGTAGTCATCCGTCTTGCGGTTCGCGCTCATCATGTATGCGGCATAGTGAACATAGATCTTGCCATCGGCATGCTTCCCAACAACGTAAATGCCTTTATCGATCTGCATCGCGAGTGCATAGGCCGCCTTGAGATTCGCCACGGCATCTGAATCAGGCTCGGTAGGGGAGATCTTGCTTCCGAAGAATACGATCGGAAGTTCATAGCCGGAAAGAAGAAGTTCAGCGAGTTGTGCGGTGTAAGCCATGGTATTCGTACCATGTGCAATCAGGACACATCCATAGATCTTCTTATCCAGTTCCTGCTTCAATGCATCAAAGAGCACTTTGTACATAGGGGGAGTGAAATTCTCGGAGCAAACACTTACAGGTTCGAGGATGGTGAAATCCTTGCCAAGATTTCCGGCGGCATCCAGTAGAGCATATGGTGCAACACCTAACTCAAGTGCCTTCTTCGAAAGACGTGTGGAGATGTCTCCACCTGTAAAAACCATTAGGACCTTCTTACTGTCTGCCATGCGTGATACCTCCTCGAATATTGGCTGTGGAGAAATCTGTAAATCGGTCGTGTGACTAGATTAACGCAGATTCACCATCTAAAAATATTATATCGCGCGAAAACTATATTTTCTCTGATATAATACACAAGAAAGATAAAAGAAATAGTGAGGAAATGTTAACATGCGGTTAATTAGTTGGAATGTAAACGGAATCCGTGCTGTAGCCAAGAAGGGCTTCCTTGAGACTGTCCAGGACCTCGATGCGGATGTGCTCTGCATTCAAGAGACCAAGGCGTCGGTCGACCAGCTTGGTGATGAGTTGTTGAACATTCCCGGGTACCAGAGTTATTTCTCTTCCGCTGAGCGAAAAGGCTATTCCGGTACCGCCGTCTATACGAAGAAAGAACCGCTCTCTGTCTCCTACGGATTGGGTGAAGATGAATTCGACCATGAAGGCCGTACCATCGAATTGGACTTCGGAGATTTCATCCTCTACAATATCTATTTCCCAAACGGCGGCCAGGGACCGGAGCGTGTGGACTTCAAGCTCCGTTTCTACGACTGTTTTCTGGCGAAAGTGAAGAAACAGATGGACGCCGGTCGCATGGTTCTGGTGTGTGGCGATGTCAATACGGCGCACAAAGAAATTGATCTTTCTAACCCGAAAGCGAACAGTAAGATCTCTGGATTCTTGCCGGAGGAACGAGTGTATATGGATCATTTTGCCGAGCACGGACTGGTCGACTCCTTCCGTATGTTGTATCCGGATGTGAAGGAGAAGTACAGCTGGTGGTCATACAAGACTTTTGCCAGAGAGAGAAATGTGGGCTGGCGGATCGACTATTTCTTCATCGATGAGGCCCATAAGGATAGGATCATCGAATCTGAGATGTTGTCAGATGTCATGGGCTCCGACCACTGCCCAATCTATGTGGACATCAAGTAAGTCGATGAGGTGACAGTTCGGTTAGTGAAAGTATATCTTGACTGTGATATAATGCGTCTGATATGCAGAGGTATCGATAAAAGAGAGGAATAGAATATGAAGAGAAAAAGAATCGTTGCCGTATTGATGGCAGTTATGATGATGACCGGTGCGCTCTTGGCCGGATGTGATAAGAAAAATAGTGAGACATCTGTTTCGGGTAGCGACGTATCTTCAGATACGGGACTGAGCATCGACTTTGATCCGAATGCACCGACTACTGTGGAAACAGCAAAGAAGATGTCTTTCGAGAATAACTACGACCAAGCAGCCATTGAACAAATGAATAAGGTTGTGACGATCCACGGCATGACTTTTACCAAGTTGGAATATAACTATTATTACGCAAATGAGTACACCAATATCTACAGCATATATATGCAATCTCCTCAGAGTGTGCCGATGACAGATGCTGGTTTCATTGATTTGTCTGCAGAGATGACAGAGGGTGAGACACTTGGTGACTACTTGAATGACGTAGTTGTTTCTGATCTGCAGGGAGAAGTGTATTTGCTTGAGTATGCGCAGAAGTTCAATCTGGAGTTGGACGATGAGATTAACAAGAAAATTAATGAGATGATTGACGCAACGAGGGAAACTGCAGAGGGTTATGGTATGACACTCGATGACTATTTGAAGTCATACTATGGACCAGATGCAACAGAAGCCGGTATTCGTGAAGTTCTGCAGCGCTATGAACTTGTGAACGTTGCCATGAAGCATTATGTTGAGAACTGCAAGTTTGCTGAAGGTGAAGACCAGCTCCCTGTGGTATACCATGTACTTTATACGACAATGGATCTGGCGACCGGTACAGATCTGCCGGAAGATCAGCAGGAAGAAGCAAAGAAGAAAGCGGATGCATTACTGGCAGCTGTGAAGACTTTGGATGATATGAAGACAAAGGGCGAAGAAGGAAAAACAGCCGGTGA
>JAGHVD010000088.1 GCA_018064475.1 Candidatus Scatonaster coprocaballi
GCCCTTGATACTGTATCGAATTGGGAGGTCATATATGAGAGTTAGTGATTGTGCCAACCTTTTGAATGCGAAGATCCTGGTCGAATCAGAGAGCTTCGATGAGGATCTGAAGATCGCATGCGGTTCTGATCTGATGAGTGATGTAATGGCATTTAGTTCTGATGATAGCCAGATTCTGATTACCGGACTTGTTAACCCGCAGACTATTCGTACAGCTGAGATGCTGGATGTGAAAGTGATTATTTTCGTGCGTGGGAAATTGCCGGATGAGACAATGTTGCAGTTGGCGGAAGAGAAGGGTATTGGCTTGATGTCTTCGCCGCTTTCTATGTTCACCTGCTGCGGTCTTCTGTACGAAGCTGGTCTTCGTGGAAAGGAGGCTGCCGTATAGAACCGTTAGTCCGTCAATATGAGATAAGAGATAACGATTTCACCCATGCCGGAGAAGCAAGTAGTTCCATGAAGAAGTCGTTGAGCCGTCTTGGTGTCAAGGCTGAGGATGTGAAGCGCGCTTCCATTGCCATGTACGAGGCTGAGATCAATGCCGTGATTCATGGACATGGCGGAATGGCCGAAGTGACTGTCTTCCCAGATCGGGTGCAAATTGTGATTGAAGACCATGGTCCGGGTATTCCGGATCTTGATCAGGCGATGGTAGCCGGTTGGTCAACTGCACCGGATATGGCAAGAGAGATGGGATTCGGTGCGGGTATGGGTCTTCCGAATATTAAGAAGAACTGTGACGACTTGAAGATCGATACGAAAGTGGGCGAGGGAACTCGCGTTACGATGGTCATACAGTTTACCTGATGATCGTTGGTTCGGAACGTATCTGAATCCGATTGTTGTTGGGATAGGATATGCTGGGATTTGGGCCCAGAGTAAGAGGGTATTGTGAAGAAACTACACAGCGTTTCATTAATTGGAGATCTTTGTGTTGGTTGCACCAATTGTATTAAAGGTTGCCCGACACAGGCGATTCGTGTGCGTAGCGGCAAAGCAACGATTTACGATATCCGTTGCATTGACTGTGCAGAATGTATTCGAATCTGTCCGTACCATGCAAAGATTGCGGTGACGGATACTTTGGAGGAACGTCTGCTTGCAGCAAGCGGCAAAGTAAAAGTGGCTGTTGTCAGTCCGGCTTTGTATACGCAATTTGATAATCAGGCAACAAGAATCGATGTGCTGAAAGCAGTACGTCAGTTGGGCTTCGACTATGTTTTCGATGAATCCATCGGCTATTCAGGATATATTTCGGCTTCGAACCAGATGCTGCGCGAGAAACTAGAAATGACCAAGGATATGTCGGAAGACGAGAAGAATGAAATTTTCCCGATGATTTCTACGACCTGCCCGGTTGTGGTTCGACTCATTCAGATGAAGTATCGTGCATTGATCTCACATCTTGTGACACTCGATTCACCAAGTGAACTGACGGCGCAATATGCGATTGATTACCTATGTCAGAAGTTGCAGATCCAGAAGTCACTCATCTATATCTGTTATATTTCACCTTGTCCGGCTAAGGTGACCTCGGTGGTGAATCCGCTATGGAAGACCGAGTCACTGATCTCAACCTGCGTCGGTACACACGATGTCTATCCACAACTTCGTAAGTTGGTGGAGAAGATCACGGATCACGATAGCCTGACACATGAAGAGGCTCGTGCGATCCGCATATCTGATCCGGAAGGATTGCGTTGTGCCGCGATCGGTGGTCAGACCAAGGGCATGCAGATCGAGAACTTCCTGACTGTAGATGGTATCGAGAATGTAATGGATATTCTTGAGGAGATCGATCGTGACAATATTAAGAAGATTGCCTATGTTGAGGCGACTTCATGCTTTGGCGGCTGTATCGGTGGACCGCTGACTGTGATGAACCGGTTTGCGGCTAGGGCGAAACTCCGTGAACAGGTACATGAATTCTATCTGGAGAAGAGCCTTTTCCCCAGTATTATTGTCTCGGAAGAAGACATTATCCCGCAGGTGTGGGAATTGCCGCTTCCTGAGAATCATGCGATGCGCCTTTCTGAAAACATTGGTGAGGCGATGAGTAAGTATGAACAGATCGACCAGATTCTGGCGACACTTCCGCAGCTCGACTGTGGTGCATGCGGTGCACCATCCTGCGCGGCGATGGCAGAAGATATTGTTCAGGGACGAGCTAGTATCAGTAACTGTATCATCCGTCAGAAACGAAAGAGTAAAGAGTGATTCTACGAATCGCGCTGTATATTTGATGTATCGTGAGGAGCGTATATGAAGACTGTATCAGAAATTATTGAAGCGATGGGACTTTCGGTGATCACGGAGGTGTATCGTCCGGATGCGGAGATTGCCAAGGGATATTGTGGAGATATGTTGAGCCATGTTATGGCGCACCTTCAAAGTAATGAAGCGTGGTTTACCATTCTGAACAGCATCAATGTCATTGCGGTTGCTTCCTTGAATGAGTGTCCGCTGGTCATTCTAACAGAGGGCGTAGTGCTTCAAGATGCTGTCCTTGAGAAAGCAAAAGAAGAAGAGATCTGTGTTTGTAGCACTGATTTGGACACGTTTATGGCCAGTGCGGTGTTGCATGACATACTGAATACTGAAGAAGTGTAAGCTGGAACGTCTATG
>JAGHVD010000006.1 GCA_018064475.1 Candidatus Scatonaster coprocaballi
CATCAAAATTTCGGTCAGAAACAGCCTTTTTACGTTGTATCTTTCTTCGTAAGTATCTGTTCTCTAATTTAGTATTACATTTAACCAAGACCGTCTCATCATGAGACGGTCTTTCTCAAGTTTATATTCAGTTAAGCGATCACATTATGTGTTCTTCATCACGATTGCTTCAACCGTATCCGCTACTTTTTCCGTTGCATCCGCGCAGGACTCCAGCGCACCGTAGATCTCACGCCATGTCACCATAGACAGTGCCGCCTTGCCATCTGACACATCCAGATTCTTGCGGAAGCGGTAGTTGGCATTCAGGAACAGGCGATCGCATTCCTCTTCCGCATGGTTGATCTTAATGACCATCTCGTGAATCTTCGAAGACTTACGGAATGTCGGCATTTCCTCAAGAAGTTCCTTCATCAGTACGCAACACTCATTGACCTTCGTTGCAAATGTGACCGCATCTTCAAATACCGTCTCCACGCAATCCATATACACATACTGCAATACTTCTTCAATACTATCCACAACTGAGTCGATGTTCTGACTCAGTTCAGCCATATCTTCACGTTCCAGTGGGGTAACGAAAGCCTTTGCCAGCATCGCTGCCATCTTGTGGCGAAGATCATCGCCCTTGTGCTCATACTCGTGCATCTCTACCAGCATGGTCGCAATATCTTCAGGGCGGAATGTCTTCAAACACTGACAAAGATACTCAGAAGCTGCCACTGCAACCTCTGCATGCTCTACATAGATCTGAAAATAACCCTCATTACTTTTGTTTGACATAACTTCTCTCCTCGTTCTTAATCTCTTGCTCTTCTATTACTTTACAACTTATCATCCGTTTAGAAAATCAACATAAACAGCTTCGCCATCAGGAAGCCGATCAGTCCGCATCCTGGAAACGTCAGTACCCAGGTCAGCCCCATCTCCTTCACCACTGACAGGTTGATGGAGGAGACACGCTTCACTGCACCTACACCCATGATTGCTGTCGTCTTGGCATGTGTCGTAGAAACCGGAATACCGAAGATCGAACTGAACAAGATTGAGATCGATGCGGCCACATCCGCGGAGAATCCTTGGTATTTCTCCAGTTTCACCATATCCATACCGACTGACTTAATGATTTTCTTTCCGCCGATGGAGGTACCCACCGCCATAATGATGGAGCAAAGCGCCATGATCCATACAGGCATTTGGACAGATTCCGCACTTCCACTTCCATTCGACAGCATGACGCATAACAGGATAACACCCATGAATTTCTGACCATCCTGCGCACCGTGCATGAAGCTCATGGCCGCCGCACCACCAATCTGGGCTTTTGTAAAGATCGGTTCCGTCTTACTTCGCTCTACTTTGCTGAAAATGATCGTCACAAGCTTACATACGACCCAACCCAGCACGAAGCCAAGAACCACAGACAGTACAAGGCCGTAGATGACCTTGATCCATTCGCTTCCGTTCACGCCCTTCAGGCCGCCTTGAATGGCAATGGCGCCACCGGTCAGACCTGCGATCAGGGCATGGCTCTCACTGGTAGGAATACCGAAGAACCACGCAAGTACCGCCCATACGACAATGGCAAAAAGTGCCGCAGACAGCGCCGTGATAGCCTTATGTGAATCCTCACCGAAGTCGACCATATGCGTGATGGTCTCCGCCACCGTCGCATTGACCATACTCATCAGAAATACGCCTAGAAAGTTGAAACAAGCGGACATGATGATCGCCGCTCGAGTCGGCATACATCTCGTCACCACACAGGTGGCAATCGCATTCGGGCAATCCGTCCACCCATTTACAAAAATAACACCCAACGTAAGCACGACTGCAAGCAGCAGCAGTGGGTTGGCCGCCAATTCGCTCATAAAATAACTGAAAGATAAATCCATGCGTTTCTACCTCCAGCTATATTTTACATGAAAGTATGTCAAAACAGTTTGTTTTCTAATATGGCAAAAGAACTTTTTCTGATCAAGACAAGTTAGTAGTTTTTGTATATTTCGTGCATTCCCGCACACCAAAAAAGCAAGGCGTATCGGGCAGATTTCTTACCCGACACGCCTTGAAGATATCCATTAGATCCACTGATAGTTCGCAACCACTCTGTCGAAAGCGTCAAACATCTTCTGCTTGGTCGCTTCATCACTATTCCGATTGCTCACCAAAGAGAAAACTTGGAGTTCTTGATACTTCGGATTGAAGATGATACAGTCGTTCACTTCCAGCGCGTACCCACCATATTCACCGGTGATTCGAACTAACGCGAAGTATAGATCGTCTCGCATCTCACAAACAACCACCTCATACGAAGCATTGGTAAAATCGGGATTGCAACAATAGTCTTCCCCAAATATATCTGCAATTTCTTTGAAATTATCTATGTTTTTTACGGAGTTTTGGCGTATCGGTATGTTTTCTGTCATAATGAAGTTGCTTGTGTCATCATAATCAAAATAGTGATAATTCAGAGTCGCAGAATCTTCCACAGTATACATATACGAATCCACGCTATAGATTACGTGTCCAATGGTGTACTCTTGTGCCTGCGTCCCGTCTGGTTGATTCGAACTGATAAAATGAATGCTATCAATTGCTTTCTGATAATCCTCGAAATAGGTTGCAATCTGTGTCGTATCGGCACTTACTGGGAACTCCAATGCAAACATACAACATTTGGTTTCTTCGTTTTCTTTACTTACCACCAAGTGCGAATATGACGTATAACGTTCGCCACTCGCGTAATCGAAAGAATAGAACATATCCGCAAAGTAGATCAACCCATCATAATGGGTTTCCACTGACACCCATTGGATACTGGGAATATTAGAAGCAAAAGCCTGTTTAAAATTCTCGAAGTCCCGATTAAAATCATCAAAACTATACGGCTGATCAAGCTCCCAGCTACCAGGCATGGTCAACATCATCGCACCATTTTTCTCACCGTCTAACGAGAAAAACACACTATCTGATTGGATGTCACCCACTACCTTCCACTTTGAGTCGAGCGTAAACTCGAAGTCATTCACAGTATATGGAACATCTTCTGAGAGGATCGGTGCAGAAGTCGTTGTAGTCGTAAGTTCCGTCGTCTCTGTCGGCGGTTCAGTCGTCGTTGGCGGCTCCGTGGGCATTTCAGTAGTCGTCATTTCCGTAGTGGTGGTCGTCGTTTTCTTCTTCTTTTTCTTCTTTGTCGTCTCCTCTTTCTCTGAGCAGGCGCATGCACTTACTGCGAAAGCCATGCATAAGAGGGCAGCCAAACCGCGTTTCACTAATTCATTGTTTTTCATCTTTCTCTCCTGACTTGTTCATTTTCTACACTGTTTCCTTGCTGTTATGAAGCGCTTACTTCAGCGAATGAAGTTCCAACTTAAGCTTTGAGATGGTAGTGATCAATATATACACCCCAACCGCCAAGAATATAAGGCCCATGCCCAACACGGCCACCAAGCCTGATTTCGGGAGATCCGGCGTATTCAGCGTAGCGGCCACCATTACGATTGGCACATAGCTAAAAACCAAACCACACCCCAAGGGAAGCAGATAATTACCGATGACCAACACCCGCTTCGTTCGCATGCCTTCATTCGCATTCTCCGAACTATATTCGTCGAAGAAAACTATGTTCTTATAGATTTCGAAAAGGCCGATTGCCACAGAAAGAAGCCCCATCAAACAGAACATCAATCCTCCGGCCAGTGAAGACACGGCCATGACATAACATCCACACCCAACGAACAGAAGTCCGACGAGGACGAACATCGAATTTTGCAATGAACTGGACAAAAATAACAACAATTTCGCCGTTCGATTCACAGACTGTTTAGAGTCGGCAACCAGAAAACCAATGCTACCGATGATCGTACTCAACATCATGATCACGAAAAAAACTATGATTAACAGAAAAAACGCTTCCGCAATCACATTACCTATCGAAAGAATTCTAGAAATCAAGGAGAAGCGGATCAGCACGAAGATCAATGTAGCGATGAATAGAATCCCTCCCACGAGAGAAATTAGCATCTGAAAACGTATTAGACCCGCTTCAACTTGATTGCTTAGACGATCATACTGTTTACGATAATCCATTCCCACTCCCCCCAATTGTCGAACCGTACTGCTGATATCATATCATGTAAATTATCATTTACCAAACGGTTCTTCTTTCGAGGGTACTTGGTCTATGATTACTTTGCAGGTGTGAAGGATACTGAAGTCAAGCTATAATCACCATAAGCATCCTCTACCAGTGCAAGATTCAGAACGATTTCGCCCTTAAAAGGTGTACCGTCATCGAGTTCATTGCTAACAGTGAAACGTACATTGATCGAAAGATCTTCCAGCGCCTCTGCGCCCTCGTAGTGGCAACTCATATCAGGAAGCATACCATCAAACATATAGACACTGTCAGTATTCGCATCGTAGTAAAGCTGGGAGATTGCAAGGTCTTCCGTGGCAAGTTTCGAATAGAAGTCGAAGTCCACACCGTACATCGTATGCAGGAAATTACTATATCTTGTCGAATCGGCAAGGAAATCGTATGTCGCACCGTTCGAGCCGACATACTTCTCACCTTCACCGGTCCAAAGTCCCTTAGAAAGCAGAAGCTGATAGAATACGTTCTGCTCATTCACTTCATTGAAGAAAGTTTTGAAATCACTCATCTTATACACGTAGGACGGATCTTCTTTCCACTTTCCATCCATCATGGACACATAAACGATGTTTTCATATGTATTGATCTGGTTCTCGCTTAATTCTGGTCTCGGAATTGTAGAATTCTGAGTATTTTCAACGATTGTCGTTTCCTTCTTGGCCTTCTTTGTCTCATCTTTATCACCACAGCCGACCATTGCCAGCATCATGACAAAAACCATACCCATAGCCATTACACTTTTACCAAACTTCTTCATTTTCATTTCTCCTCATTTCTTGATCCGCATTTTGCGTCGAATATATGACGAAGCACAATCAATCCGCGTTGCATATTATCACAAAAATAAAAAATCGGCTACTGAACGCTTGGCGTCCAATAGCCGTATCTTTGGTAGAAGCACTTCCATCTCAAAGATTGTTTATGTAGTCGCATGCATGAATCGCAGCATATGCGCCGTCCGCACATGCAGTTGTAACCTGTCGCAAAGTCTTCTGGCAACAGTCTCCCGCGACAAAAACACCCGGTGTCTTGGTATCGCAGACATTCTCCGGAACGAAGTAACCTCGGTTATCGAGATTTGCATACTCACGGAATGCTTCATTCTCCGGAACAAGTCCAACAGCAAGGAATACACCATCGCAGGTTACAGTCTTCTTCTCCCCGTTCTCTTCGTAGGTGACACCGGTCAGATGTCCTTCCGAATCGGTCTCATACGCCAGCACCTTAGTACCAACATGAGGCTCTACATTGGCACTTCCAAGCACCTGTGACTGAAGTTTCTGATCCGCCGTAAACTGTGGAAGATCCTGTAGAAGGATCAGTTTCTTCACAATTCCAACAAGCAAAGCTGATTCTACAAATGCGGAGTTACCGCCACCGACCATCACCACGGTCTTGTCGCGATAGAAATCGCCATCACAGACTGCGCAGAAACTGATGCTCGTTCCAATCAGGTCTTCTTCTCCCGGAAGGCCCAATGTGCGGTGTGTCGTACCGGTTGAAAGAATAACGGTCTTTCCTTCGTATTCAGAGCCTTCTTCCGTAGATACTACGAAAGCGTTCTCCTTCTTCGCAATGGATATCACGCGTTCAAGTACAGCTTCCGCACCCTGTCCCATTGCCTGTTCAAGAAGCTTGTCACCGAACTCATCACCGCTGATGGACTCGAATCCAGGGATATTCTCGACCTTCGGTGAATTGACAATCTGTCCACCAAAGACAGACTTCTCAATCACCAGCGCGGTCTTCATATTTCTTCTTCCGTAAATCGCGGCGGTGAGACCCGCAGGTCCCCCGCCGACAATGATCATATCGTACATGATTACACTCCTGCAGATGTGGTAGCGTGTGCTTTCAGCCATTCTGCTGCCGCAGTGTCGCCGACATATCTCGTTCCATCCGGATCAATGATGGTCGGTGTCTGAAGAATGCCAAGTTCTCTTGCAATGTCCATATTCTCAGAGCAGTTGACGGTCTCGAACTCAACCTTAGCAAGCTTGAACTTCTGCTCTGCGCCCTTACACTTCGGGCAGTGATCCTTCACGTACATAACCGGAAGTCCAGATGCTTGAGACGGTGCAACGTTCTCTTCGCTTACCTCAATGGCTGGCGCGGATACTGCAGCACTTGCATCGCAGGAATCATCTACCACATGAATCGGGCCATTGTGTGTCAGCTTGCTGTTCATGATGTCATATTCTCTACGGTCGTTGTACTCCTGAGTCTTACCATCGTTCCAGTTCTGGATCGGACGATAGTAACCGGTGATACGGCTGTATACTTCTGTCTTCTCACCGCAGTCCGGGCAGACAAATACTTCACCGGTAATATAACCGTGGTTCTTACATACAGAGTATGTCGGAGACATGGTGTAGTAAGGAAGACGATAGTTCTCTGCAATCTTACGTACCAGTGTTGCAGCGGACTTCCAGTCCGGAAGCTTCTCACCCAAGAAAGCGTGGAATACTGTACCGGATGTGTAGAGTGTCTGCAGTTCGTCCTGAACATCCAAAGCGGAGAAGATATCATCTGTATATCCTACCGGCAAGTGAGAGGAGTTCGTGTAGTAAGGTGTACCATTCTCATTTGCTGTAATGATATCCGGGAACTGCTCCTTATCGTGCTTCGCGAAACGATAGGTCGTCGACTCAGCCGGTGTAGCTTCAAGGTTATAGAGGTCGCCATACTGCTCCTGATAGTCACTGAGCTTCTCTCTCATGTGATTCAGTACCTTCGCTGCGAATACCTGTGTTTCCTTATGTGTCAGGTCTCTATGGAGCCACTTCGCATTCAGACCTACTTCGTTCATACCGATCAGACCGATCGTCGAGAAGTGGTTGGCAAAAGTACCTAAATATCTCTTCGTATATGGATACAGTCCGGAATCAAGAAGCTTCGTGATAACTGTACGCTTGGTCTTCAGAGATCTTGCGGAGATGTCCATCAGACGATCCAGTCTTGCGAAGAACTCCTCTTCATCCTTCGCCTGGTATGCGATACGCGGCAAGTTAATGGTTACTACACCGACAGAACCTGTGGACTCACCGGAACCGAAGAATCCACCGGACTTCTTACGCAGTTCACGAAGGTCCAGTCTCAGACGGCAGCACATGCTTCGTACATCACTCGGTTCCATATCGGAATTGATATAGTTGGAGAAGTACGGTGTACCATATTTTGCAGTCATCTCAAAGAGCAACTTGTTGTTCTCGCTCTCATCCCAATTGAAATCTCTGGTGATGGAGTAGGTCGGAATCGGATACTGGAAGCCACGTCCATTGGCATCGCCCTCGATCATGATCTCGATGAAGGCCTTATTGACCATATCCATTTCCTTCTGGCACTCACCATAAGTGAAGTCAATCTGTGAACCGCCGACCCAGCACTGCTCGTTGACCATATCCTTCGGAACGGTCCAGTCGAGTGTAATGTTGGTGAACGGAGACTGTGTACCCCATCTGGACGGTGTATTGACGCCGAAGATGAAAGACTGGATGCACTGCTTAACTTCCTTCTGGGAAAGGTTATCTACCTTAACGAAAGGTGCAAGATACGTATCGAAAGAGGAGAATGCCTGTGCACCGGCCCACTCGTTCTGCATGATACCCAAGAAGTTGACCATCTGGTTGCAGAGTGTTGAGAGGTGACCTGCCGGAGCAGATGTGATCTTACCGGTTACACCGCCAAGGCCTTCCTGAATCAACTGCTTCAGGGACCATCCCGCACAGTAGCCAGTCAGCATGCTCAAGTCGTGAATGTGAATGTCAGCTTTACGATGAGCTTCTGCGATCTCCTCATCGTAGATCTCACTGAGCCAGTAGTTCGCAGTAATGGCGCCGGAGTTAGAAAGGATCAAACCACCGACACTATACGTAACGGTAGAATTCTCCTTCACACGCCAGTCGTTGATCTGGAGATAGTTATTGATAATGTCCTTATAGTTGAGCATCGTGTTGCGAACGTTACGAACCTTCTCACGCTGCTTTCTGTAAAGGATATAAGCCTTCGCAACATCAGCATAGCCCACTTCAGACAGGATCTTCTCGACGCTGTCCTGGATGTCCTCGACTGAAACAAGGTCATTCTTGATCTTTCCTTCGAAATCACTGGTTACACGAAGAGCCAGCATGTCGATCACACTTGGGTGATACTGCTTATTACATGCAATAAAAGCCTTCTCAATTGCTGCGCTGATCTTCGCAACATTAAAATCTACCTGTACGCCATCACGCTTAGATACCCGATACATTATTCACGCCTCCAATTAATATAACTCTTAAACGAGAGAAAAAGGGCCAACTCGGCCACTGCAAACCACCCCTCAAATGGTCGTTATATCAAAGATATCACTACGAGAAATATTGTCAATATCTTGTGAAGATATTTTTTGGCAACACAATATATTGTGTATTTCGAAATTTTCATTTGACAATTTTCCAAGCATAACAACTCAGAAAATGCAATAGATTTCGGAAAATTTCTTTAGACTCCTCGCAATGCGGACTCTTTCACATGGGGCGCAACGATCTTCAGAAAATGATTCATCTCTTCCGAAGAGAATGCCTCCAGATTTTCACCCAGAACGGTGTCTCGTTCCACATATTGTTGCAAGAAATATTTGTTCGCTCCCGCGATCCACTCACCGATTCTCTGAAACGACGACTCGTCGTGGAGCGGCTTAACGACCGTGGTACGGAACTCATAATCGACTTTCCCCTCAAGAAGGAAGTCCACACTTCTTCTTACTTTTGAAAGATCAAATGAAGGAATGCCAATAGTCTCACCATATTTCTCCGGTGAATTCTTAATATCCATGGCCACATAGTCCACAAGACCCGCGCTCACGATCTCCATCAATCGATCCGGGTGATTCCCATTCGTGTCCAGTTTAATAAGGAATCCCCTCTCTCGAATGGCCTGAAGGAACGAGATGATCTCCGGTCGGATCAACGGCTCGCCACCGGTCACCGCCACCCCGTCCAGAAGTCCCTTGCGTTTATCTAGAAAAGACAGGAACTCTGCATCGTCCATCTCCGCCGGTGCATCCACGGACAAGAGCTCCGCGTTATGGCAGAACGGGCAACGGAAATCACATCCGCCAAGGAAAACCGTGCAGGCCACTTGTCCCGGATAATCTAATAGTGTCATCTTTTGTAAACCATGTATCTTCATGCCAACCATTATATCAATAATTCTACTTTTGCAATCTATGAAAAAACATATCTTTCTTTCCACAGAACACAGAGAACCCAGGCCACATCTCCTGGGTTCTCTGTTTAAGAGGGGGTAATATGAATAGTATAGAAGCAACTCTAATACTCTGATTAAGTAGCAGTGGGCACGATCACTTCGCCTTCTTCGTATTCTTTCGTGCCAAGATCAAGCTCTGAACCAGAAGGAAGATACAGATCATAGCCGCTACAGTGATGTTGGACCACCATGGCTCATCAAAGCCGAGCGAAGCAACGATATTCTTGATGGTACTGAGCGACAGCACGCCGAAGAATGTGCCGGCAATGTTTCCAACACCACCTGTGAGCATCGTGCCACCGATAATGGAAGATGCGATGGCGTTCATCTCAGCACCAGACGCATTGGAAGGAGATCCGCATCCTACATGGAGGAAGTAGACGAAACCACCAATACCGGCAAGCAGTCCGCAAAGCACATGTGCGAAGAATTTCGTCCGACGGACATTGATACCAAGCATATTGGCACTTTGGTTATTGCCACCGACTGCATAACAGTGGCGACCGAACTTGCCCCAACGAAGCAGTACAAATAGTACGATTACGATGAACAGTGCCACCAGAACACCAATTTCTACATAGGCAGGAATGTAGTTGCCGATTTTGTTCACAGCGCCCATGCCAGGTACGTCGATTCGTGTATTCTTCAGTTTTACGAATTCTTCATTCTGTACGTTGAACTGCGTCGCATTGATGATCGTTGTCATGCCCTTTGCGAAGAACATACCGGCCAATGTCACGATGAAAGGCTGAATGTTCAGGTAGGCCACGAGATAACCTTGTACCAGGCCGAACGCAAGACCGATTCCAATTGCAATCAGCATTGCTTCGTATATATTCCCGCCTTGTTTGTCGAGTAATACCGCACAAGCCATCGCCACAAGTGATGTAACCTGACCGACAGAAATATCGATACCGCCGGTGATCATGACGACGCTCATGCCGCAAGACAGGATGATCAGATACGCATTCTCATTCAGAATGTTGAAGAAGGTCTGTGGTTTAGTAAATCCTTCACCTAGGAAAGCCACTGCACAGATATACATGACGAAGAATACCGATACGGTAATGATCAGAAGCAGGTTTGTATCGGACAGGCCAACACGGCTCTTCTGTCTGAGTTCTTTTTCATTCGAAGCCATATCAACCCACCTCCTTTGTGTGATCAGAAATATCAGCCTTCTTATTCTTCGATTTCTCGCTGATTCTCTTCTTGAAGGCATTCAGTTTCTCACGAACGATTGGTGCACTGATGACGATCAGAATAATGACGACGATTGCCTTATAGGCAGGGACTGCAGTATTCTTGACTTTGTACTTGATCAGTGTCGTGTTCAGGAACTGGATGACGTAAGCACCCAAGATGGATGCGGTCATGCTGAATTTACCACCGCCTAGGTTGTTACCGCCGAGCGCAACGGCCAGAATAACGTCCATCTCAATGTCTTTGGCTACAACAGAATAGTTGATCGTAGAAAGACGGCTGACCTGAAGGAAACCGGCTACGGATACGCAAGCACCCAGGATCACGAACGTCAGGAACTTGATAAATTGCGGGTTGATACCATTCAATCGAGATGAATCGGCATTGATACCGACAGATTGAGAATAGAGACGAAGATTCGTAAACTTCAAGACCAGTGCAATCACAATGATACAAGCGATGGTAACGAATACCGGTGTCGGAATCGGAATACCTGGTATAAAATTTCCCCAGTAACCGAAGCTCGGCTCAGAGACTACTGGCAACTCATTGTTGTGGATCCATGCTGCGATGGAACGTCCGGCTGTAAATAGGATCAAGGTTGCAACCATAGGCTGTATCTTGAAGTACGCTACGATGAGACCGTTAAAAGCACCGAATAACATGGATACGATCATGGCAACAAGGAATGCAACAATGATTGGTGCTGCAAGTCCCTCCGGTCTGGAAGTATTTCCGCACACCACCTTCAAGGCTACACTACCTGCGATGGCCACCGTCGCACCTACACTAATATCCTGTCCACCAGTAGCGGACGTCACAAGTGTCATACCGATTGCCAGAATGACTAATTCAGATGCATTGTTCCAGATATTGATCAGATATCCGGAGAGAACCGGATCGCCATTACTATTACTGCCCAGCGTAATCTTAAAGAAAGACGGATCTTTGATTAGATTAAAGATAACCAGTGCCAGCAACGCAGCAATCGGAATGAACAACTGGTTGGAGACGACTCTCTTGATCCCGCTCTGCCAAGCTTTCGGCTGTTTCAGCTTGATTTCTGATGTACTCATCAGGATTCACCTCCTGCAATAGTTTCCATAATCGTGTTCTGGTTGAGTTCGCTCCCCTTCAACTCCCCGACCACCTTGCCATCACGCATAACGATCAGTCTGGAGCAAGTACGGATCATCTCATCTAATTCAGAAGAAATGAAGGTCACACTCTTCCCTTCGGCAGCAAGCTTCAGCACAAGTTTCTGAATCTCAACCTTGGTGCCGATATCGATACCTCGCGTCGGCTCGTCCAGGATCAGGTATACCGGGTTGGCCAGAAGCCATCTGGCTAGAATAACCTTCTGTTGATTACCACCCGACAGCGACTTGATCGGCGTATTCGAAGAGGCAGTCTTGATATTCAGAAGTTTGATGTATTCATCGGCAAAAGCTTCCGCCTGGGCGCGACTGAATGGTCGGAAGAATCCCTTCATGACCTGGAGCGCCAGAATGATGTTGTCTCGAACCGAAAGGTCACCGACGATACCATCACGCTTTCTGTCTTCCGGCAGATAGCAGATACCGTTTCTCATAGCATCCAGAGGTTTTCGGATACGAACATTCTCTCCGTTTATTCTTACCGTACCGTCAATTACACGATCCGCACCATAGATGGCACGTACACATTCGCTTCGACCGGATCCAAGAAGTCCCGTAAATCCGTTGACTTCTCCTTCATGAATCGCGAAATCAAATGGTTTGATTCCGGTCGTTCCTGTAAGTGCTTTTGCCTCGTATACAGGGGTACTGTTATAGTCAATTCGATTCGTGTCTTCCTCGCTCTTGATCTCGGCCATATCGTCAAAATCTTTACCGAGCATCTTGGAGACGAGCTGTACACGTGGAAGATCTTCAATGACGTACTCGCCTACGAGTTGGCCGTCACGAAGAACAGTAATTCTGTCACATACTTCATAGACCTGTTCCAGAAAGTGTGTGACGAAGATGATGCCGACGCCCTTTTCCTTTAGGTTACGCATCAGTGTAAAGAGTTTCGCTACTTCCTGTTCATCCAATGAGGAAGTAGGTTCATCCAGGATCAGAACCTTACATTCCATGTCCACAGCACGTGCAATTGCAATCATCTGCTGTACGGCAATCGAGCAGCTTCCTAATTGCTGCTTGGCCTTCGCCGGAATGTCGAGTTTCTGAAGAATCTCCGTTGCCTTGGCATTCATGTATTTCCAATTGGTCAACGGTTTGGAAGATCGTCCGATAAACATATTCTCTGCCACGGTCAGGTTCGGACATAGCGTAATTTCCTGATACACCGTGCTGATGCCGAGATTCTGCGCATCCTGTGGAGAACGGATATGTGCAGGATTTGTTGCCTCGCCTAGAAAAATCTCTCCACCGTCTTTAGGATAGACGCCTGTCAATACTTTAATCAGCGTAGATTTACCCGCTCCATTCTCTCCCATCAGGGCATGAATCTCACCGCTGCGAAGTGTGAAGTCTACGCCCTCCAGCGCACGTACGCCGGGGAAATACTTGCAGATTCCACGCATTTTCAATATCGCGTTCTGGTCCATCGTATTCGCCTCATCTCTTTCTATAAAATAGGGATGTGCGGCGCGGCGAGGACCGCACCGCACATCCTTGTGGTTTACTTCTAATGATGAACTACTTAGTAATTAGATACCGTAGTTGTTTACATCATCCTGTGTGATGGTCTTCGCATCGAAGCCCTTCTCATCCATGATAACGACCTTCTGTGTTGCGCCATTCTTGATGATGTTGTCGATGTAAGAAGCCTGGAAAGGATTGCACTGACCGTCATAGTTCCAGTTGCCGGCGAGCAACTCTTCGAGTGCCCACTTGTTGCAGTCAAAGCCGATAACGATAACGTCTTTACCAACACCATGAGAGATGTTTGCAGCATCCAGAGCCATGACAGCACCCTTAGCCATATCGTCGTTCTCTGCATAGATAACATTGAACTTCTCACCAGAGTCGATAACGGACTGAACGATCTGCTGAGCGGTCTGAGCGTTCCACTCTGCGGTCTGCTGTGTAACGATATTCCAGTTACCTTCTGCAGCAACCTTCGTATCCAAAGCGCCGGAACGGCCGATCTGAGCGGAGGAACCCATTACACCCTGAATGTGGATGATGTTGTACTCAGAGAGGTTCTGGGAAGCGAGCCAATCCACAGCTGTCTGACCTTCTTTAGCCATATCGGAAACGATGGAAGCTTCGTAGAGGCTCTCATCTGCGTCGATCGTACGGTCAAAGAGAATAACTTTGATACCAGCATTCTTTGCATCCTGGAGAACTGTATCCCAACCAGATGTACCAGCAGCAGAGATCAGGAGGTAGTCTACTTCATCCTGTACAAACTTCTGAGCAGCAGAGATCTGCTCATCGTTCTTCAGGCTGTAGTAGAAAGATGCATCGTAGCCATTCTCTTTGGTGAATGTCTTCTTCATGTCTGCATCGTTGGCTGTACGATAACCAGATTCGTTCGGGTCATTGTTGATGATACCGACTTTGATCAGCTTGTCGTCGCCGCCTTCTGCTGCTTTGGTTTCTTTCTCAGACTTCTTGCATCCAACAAGTCCGAGTGCCATGGTTCCAATCACGGCCGCTGAGAGTAAAACACTTAGAAATTTCTTCATAATTTTCGCCTCTTCTTTCTTATGAATTTGTTTTTCTGCGAGGAAAATTCTTCGTCCCCCTCGTTGTTCTGACAACAGTAAACACCACTGGAAAATCAACGACAATGCATTCTCGTACCCGAAGAAAGAAATGGTTATACTGCCCAAATTCAATTTCAGCGAAGCGATTCAAAAAGCATACAAATTTACATTTAAGTAAAGGATTTTGTTGGATATTTATCGATTTTGGTTGGATTTTTTAAGTTAGACGATACATTTTCCTACCAAAATCGACATACATATTGACCAATTCGAATTTACTTTTCCAGAAAATGTGTTATCGCTCTTGGAAAATACGTGAAAATAACCCACACTCATCTTTTTTCTTCTTGTGTGGTCCTTTAAACTTCCCAAGAATTCACACGTAGACTAAATTGTTTGTCCACATGCTCCCTTCCTATAATAGAGTCAGAATGTAAGGGGCGTTCATCAGACTGGGGTGTGACCATGGTTTTCAAGTATCAGAACATCGCGAATCATATCGAATTACAGATTCTGCAGATGCAAGCCGATGGAAGAGGAAATCGTAAACTTCCTACCGAGCAGGAACTGTGTAAGACCTATGCATGTAGCAGGCAGACCGTTCGTGCTGCATTGGACATTCTGGAATATGAAGGTCTCATTACTCGGCGTCAAGGCAGTGGTGCCTATCTTTCCGATTCTCATCAGAAACCAAACGATACGATATGGTTTCTCACCGAGGATCAGGATGAGTATATCTATCCGGATCTGATCTCTCAGTTAAAGAGCCAATTCTCGACCATGCACTTCTCACTTTCCTGTCGAAGCACCAGCGGCTCGATCCGCAAGGAACGCGAGATGCTCCTGGAGGCCTTGCAACAACTTCCCGCCGCCATCATTATCGAACCCATTCGTGACACCATCCCGAACCCGAATCTTCCCTTGATTGAAGAACTGCACGATCGTGGTGTCCCGATCATCTACCTATATTCCGCCTACCCGCGTCCTTCCGACGCCATCGTCATTCGCGAAGAAAATCAGGACGGAGCCGCCATGTTGATCTGTCACCTGGCCAAGCGCGGACACAAGCGATTCTCCGGCATTTTCTGTGCAGATGATTCACGTGGACTTGCACGCTGCCAAGGCTGTATGCACGCATGTCAGGACATTGGTGTACCCTTTGATGAAGACGCCTACTATCTCTTCTCTTCTTCAGAAATGAAGAAACTCCGTCAAGGCGACCCCAGTTTGCTCAATCGTTTTATCGATAACTGTCTTTCCGATAAGACCGCCATTATCTGCCAGAATGACATCATTGCCCATCAGCTGATCAAGCTCCTTGAGAAGCGAGGATACTCAGTACCCGAAGATATCGCCGTTGCAAGTTTTGATAATAGTTACTATGCAAATACCGGACGAACAAGGATCACTTCTTTAGGTCACCAGGACAGAGCCGTCAGTTCTGCCCTGGCCCAATCTGTCATGGCCGCAGTCTCCCGTCGCGTTATCCCGAAGACACACCTTCCCTGGACACTTCACATCCGCACTTCCGGCTGATTCCTTCAATCAACGATCTCCATTTATCCGTTGGGGACAACCTATATTCCTTGCATAGAGAAAGGGGATATCTCATATCAAAGAGATATCCCCTTAAGTTTTTCCTATCAGTAAATACTTGGCTTGTTAGACGATCTGTTTTTTCTTCTTGATATCCAAGAACATGATCAGTCCGAAAGCACATCCACTTACAATAAGGAGCTTTGTCCAAAGCGCGGTGTTGCTTGTATCACCTGTCTTCGGAATATCCGGGTTCGGATTCGGGTTCGGACCCGGATTCGGATTTGGGTTCGGATTCGGACCAGGGTTAGGGTTCGGTCCAGGATTCGGACTCGGATTGGACTTCGCAAGAATTCGGAAGCTTGTTGCAGCCTTACCATCTTTGGATACGATCTCAATCTTGTGGATGCCTTCCGTCAGGGTCTCAAGGTAAGACGCACGGAACGTGATCCTTGTTGAACCTTCAGTAGCCGTATAGTTGGAAGGATCAACGACCTTGCCATCGACTCGAACACTTACGAACTTGTCAAAAGGCGCTTCGGAACGGAACATGAGATCCATGCCGGAACCCTTTGTCCACTCGGAATCCCCACCGTCGAGCATCTTGTAATCGATCTGCTCCCACTTCGCGTAAAGCGTAATGTCGGAAGATACCGTATCAGTATCGAAGTCCCATGCAACAGTGCAGTCAGCATCCTTATACCAGCCGCCGAATGAATACTCATCTGCGGAAGGATCGGCAGGCTTTGTTACCTTGTTGCCGGATCTGATGATCTGATCAGCAGGTGCTGTTCCGTGACCAAGCACATCGAACACTACCTTATTGTCTGTAGGCTCAACTGCTTTCATTACTTCACTGGTCAGGAATACTCCATTGGGTTTATCGGTTGCGCGCTCCATTCTGTCTGCAACGGTACCGTTGAATGTTGACGTACCGGTATACAGATCGGAAGAAGTGAACTGGAGGACATATCCGTCCTTGGGTGCAACTACGACACAAAGGAAGTAGGAGTCGCCGGCAACAAAAGATGTTGCTTTTCTTCCATTCGTATCATCCCACCAGTAAGCATCGTACAAGGTGCATGCATCTGCAGGTTCAGACGTAATAACAAGACCGTCAACTCTGCTCGTCTCGCCGGCAACTGGTGTCTTCATTCCGGTAACGTTAATCTTTGTGACCTGACCGATAGCAACAAAAGATTCGCTTGCAATGAAAAGATCCGTATCGGTATATTTTTGTTGTTCTTTTCTATCAGCAGGTGCGCCATTAACTGTCGCTGCGCCAATAAACTGACCATTACTATTATCAAATTTGAAGTAGCCCTTGCCATTTGCTGCAGGTGCGAGCCTGATGTTCAAATGATATGAATTGCCTGCTACAAATGTTGTTGCTTCACAATCATTAGTATCATCCCACCAGAATATTTCTTTTATGGTGCACCCATCTGTAACGTCCGTCGTAACGACGATTCCGTCCGTACTGCAGGTATTACCGCCAACAGGATCTTTTACGCCTTTAACAGCAACATTCGTGATCTGGCTGGAAGCAACTCTTGAAGTGCTCGTAAGGAAAAGATCATTAGCGTAGTATGAATCAAGCATCATTGTGTCAGCATCTACGCCATTAAATGTCGCTGTGCCAACATACTGACCAAAGTCAAATTCGAAGCAGCCCTTGCCATCCGTAGGCTTGAGTTTGACGACCAAATGATATGAATTACCTGCTACAAATGTTGTTGCTTCACTATTCTTAGTCTCATCCCACCAGTATGCTTCTCTTACGGTGCAAGCATCTGCAGGTTCAGTTGTAATCACGAGTCCGTCAACACTGCAAGTAGCACCGCCGACAGCATCCTGCACACCGGTTATCGTTACCTTGGTAATAGGAGTAGGAGCAGATGGATCATAATGGAATGAACCTGACCATTTTTCACAAATCTGTTCATTTGAGGAATTCCTTGCAAACAGGGTTACAGGATAATCTCCGGCAGCGAGACCGCTGTCTGCACATTTGCTTTTTAGATCAACTGAGGTTCCGTAAACATTGCCACCCCAGCTTTTACTACCACTTCCAATGTTGCAGACATATACTGCCGCACCAGATAGGGCATCCCAGCTCAGAATAACGCCGGAAATGGTGACATTCTGCAGAAGCACGGTGTTAGAAGGCTTGTTATATGTAAAGAAGTCACTTACAGCATCTACACTATCCTCATAGCCATTTCCATGTGCTCTTACTGTGAATTTATAGCTCTGTCCATCTATAAGAGAGGTAGTATACGGGTTAATGGTATATTGAGAATCATTAGCAGGTGCACTTCCATAAGAACGGCCTTCGCTATCCTGAAATGCCACAGTATAAGAGGTTGCATTAGTGACAGCATCCCACATGCAGGTTGTGCCTTCAACTTTAAGATTTGTCGGCTTATCAAGAGTTCCCTGCGTAGAATCATAATAGAATGTATCTGACCATATTTCAGAAATCTGTTGCATCGAGGAATCCCTTGCAAATAGGGTTACAGGATAATACCCGGTTGTGAAACCGCTGTTCGCACATTTGCTGTTCAGATCAACTGACGTTCCGGAAACATTGCCACCCCAGCTTTTACCACCGCTGCCAATGTTACAGAAATATACATCTGCACCCGATAGGGAATCCCAGCTCAGAACACCATTGGAAATGGTGGCATTCAGCGCAGGAAGACTGTCAGCAAATACCGCAGTCGGTATAAGCACCAGCACCATCACGATACAGAGTAGCAAGCTAAACATTCGTTTTTTCATATTGAGTTCTCCTTAATGAGTATTGAAAAATAGTTCATTGACATTGTCTCAATGCCTATCTCAACTCGGTATATTATAACATTATTCTTTTCGCGCGACATAAAAAACACTTGCTAATTCAGAAGAAATCTAAAAACTATTTTTCTTTACCGTTTTGCAATACTGCTTTGTTGAATGGGAAGAAATGCAGAAACAATTGTACTGTTTTGTGATACAGCCTGAGATGTATCCGTTCCTGCGTGTCCTAGCTAAAACTTCACTTTGCAAAAAGAAAGCCCCTCTGATGTGAAGTGAACCCTCAAAGTTAGACAAAAACTTTGGGGGTTTTTGTATGAGATTAAGTATTAAGCAAATCAAAGAACTGTACTATCTTCACTGTCAAGGATT
>JAGHVD010000038.1 GCA_018064475.1 Candidatus Scatonaster coprocaballi
TATCCTAATTATCTAACGCAAATCTGCATTTGTAAAAGTAAATATTCAGTTTGTAAGAGTAAATTTTCAGTTTTTCTCTAATTTAGTATTACATTTAACCATGAGACGGTCTTTTTGCGTGTACCATTTATGGTACTGCGGTCGATGTATACTCTAGACAATGAAGCGATGCGACAAGCGTGAAAGAGCTTGAAACAAAGACGTGGGGCCTTCTGAAAGAAACAAGGATTTAATCTTACTATATGGAGGAATGACAAATGAAGAAGAATGTAAATCTTAAAGTAACACATGAACAGTTTCAGAATGCTGAGGAGCGCGCCTTGGATGAGATGGCAGCAATGCTGGAGGAGAAGTCGAATACTCCTGCAGAGTGTGCACGTGCGACGTCTCTGATGTTTTTCCTTGTGCAGGTCACGACGAAAATCGAGGGCCTCTTATTCGGTGAAGACGAGGATACGCTTCATGTCGAGTTCATGGGATGGGGGGATGACGATGAATCCGATGAGACGGAGGATGACATCTATTCCTTTGGTATGGGCGACGACTTCGGTGATGATGAAGTCATTATTGTGGATGAAGAGGATGAAGGCCCGGATGACCGATACGACTTCTGATGCCGACTTGCACCAGGACGGTGCGCGAGAACGGTTAGTTGCTGTAGTCCGTCTCGTGGTTGTTGGTGGCTAGTCCATTGGTCTTGGTACGCTGCTGTTCGTGATAGTACTCGGGGTAGAGAATGAAGTAGCGGTCGATGTGAACCTTGACGACCATGATGTCTGTACCTGGTTCCGGACGAATCGAACGGGAAATGCGGACATCCCTGTTCTTGGGAAGGAGAATCGTGGGAAGGACAGTATCTTCGACTTTCTGCTTGGTCTCGTCAAATACGCATAGTGTGTATTCGCCATCTTCGAAAGGACGTCCGTGTCGATCACTGTGGGTCTGATGCGGCGCATCGATGCGACCGTGGATGACGCCGACTGCGTGAATCTTCTTATAGCCGAACAGAAGCCAGGCCAAACCACAAATCGATAGGGCGATGATCAACGTGATGACAAATCCCGTGATGCTCTGACCGATTTGTGTAAAAGAAGAGATGAGCGTTAAGAGGGCGATAGCACCACAGATGGCAAGTCCAATGATTTCAGATCTGCGGAGTTTGCAGTAGTCGGCGATGAGGGCTTCATCCGCTGCAGTCGGTGCATGGAAACCAAGGTCTCTGATGGTACAAGCTTTGTAGTCTTTGAATCGATCGGTCATCTTTGCTTCGAAGCGCATTCCTTTCAACTGGGTAAGTCTGATTCGACGAGTATGCCGTAACTTCGTAAATATTGTAAATATTTCTTCAGAGAATATCAATTCCGGAAGGGGAATTGATGATGGAAGGGAAGGGTGATGCGCGAACAAGAGGAATGGTATAATGGTTGCAAGTTTAATAATTCGAGGTGAGAACCATGAAGGTGTTGTTGATCAATAGTAGCCCGAGAGGGACTGGAAATACGAGTGTTGCACTTCAGGAGATGGAGAAGATCTTCCGCGAAGAAGGAATCGAGACGGAGATGATCCACATTGGGAACAAAGATATCCGCGGCTGTATCGCTTGTGGAAAATGCGGACAGACCGGTAAATGTGTCTTCGATGATATGGTGAATGAAGTCGCGCCGAAGTTTGAATCTTGCGATGGCATCGTGTTCGGAAGTCCAGTGTACTACGCTTCTCCGAATGCGACACTGATTGCTTTCTTAGACCGACTCTTCTATTCGACACATTTTGATAAGCGCATGAAAGTTGGAGCCTGCGTATGTTCTGCAAGAAGAGGCGGTACAACAGCAACCTTCGATGTGATCAATAAGTACTTCACTATCAGCGGGATGCCGGTTGCTTCCGGTCAATACTGGAACAGTGTACACGGTGGTGCACCGGGCGAAGCTTCGAAGGACGAAGAAGGCCTTCAGAATATGCGTGTGATTGCTCGGAACATGTCCTTCCTCATGAAGAGCATTGCGCTGGGTAAGGAGAAGTATGGACTTCCGGAAGTAGAACCGCACGCATGGACAAATTTCATCCGCTGAATGGTTTTTCTAAAGATACGGAAGGTAAGTAGAATCAATGTATAAGTATGTGTTATTTGACCTAGATGGAACCATCTCGGATTCCAGCGAGGGCATTACCAAGGCAGTTCAGAAGTCTCTATCGGAGATGGGAATCGAAGTTGCGGACCGCGGAGAACTTCGGAAGTTCATCGGTCCGCCGCTGGCCTACTCTTATTCGAAGTTTTTCGGATTCAATGAAGAACAGTGTGCGGAAGCCATCCGAAGATATCGTGCGTATTATTCGGTCCGTGGACTCTTCGAGAACACGCCTTATCCAGGCATCGCAGAACTTCTTTCGCACATCAAGGAATCTGGCAGGAAGGTTGCGGTGACGACTTCCAAACCAGACAAATTCACCCTGCAGATCCTTGAGAATTTCGGATTTCTGAATTACTTCGACTTCGTGGCCGGTGCGACCATGGATGAGAAGCGTGGTACGAAAGACGAAGTGGTTGCATATTGCCTCGAGCAGTTGGGCAACCCAGACAAGAAGGATGTTGTTTTGGTCGGCGATACCCGTTTTGACGCAGAAGGCGCGGCGAAGGTAGGCATCGATTCTATTGGCGTACTGTACGGATTTGGAACCCGCGAAGAACTAGAGAACGCCGGCGCGACACACATTGCAGAAACGGTCGAAGAGATTCTCCAGTATCTGTAAGTGGGGAAGACGCTTCTGCGGGACCAATGGTGATTTGCTCGATCTATGGGAAATCAGTACTTGGTGACGTTGAGGTGATTGTACTCTTCGAAGAGTTGAAGACAGGCTTCACGGTCCATCTCTACCAAATAATCGGCAAAAGCACTTCTGCCGCCAAACATGTCATCTAACGGTTTGTCACGGAACCCAATGATGGAATTGTCCTCAATGGTGCAGCCGTAGTACACTTTCTCGATGTTCGCCCATTTGCAGGCGGCCAGACACATCGGGCAAGGCTCGCCGGTGGTGTATAGTTCACAGCCGGAAAGGTCGAATGTGGATAGGTTCTGTTCGGCATTCCGAATGGCTGCAATCTCACCGTGACAGGTGGAGTCGTTGTTCTTGACGACCATGTTATGTCCTTGACCGACGATCTTACCATTCTTTGTGATGACGGAACCGAAAGGTCCGCCGTGGTTGTGGTGAATACCGATTCGTGCTTCGTCGATCGCAATTTGCATGAAAGCGTTGCGCGCTTCAGTTGAAATAGGGGATCTTTCCTGACGGGAACCTTCTGCCTTACACATATTGCAATCTCTCCTTCTTTGATTGGACTTTGTTCATATTATAACTGTTTTTGCCAAGAATGTGAGAAAAGGCGATGCTGAAGGGATGATTTGTAAGCTTGAAGGTGAATTTTCTGTTAGATTCTTTGAAGATAGAGTATAATATTTGCAGAAAAAGAAAGAATAACTGTCGTTGTATTGACGAATGGAGGAATTGAATATGAAGAAAGTATTGGCAATCGTATTGGCTTCTGCGATGATGCTCGGCCTGTGCGGATGTAAGAAGAAATTCTCTCAGAAGAAGTATCTTCAGCCGAAGGCGGAAGAAATGGTTACTTTTCTGACAGAAATGTCTTCAGATGAGCGATTTATCCGCGCGATGGGAAATAAGGAACTGAACACATATTGCGATGATTGGTCTCGCGCAAATATTGATAAGAACAAAGAGATCATTGTCCTTGATGGCGACCAGTTGGAGATGATCGTACAGTATTCGATGGGCGAGGATCTGGAGAACTTCAAAGAAGAATATAAGGATTATATTTCGGCCCGATTCTGTTCCGGTGCGATGAGCATCCTAAATGCTTCCAATGGTGCTTCGATATTGACGGCATCTTCTATCATCCAATATACCAGAACCTATGTACCGGACCACGAGATCGATAATCAGGTCTGGCTGGTACCTACAACTCGTGATGATGTGTACTTTGGCGTTTGTTTTATATCTTCCGGCGATGAGGCAATCATCGCATCAGTCTGCTATATCATTGCGCCAAATGGCGTTGATGATCTGATTGAGAAGGCTTTCGGCACGAAAGTAAAGTTCGATGAGGTAGAGTGGGTCGAGTAATGACTCGTATCTTTCACGTAGAGGAGAACTCATGAGCGAGAATCAGGGAAATCGATTCTATTCCTATACCTGCCCCAATTGCGGCGCAGATATGGAAGTGGTGCCGCAAGAGAAGGCAGTGGTCTGCCAGTTCTGCGGGAAGAAACTGTATTTTGCAGAGGATCAGAACGCCAACAATCAGAATGCCAATCCGCAGAATACGAATACATCCAATGTGTATTCGAGTTTTGCTTCTCAAGTTCAGGAACAGCAGGCTCAGATCAATCGAAATGTGCAGAAGGCCAAGAAGATCGTCCTGATCGTCTATGCGGTCATTGTCTTCTTCATCGTTGGGTGTGTGGCCACTTCAATCATTGCTGGTTTTAGTAATGCCAAACGGAGAACTTCCTCCCGAAGCACAACTGCCGCGCCCACAGAGACAGATCCTTTCAATCGCATGAAGGTGGTACTGGAAGGCAAGGCACCCTATGGCAAGATCAAGAAGATCTATAGTGAATCAGGTGGACGGTTCGTCTACCAGGCAGATAAGAGTGAGAATCTTTCGAACGGCGACGTCATTACGATCACGGTAAACGAGAAAAGTGGGTACAAGTTTACGTCGGATTCATATACTTATACTGTTTCGGGCTTGGATACGCTGGTTATGGCACCATCCCAGATCTTAGAACCGGATGCTCAGGCGATCCAAGATTTCTGCATCGCAGAGGTCGAACGTTCTTGGGGAAATGAAATCAGCGATAGTACCGATGATTACCAACTGACGGTTACTCCCTACGCGCTTTATGTGAGCGTAAAGAATGAGGAGACTTACTACGGTACCAGAAATTACATCGTCGCTGCGTATCAGATCGATTTCGTCATCGATGGTCATGCAGGAACGGCCTATACCTTTGTGAAGATCCCCGAACCGCAGTATACTTCAGACGGGACTTTCAAGGTTGCATATGATGAGGCTGGACTCAATGGTTACATGTATATGAGAGAGTATGGTTATACTGACTCTTATTTGATGACAGTCGAAGGATTCGATTCCACCCAGAAATTGTTGTCAGCGATGGAACAAGACGGATATACGTTGGTCAAGTAATCAAAAAGTTTCAAAATATTGTTGCGACATGATTAATGCGTGCAATGTGAACGGAATCGTAACTTGTGTGATTCCGTTCATTTTGTAGATGTTATGAATTTACAAAAATCATAGAAATATGATATTCTATTGACGTTTTGGTCATCAGAAAAGAAACAATGTTTGCTGGCCGAGTAGAGAAACTTCGAGCGTAATGGCGCTGAATGAGATTGGAGAACGCCGTATGTGGATAGTATTTACGATAGCAACGACGCTGATCTGGGGATTGGCAGAGCTTTTCTATAAGAAAGGTGCGCGTCCGGATGAGAAGTATGCACACCTGAAGATCACAGTGTGTGTCGGCTTTGTGATGGGTGCACACGCGATTCTGACGATTCTTATCCAGGGACTGGATTTTGACTTCTCGAACCTCTACCACTATCTGCCGGTTTCTGCGTGTTATATCCTTTCCATGGCCCTCTCGTACTTCGGTATGCGATTTGTGGAAGAGTCGATCTCCGATCCGATCGAGAATACGTCCGGTGCGATCTGTGCGCTTCTTTGTGCACTGATTCTGAAAGAGAGCATCGACCATGTATCGGCCATTGCTATTATGGTGATCGTGGCGGGTATCTTGGGTGTCGGATTCCTCGAAAGAAGCGGGGAGACAGACCGAAGGAAGAAACTCGGCAAACGCATGGCGGCGGTTGCTTTTGCCATGCCATTCTGCTACGCGTTCCTTGATGCGCTCGGAAGTTTCCTCGATATCACGTATCTCGAGATGGACACGACACGTCTGGTGCATGTGACGGAAGAGAACATTGAAGACATGGCCAACATCAGCTACGAGCTGACATTCTTCCTGATCGCTATCGTTCTGCTGATCTTTATCAAAGCGAAGGGTGTTCGGTTCGAACTGCCGACGCAGCGAGACAAGATCCTCGCGGCTATTTGCGAGACCGGCGGTCAGTTCACCTACGTATATGCAATGAGCGGAAACGGCGCAATTGCCGCACCAATCATCTCGTCCGGTTGCATCGTGTCTGTATTGCTCTCACGCATTTTCCTGAAGGAGAAACTCTCGAAACTGCAGTATCTCTTTATCCTTCTTGTTATCATCGGCATCGTCATGTGGCCGTAGTA